>JAOXSD010000037.1 GCA_025800205.1 Silicimonas sp. | reverse complement strand
GCACTGATGTGGTCCATCGGTCCCATCGGATTTCTGACGCCCTGGCTGCTGGCCGGGCTGATCGCGCTGCCGATCCTGTGGCTCCTCCTGCGCGCCGTGCCGCCGGCGCCGATCCGGCGGCGTTTCCCGGCGGTGGCGCTGATGCTGGGGCTCACCGACGACGAAACACAGACCGACCGCACGCCCTGGTGGCTTCTCATGTTGCGGATGCTGGCGGTGGCTGCCGCGATCATCGGTTTTGCAGGGCCGGTTCTGAACCCCGAGCCCGAGACGGGGGGCGAGGGGCCGCTTCTGATCGTGATGGACGGTTCCTGGGCCGAGGCGCCCGATTGGGCGCGGCGCATGGAGCGCGTTGAGGATCTGCTGGGCGAAGCGGCCCTGGCGGGGCGCGAGACGGCGATTGTCTCGCTCACCGATCTGCCCGCTGATGGCGCGCTGCCCTGGCGGGCTGCGGGGGCCTGGGCGGGGCAACTGCCGGGGATCCAGCCCGTGGCGTGGTCGGCCGACGCGGAAGAATTGCAAAGCTGGGCCAATGGGTTGGAGGGGGATTTTGACACGTTCTGGTTCTCTGACGGGTTGGCCCGGGACTGGCGCGTCCCGGTGCTGAGCGCGCTGCAATCGCGCGGTGCGGTGACCATCTTTGAAAGCCCGCGCCCGGTCTTCGGCCTCGGCCCGGCGGTCTTTGATGAGGGCACGATTCGCCTGCCGGTGCTGCGCTCCCGGGGCGGGTCGGATGCCGAGGTCACAATCGCCGTCCATGGCCGCGACCCCTCGGGGGCGATGCGGAAACTGGCCCAGGCCAATGCGGATTTCCCTTCCGGTGAAACCACTTCGGAGGTGGTCTTCAGCCTGCCTGCCGAACTCAGAAACCGCGTCACCCGTTTCGAGATCGAAGCCCGCCGCTCCGCCGGCGCCGTCAGCCTCACCGATGACAGCCTGCGCCGCCGCGAAGTGGCGATCATCGCCCCCAGCGAAAGCCGCGAGGGGCTGCAACTCCTCTCGCCCACCCATTATCTGGAGCAGGCGCTGGTGGAGACGGCGGATCTGATCGACGGCGCGATTTCGGACATCCTGCTCGCCAATCCCGATGTGATCATTCTCGCCGATGTGGTGACGCTGGCGGGCGACGAGCCGGGTGCGCTGGAAGACTGGGTCAGGAAAGGCGGGCTCTTGTTGCGCTTTGCCGGTCCGCGTCTTGCGGCCTCCGACATGGGCCGGGCCGAGGAAGACATTCTGATGCCCGTGCGCCTGCGCGCAGGCGGCCGCACCGTGGGCGGGGCGATGTCCTGGGGCGAACCCAAGGCCCTGCGCGCCTTTGGCCCCGACAGCCCGTTTTTCGGCCTTTCGGTGCCCGAAGACGTGACGGTCGCGTCGCAAGTGATGGCGCAGCCGGACCCGACACTCGCCGAACGCACCATCGCCACGCTCGCCGATGGCACGCCCTTGGTCACCCGCAAACGGCTCGAGGCGGGGCAGGTGGTCCTGTTCCACGTCACCGCCAATGCCGAATGGTCGACGCTGCCGCTTTCGGGGCTCTTTGTGCAGCTGCTGGAGCGGCTTGCGGTCTCCTCGCGCCCCGCCGCCCTGACAGCCGAAGATCTGGCGGGCACCACATGGTCGCTCGATCAGGAACTCACCGGCTTTGGTGAGGTGATCGAGGCCGGCGAACTGGCGGGCATCGAAGGCGAACGGCTGGCCACCGAACGTCCCGGCCCGGACCTGCCACCGGGGCTTTACACGGGCGAGAAACGCCGCATTGCCCGCAATGTCCTGGGCGCCGAGGCCAGTCTCACCCCGACCATATGGCCTGCGACCGTGGCGGTGGAAGGCTTTGTGATTGCAAGGGAAACACCGCTCATGGGTCTGATCCTCTCGCTCGGTCTGCTGGCCCTGATGGCGGATGTGATCGCCACGCTCGCCCTGTCGGGCCGCCTGTCGCGCGCCCCCTCGACCGCCGCCCTGCTGGCCGTGCTCACGCTCACCCCGATGCCCGCCGAGGCGCAATCCGATCAGACCCTCGACCGCATCCTCTCGGCGGCCTCCGAAGTCACGCTCGCCCATGTGATCACCACGGATTCCCGCGTCGATGACGTCGCCGCCGCAGGCCTGCGCGCCCTGTCCGAGGTGATCTTCCGCCGGACCTCGATCGAGCCGGTCGAACCGGTGGCGATCAATCTCGAAACCGACGAACTCTCCGTCTACCCCTTCCTTTACTGGCCGATTTCCGAGCGCCAGCCGCGCCCGTCCTCCGAGGCCTATGCGCGGCTCAACCGCTACCTGCGCACCGGCGGCATGATCCTTTTCGACACCCGCGACGCAGGCTCCGCCGGTTTCGGCACCGCCAGCCCCAACGGGCGCAAGCTGCAACAACTGGCGCTGCCCCTCGACATCCCGCCGCTCGAACAGATCCCGACCGATCACGTGCTGACCCGCACGTTCTACCTCTTGCAGGACTTTCCCGGCCGCCATGCCTCCCGCGAGGTCTGGGTCGAAGCGGCCCCCGCCGATGCGGAACTCGCCGAGGGCATGCCGTTCCGCAACCTCAACGACAACGTGACCCCGGTGGTGATTGGCGGCAATGACTGGGCGGCCGCCTGGGCGCTGGATGAACGGGGCCGCCCGATGTTCCCGGTCGGGCGCGGCTTTTCCGGCGAACGGCAACGGGAGATCGCCTATCGCTTCGGCGTCAACCTGATCATGCATGTGCTGACCGGCAACTACAAATCCGACCAGGTCCATGTGCCGGCCCTTCTGGACAGGCTGGGCCAATGATGGACGCAAGCCGCATCCTCTTCGACCCGCTTCTGCCCTGGTCGGTGGTCTGGGTGGCACTGGCACTCGCTGTCCTATTCGTCAGTATCGCGCTCTGGCGCGGCCTCACCGGCTGGGCCCTGCGCGCCATGGCCTTCGCGGTGCTGGTGCTGGCGCTGGCCAACCCTTCGCTGCAGGTGGAAGACCGCGAACCGTTCTCCGACATCGTTCTGCTGGTGGTCGATGAAAGTGCGAGCCAGGGCATTGCCACGCGCCCCGATCAGATCGCCGAGGCGGTGGCCCGGGTCGAGGCCGAAATCGCGACCCTCGCCAATACCGAACTGCGCCTCATCACGCTCGGCGACAGCGACGGCAATCGCGGCACGCTTCTGATGACTGCGCTGTCGGAGGCCATGGCCGACGAACCCCGCGCCCGGCTCGCCGGCGCCATCCTGCTTTCCGATGGCCAACTTCACGACATCGAAGCACTGCCCGAGATGCCCGCGCCGCTGCACCTGCTGCTCACCGGCGAAAAGGACGATTGGGACCGCCGCCTGATGGTCCAGAACGCCCCGGCCTTCGCGATCATCGGTGAGCCGGTCATCCTGCAGCTGAGGATCGAGGATCAGGGTGCGGTGCCCGCAGGCCTGCCCGCCCAGGCCGAGATCGAAATCGCCGTCGATGGGGCCACGCCCCAGCGCTACACCGTTCCCGTGGGCCAGACGCTCGATCTGCCGGTGACGCTCCAGCATGGCGGCATGAACGTGATCCAGTTCAACGTGCCCGAAGCGCCGGACGAACTGACCGCCCGCAACAATGCCGCCGTGGTGCAGATCAACGGGGTCCGCGACCGGCTCCGGGTGCTTCTCGTCTCCGGCGAGCCCCATGCGGGCGAACGCACCTGGCGCAACCTTCTGAAATCCGACGCGGGCGTCGATCTGGTGCATTTCACCATCCTGCGCCCGCCCGAAAAACAGGACGGTGTGCCGGTCAATGAGTTGAGCCTCATCGCCTTTCCGACCCGCGAATTGTTCCTCGACAAGATCGACGAATTCGACCTGATCATCTTCGACCGCTACAAGCGGCGCGGCATCCTGCCCGGCATCTATCTCGACAACGTCCGCCAATATGTCGAAGACGGCGGCGCGCTCCTCGTCGCGGCCGGCCCCGATTACGCGGCGGCCGAATCGATCTACCGCTCACCCTTGTCGGACATCCTGCCCGGCGAACCCACCGGCCTCGTGCGCGAGGAACTTTACCTGCCCGAAGTCTCCGACCTGGGCCAGCGCCACCCGGTGACCGAAGGTTTCATGCCCGCAACCGAGGAAGAGGCGCCCTGGGGCCGCTGGCTGCGCATCATCGATGTGCGCCCGGGCGACAGTGACACGGTGATGACCGGGCTTGATGGTGCGCCGCTTCTCCTGCTCGACCGGGTGGGGGCAGGGCGGGTGGCGCTCCTGGCCTCCGATCACGCCTGGCTCTGGTCGCGCGGCTTCGAAGGCGGCGGTCCGCAGCTCGAACTTTTGCGCCGCCTCGCCCATTGGATGATGAAGGAACCGGATCTGGAAGAGGAGGCGCTGACCGCCCTCGCCAAAGGCCAGACCATGAGCATCACCCGCCGCAGCCTCGGCGAGGCGGTGGGCGAGGTCGAAGTGACCGCGCCCGATGGCAGCGTCACCCTGGTGCCGCTGACCGAGGTTTCTCCGGGCCGGTTCAGCGCCGATTGGACCGGGGCCGAGATGGGGCTCTACCGGCTGAAGGAAGGCGACCGCGAAAGCGTGGTGGCCCTCGGCCCTGCGGCCCCGAAGGAATTCGAGGTGACCATTGCCGATGGCGCCATGCTCACCCCGGCGGTGGAGGCAACCCGCGGCGGCATTGTCCGGATCAGCACGGGCCTGCCCGACATCCGCCGGGTGCGCGAAGGCCGCCAGGCCTCGGGGCGCGGCTGGATCGGCATCACGCCCCGCGCGGCCTATCTGACCGCCGACATCCGCGTCTCGCCCCTGTTGCCCGCCTGGGCGATGCTGCTTCTGGCCGCCGGTTTCGCCGTTGGCGCCTGGCTCTGGGAAGGGCGGCGCTGATTTTCTTCCATTTGTTTGCGATTTGTTCAGGGTTAATGGGCTAGAGCTTAGGCCGGAGCACAGAAAGTGCGAGGTCAGAACGCCCATGGAACCACAGCAGAAGCTTGCCAAAGAACCGACTTATGCGGTGAAGGCGCAGCGCCAGGCGCGCAGCAATATCATCTCGGTTCAGGTGGATGTCACACCGCAGAAAAAGACGACGAAGGACGGGAATATCGTGCTTCTCGGCTATCTTCAGGATACCGAGGTCGAAGTCGTGTTCAAACATGACGGGGCCATTCACCCGCTCCTGACCTATCTCAACCAGATGATCAAAGTCAGCCGCTCGCGCGCCTCCGCCGCCGGCCGACCCGCACCCCATGTCTCGAACCTGCGCTGCCCGCTCAATATCGAAGGCTTCTGGAAGGTGCGGCTGATCTTCGACACCGATGACATGCCCCAGCGCCGCTACCAGTTGCACGCCACCCGCTGGCGGGTGCGGCGCACGGAAAACGGCGAATCCATCTCGGGACAACGGCAACAGGCATAACAGGCAAGAAACAAACCATGGCGCGGGAAGCGCGCCATGGGGATCCGCTGCGCAAAGGCAGCCGGATCAGGGGCCGCCAGAACGGCGGTTCGGTCACGTAAGAACTACGGGGGCCAGGGCCGGGGCGGGGAACCGCCTCGGCCGTTTTTTCTCTGGTCTCAGTCGGCCTCGGCCATGTCCCAGCCCAGGGCGCGGGCGACGGTGAAGATATCCTTGTCGCCGCGACCGCACATGTTCATGCAGATGATGTGATCGCGGGGCAGATCGGGCGCGATCTTCGCCACATGGGCCAGCGCGTGCGAGGGTTCGAGTGCCGGGATGATGCCCTCGGTCTCGCAGGACAGTTGAAACGCCTCCAGCGCCTCTTTGTCGGTGATCGAGACATATTTCGCCCGGCCGATCTCATGGAGCCAGGAATGCTCGGGCCCGATGCCGGGATAATCGAGCCCGGCCGAGATCGAAAACCCTTCGAGAATCTGCCCGTCATCGTCCTGCAGAAGATAGGTCCGGTTGCCATGGAGCACGCCCGGGCGCCCGCCGGTGAGCGAGGCGCAATGTTCCATCTTCTCGTTCACCCCCTTGCCGCCGGCCTCGACCCCGATGATCTCGACCTCCTTGTCGTCAAGGAAGGGAAAGAACAGCCCCATGGCGTTCGAGCCACCGCCGATGGCGGCGATGATCGTGTCGGGCAGCCGCCCCTCGGCCGCCTGCATTTGGGCCTTGGCCTCCTTGCCGATGATCGCCTGAAAATCGCGCACCATGGCCGGGTAGGGATGGGGGCCCGCAACGGTGCCGATGCAATAGAACGTGTCGCGCACATTGGTCACCCAATCGCGCAATGCGTCGTTCATCGCATCTTTCAGCGTGCCGCGCCCGGAGGTGACGGGCACCACCTCGGCGCCAAGCAATTTCATGCGGAACACATTGGGTTTCTGCCGCTCCACGTCGTGGGCGCCCATGTAAACCACGCATTTCAGACCGAATTTCGCGCAGACCGTGGCGGTGGCCACCCCGTGCTGACCGGCCCCCGTTTCGGCGATGATCCGGGTCTTGCCCATGCGCCGCGCCAGAATGATCTGCCCCAGCACATTGTTGATCTTATGCGCGCCGGTGTGGTTCAGCTCGTCGCGCTTCATATAGATCTTCGCGCCCCCCAGCCGTTCGGTCAGCCGCTCGGCAAAGTAAAGCGGCGAGGGCCGGCCCACGTAGTGGGTCCAGAGATCATTCATCTCGTCCCAGAACGTCTCGTCGGTCTTGGCGCGCTCATATTCCGCCTCAAGGTCGAGAATGAGCGGCATCAAGGTCTCGGAGACGAAGCGCCCGCCGAAATCGCCGAACCGGCCGTTTTCATCGGGGCCGGTCATGAAACTGTTGAAAAGATCGTTGGCCATGAATGGGCTCCCTGAACAGACCTCAGAGAAGTAGCGTTCTGCCCCCCGGGAGGCAAGCAGAAGGCTTGGCATTGGGGCGGCCAAGCGTTACATCACCGCGAGTTCAAAGAGAGAGCGCAAATGTCCATCGACAATGACACCGCCCGCCGCGTGGCGAAACTGGCCCGCATCAAGGTGGAAGAGGCTGATCTGCCCGCGTTGGCAGGGGAATTCAACGCCATCCTGGGCTTTGTCGAACAGCTGAACGAGGTGGATGTCGACGGCGTCGAGCCGATGACATCCGTGACGCCCATGCGGCTGAAACGTCGCGAGGATGTGGTGACCGACGGCGATCAGCAGCCCCAGGTTCTCGCCAATGCGCCCGACGCCCGCGAGGGTTTCTTTGCCGTGCCCAAGGTTGTGGAGTAAGCCGATGTCCGAGTTGAACACGCTCACCATTGCCGAGGCCCGCGACAAGCTGCGGGGCGGCGAGATTTCTTCGGTCGAACTGACCGAGGCCTGTCTGAAGGCCACCGACGAAGCCAGCGCGCTCAACGCCGTGGTGCATTCCACCGCTGAGATCGCGCGGGCACAGGCGGAAGCGGCTGACGCCCGGATCAAGGCGGGCGATGCCCCGTCGCTCTGCGGTATACCGCTGGGGATCAAGGATCTTTTCTGTACCAAAGGTGTGGAAAGCCAGGCGGCGAGCGGCATCCTCGAAGGCTTCAAACCGGAGTATGAAAGCACCGTCACCACCCAGCTTTTCGAGGCTGGCGCGGTGATGACCGGCAAGCTGAACATGGACGAATTCGCCATGGGCTCGTCCAACGAAACCTCGGTCTATGGCGATGCGGTCAACCCCTGGCGTCTGGGTGACACCAAGCTCACGCCGGGCGGTTCTTCGGGCGGATCGGCCTCTGCTGTTGCCGCCGATCTCTGCCTTGGCGCCACCGGCACCGACACCGGCGGCTCGATCCGCCAGCCCGCCGCTTTCGCGGGCATCACCGGCATCAAGCCCACCTATGGCCGCGTCAGCCGTTGGGGCATCATCGCCTTTGCCTCTTCGCTCGATCAGGCCGGTCCGATGACCAAATCGGTGCGCGACGCCGCCATCATGCTGGAAGCCATGTGCGGCCATGATCCGAAGGATTCCACCTCTGCCGATCTGGCGGTGCCGGATTTCGAGGCGATGCTCACCGGCGACATCAAGGGCAAAGTCATTGGTATTCCGAAGGAATATCATATGGAGGGCATGCCCGAGGATATCGAAAACCTCTGGGCCGAAGGCCGTGCGATGTTGCAGGATGCCGGTGCCGAGCTGCGCGATATCACCTTGCCGCACACCAAATACGCGCTGCCCGCCTATTACGTGGTCGCCCCTGCCGAGGCGTCTTCGAACCTCGCCCGCTATGACGGCGTGCGTTATGGACACCGCGCCAAGCTCGCGCAGGGGGACGGCATCACCGAGATGTACGAGAAAACCCGCGCCGAAGGGTTCGGTGACGAGGTCAAGCGCCGGGTCATGGTCGGCACCTATGTGCTCTCGGCCGGGTTCTATGACGCCTATTACAACCGCGCCCGCCGGGTACGTGCGCTGATCAAGAAGGATTTCGAAGACGTCTTCAACGCGGGCGTCGACGCGATCCTGACGCCTGCGACCCCGTCCGCCGCCTTCCCGCTGGGCACCAAGTTCGATGATCCCGTGCAGATGTATCTCAATGACGTCTTCACGGTGACGGTGAACCTCGCCGGTCTGCCGGGCATCGCGGTGCCGGCAGGGCTCGACAGTGATGGTCTGCCGCTCGGGCTGCAACTGATCGGCAAACCCTGGGAAGAGGGCGAATTGCTCAATGTCGCCCAGGCGCTGGAGAGCCGCGCGGGATTTGTGGCAAAGCCCGAAAAATGGTGGTAATCTCTGCTTAACGCCAAAAACAAAAGGCAGAGCAGAGATGATTTCCCGTTTCACAGCCCTTCTGGCGCTGGGCGCTTTGGCCGCCTGCGCCAATGCGATCCCGGACAGCAACCCGAATGCAAACCGGGGCGTGGGCTTCGGCACGCCGCAGGATTTCACCGCCCAGCGGGCGGCGCGCGACGCGGAACTGGAGCGCCGCCGCGCCCCCGAAGCGAACCTCGATGATCAGGCGATTGCCCAGGACACGCTGAACGTGCTCGGGGTCGACAGCGCACAGACGACCCAGACCGCACAGGCGCCTGCGCCCGCCCCGGTGGGCGCGCCGCTCGCAGGCACCGGCATGCTTGCCGGTGTGCCCACCGCCGCCGACAATCCGAACATCTCGGACGAGCAGAATTTCGACGCGGTCAGTTCCCGCCAGACCATCGAAAGCGACCGTGACCGGCTCAAACGCCAGAGCGACGCCATGCAGGTGGCCACGCCCCAGGCGCTGCCCCAGCGGCCGGGCAATTCCGGCCCCAATATCGTCGCCTTCGCGCTTTCGACCTCCAACAAGGTGGGGCAGGCGGTTTATACCCGTTCGGGCCGGTTCAACGAAGATCGCTTCCGCCGGACCTGCGCCAAATACGGCTCCTCCGACCAGGCCCAGGCGGCGTTTCTCGCCAAGGGCGGCCCGGAACGCGACCGCGAAGGGCTGGATCCGGACGGCGACGGTTTCGCCTGCCGCTGGGATCCGACACCCTTCCGCAACGCCCGCGGCTGAGCCATGGAGATCACCGACCGCCCTTCGCCCAATTTCGGCCCGCGCCGGGACGGGCTCGGGGTCTCGCTGATCGTTCTGCATTACACCGCGATGGAAAGTTGCGAGGCGGCGGCCACCCGGCTTTGTGCGCCCGAGGCCGAGGTTTCGGCCCATTATCTCATTGGCCGTGACGGCGCGCTGATCCGGCTGGTCGACGAGGAAAACCGCGCCTGGCACGCAGGGGCCGGAAGCTGGGGCGGCTTTGACGACATCAACAGCCGGTCGATCGGGATCGAGCTCGACAATGACGGGCAGGGGCCCTTTGACGAGGCCCTGATGACCACGCTTGAGGCGCTGCTGGCGGAGCTTCTGGACCGCCACGCGCTGCCCCCCAAGGCGGTGATTGCCCATGCGGATATGGCGCCCGGGCGCAAACGCGATCCGGGCCGCTTCTTCGATTGGCAGCGCCTGGCGCGCGCCGGGCTCTCGGTCTGGCCGGAGCCCGCGCTGGGCGGTGGATTCATGAACGATGCCAAACGTTTCGGCTATCCGGTTGACGCAGGCGAAGGCGCGGTGCTTGAGGCGTTCCGTCAGCGGTTCCGCCCCGATGCCACCGGCCCGCTTTCGGCGGCCGATGCGGCGATGATGGCCGGTCTCGCGCGCCGCTTCCCGGCCGAGGCCAATCCCGAAACCCATTCCGATCTGCATTCCCTTTGACCCGCCGGCCCTTTGGCTCTATCAGCGGCGCGATGCGGATGGCCGGATGACCGCGTGCAAGCGAGGAAAGTCCGGACTCCACGAAGCGACGGTGCCGGGTAACGCCCGGCCGGGGCAACCCGAGGGACAGCGCCACAGAGAACAGACTGCCCCGCCATGGCGGGGTGAGGGTGAAACGGTGCGGTAAGAGCGCACCGCGGGACGGGCAACCGGACCGGCAAGGCAAGCCCCACCGGGAGCAATGCCGAATAGGGGTCTCACCCGTGGGCGCGCTTCGGCCCCGAGACCCGGGTTGGCAGCTCGACCCTGTTGGCAACAGCAGGGCCAGATGAATGGTCATCAGACCTCGGGCTTTGGTCCGGGGCGAACAGAATCCGGCTTACAGGCCGTCCGCATCTTTCTTTATTTTTTAACCCATGGCAGGGTTTTTGCAGGGCGCAGGACGCCCCCAGGCTGTTTGAAAAGGGAGACCCCCATGAGTTTCGTCAAGACCCTTGCCACCCTCGCTGCCGGTTTCGCCGCCGCCAAGGGCCATTCCAAGTTTCAGCAGATGGGGGGCATGGCCGGTGTGAAAGACGCGCTGCAAGGCAATGAGCAGATCAACCAGATGAGTGATCAGGCCTTTGGAATGATGGAAAAAATGGGCCTGCCCACCGATCAGTTGAAATCCATGCGCGACCAGTTTCTGGGCGGGGGCGGCGATGCGGCCTCGATGGCGGGCATGTCCGGCCTGATGGCGGCCTTGGGCGGCGGCCTGGCGGGCGGGGCCGAACAAAGCTCTGCCATGATCGACGCGATGACCGGCACCACGGCGGCAACGGACGCGATGGAGGAAAACGCCAAGCTGATGATCCGCGCGATGATCCAGGCCGCCCGCGCCGATGGCGAGATCGACGCCGAGGAACGCGCGGTCATCCTCGACAAGCTGGGTGATCTCGACGCCTCCGAACAGGCCTTCATTGAAGAGGCGATGGATGCCCCCGTCGATGCCATGGCGCTGGCCCAGGACACCTCCCAGCAACTGGCCGCCCAGGTCTATGCCACCGCGCTGATGACCGTGCGCGTCGACAGCCTCGCCGAGGCCACCTATCTCAACGATCTGGCGCGCGGTCTGGGGCTCTCGGAAGACACACTGGACCGGATTCACAAGACCATGGGCGTTTCCTGAGCCAGGCCCCGGTTTTGCCCTTGACAGGAAGGCCTTAGCCTTTAGAAGGCAGGCTTCAGGATTTCAGGTCCGGGGCTGCCCCGGGGCCAAGCAGGAGACGAGACATGGCGAAACCGACGACGATCAAAATTCGTCTGAACTCGACTGCGGACACGGGTCATTTCTACGTGACGAAGAAAAACGCGCGGACCATGACCGAAAAGATGACCGTGCGGAAGTACGATCCGGTTGCCCGCAAACACGTCGAGTACAAGGAAGGCAAGATCAAGTAAGATCACGCTTTTTTCGGATGTGAAAGGCCGCGCCATCTGGTGCGGCTTTTTCTTTTGGGCCCGGTTTGCAATGGTCGCACGCATTCCCTAGGCTTGGCCCATGGGAGACACGCTGACCATAAGAACGGCCGGTCCGGACGATCTGGCAGGCGTCGATGCGCTCTTGGGCCGGAGCTATCCGGCGCTGCTGAAAGAGGCCTATCCGCCCTCGCTTCTGGTCATGGCGGTGCCGCTGATCTCGAAGGCGAATCCCCGGCTGCTGGCCTCGGGCAGCTATTTCGTCGTCGAAGACGCCACCGGCGTGCTCGTCGGGGCAGGGGGCTGGACCCGCACGGCGCCGGGCCGCCACGACGATGGTGACGGGCAGGTGGCCCATGTGCGCCATGTGGTCACCGATCACCGCCGGGTGCGCTCGGGCATCGGGCAGGCGCTGATGACCCGCATTTTCGACACGGCGCGCGAGGCGGGCATCACCCGGCTGGATTGTTTCGCCACCCTGATGGCGGTGCCGTTCTATGCCGCCTGCGGCTTTCGCGAAGAGGCCCCGGTGTCGCTTCGGCTCGATCAGGGGATCGACTTCCCCGCAGTGCTCATGCGGCGCAAGCTTTCGTGACGGGAAATGGCAAAACTTTAACGAAGCCTTTCCATTTGCCGGTTCAAGTTTAAGACCTTGTTAAGACACAAGGGGCCAACCTGTTACCGAACCGTAACCGATGAGGCCTCAATGTCTGCCCTACTTGCCGAAGCCTATCCGACGCCCGGTCGCCCCCTTGGAACGTCCCCGCGCGCGGCCCTTGTTCTCGACGATTGCGAATTCGACCGCCAAAAGATGCGCCGCCTGGTGGAAGAGGCCGATCTGCCCTTCGATCTGATTGATGTCGACACGATCGAGGCCATGGAAGCCGCGCTCACCGAACGGGATTTCGACCTGATCCTGATCGACTACTACCTCGTCGGCGGCACCGGGTTCGAGGCGCTGGAGCGGATCGCGGCCCATCCGGGCAAATCCCCGGTTTCGATCATGATCACCGGCGACGAACAGGTAGAAATCGCGGTGCAGGCGATCAAGAAAGGCTGCGCCGACTACCTCGCCAAGGCCGATCTCTCGCCCGAAGTGCTGTCCCGCGCGATCCGCGATGCCGAAGAGCGCCGCAAGGTGCAGAGCTGGCAAAGCAAGGTGCGCCTCAAAAGTGTCGAAAGCGAAGACGGGCCGGTGGTGCTGCGCTATTCCAGCGCGGTGCGCCCCGAGATGGTCCAGCTTGTCCGCGACCTGCGGGCCCAGGGACCCGGTCGGCCCGATGCCCGCAGCACCCCGCCCAAATGCCTCGAAGGCTTCAAGGAACGTTACGGCAAACTCTCCGCCCGCCTCCATGGCGCCGACGACCCGCAGCCAGTTTAACCCTCTCCCTGAAAACGAAGAAGCGCGCCGGGCTGTCCCGGCGCGCTTCGCGTTTCACGCTCTGATCCGGCTTACAGCAGGTCTTCCGCCGCCTGGGCCACCGCCTCGGCAGTGATGCCGAAATGGGCATAAAGCTCGCCCGCCGGGGCCGAGGCGCCAAAGCTGTCCATGCCGACGAAAGCGGCCTTCTGGGCGCGGCCACGTTCATCCAGCAGCCAGCGGTCCCAGCCCTGACGCACGCCGGCTTCCACCGCCACGCGGACGGGGCCTGCGGGCAACACCTTGCGGCGGTATTTCTCGTCCTGCTGAGCAAAAAGCTCCGCACAGGGCATGGAAACGACCCGGGTGCCGATGCCCTTGGCTTCCAATGCGGCACGGGCTTCCAGCGCCAGTGCGACTTCCGAGCCGGTGGCCATCAGGATCACCTGACGCTTGCCCGCTTCCGCATCGGCCAGCACATAGGCGCCCTGGGCCGACAGGTTCTTGGTCTTGTGGTCTGTCCGCACCGTGGGCAGGCCCTGACGCGACAGGGTCAGCACCGACGGGGTGGCTTCGGAGGCCAGCGCCAGTTCCCAGGCTTCTGCGGTTTCCACCACATCGGCGGGACGGAACACGTTGATATTCGGCGTCGCGCGCAGCATGGCCAGATGTTCCACCGGCTGGTGGGTCGGGCCGTCTTCGCCCAGGCCGATGGAATCATGGGTCATCACATAGGTGACGGGCACGCCCATCAGCGCCGAAAGCCGCATGGAGCCTCGGGCGTAATCGGTGAAACACATGAACGTGCCGCCATAGGGTTTCACGCCACCATGAAGCGCCATGCCGTTCATTGCCGCCGCCATGCCGTGTTCGCGGATGCCGTAATGGATGTAACGGCCCTTGCGGTTCGAGGGATCGAAGATGCCCAGGTCAGGGGTCAGGGTGTTGTTCGAGCCGGTGAGATCGGCCGAGCCGCCAAGGGTCTCGCCCAAGACCGGGTTGACCGCGGCCAGCACCATTTCGGAGGCTTTCCGGGTCGCCACTTTGGGGGCCTCTTCCGACTGGGCCTTCTTGAAAGCGCGGATGGTGGAGGCGAGGCGCTTGTGGGCGGTGCCGTCCATGATCCGGGTGAATTCGCCCTGACGGCTGGCCGAGAGGGTGGCGAACCGGTTTTCCCATTCGCCGCGCTCTTCCGCGCCACCGGCACCGATCTCGCGCCACGCCTTGGCAATGTCGCCGGGGATGTCGAAGGGCTCTGCCGTCCAGCCATAGGCGGCGCGGGTCTTGGCGATCTCTTCCGGGCCCAAGGGGGCGCCATGGGCCTTTGCGGTGTCCTGACGGCCCGAGCCGAAGCCGATATGGGTCTTGCAGGCGATCATTGAGGGTTTTTTCGAGGTGCGGGCCTGCGAAATGGCGCGGTCGATATCCTCGGGATCATGGCCGTCGCATTCCAGAACCTGCCAGCCCGAGGCCTGGAAGCGTTTTTTCTGGTCGGTGATGTCCGACAGCGAAATCTCACCATCGATCGAGATGTTGTTGTCATCCCAAAGCACGATCAGCTTCGAAAGCTGCTGCATGCCCGCGAGACCGATGGCCTCCTGGCTAATGCCTTCCATCAGGCAGCCGTCGCCCGCGATCACATAGGTGAAGTGATCGACCACCTTCTTGCCGAAGCGCGCCCTGAGCGATTCCTCGGCGATGGCGAAACCCACCGCATTGGCGATCCCCTGACCCAGCGGGCCGGTGGTGGTCTCGATCCCCTTGGCATGGCCGTATTCCGGGTGGCCGGCGGTGATCGCGCCCAGCTGGCGGAAATTGCGGATCTGCTCCATCGTCATGTCTTCGTAGCCGGTCAGATGCAGCAGCGCATAGAGCAGCATCGAGCCGTGACCAGCGGACAGGATGAACCGGTCGCGGTCGGCCCAATCGGGGGCGGAGGCGTCGAATTTCAGGTGCTTTTCAAACAGAACCGTCGCCACATCGGCCATGCCCATGGGCATGCCGGGATGCCCGGAATTGGCGGCCTGAACCGCATCCATGGCCAGAACGCGGATCGCGTTGGCGCGGGCGAAATGATCCGGGTGAAGCTCTTTCAGCGTGGCGATGTCCATGACCTTTTTCCCTCAGGCTGCGCGTGCTTGGCGCGGTTCTTACCAGCCCCTTGCCCGAGCGCAAGGCAATGGACGCTATGGCACAGCGGAAAGGGGGTGAAACGGGCCATTCTTTCGTTATGTTAGAGGCAATCAGAGGGGGCAGGGCTGCGATTCGTGGTCCGAGCTCTCGCGGCAGTCAGGGACAAGAATGACCGATATTGCAGAATTCGAGCGGCGCATTACCGCAGCCCTCGACCGGGCACAAAAGGCACTGGAAGACTTGAGCGCGGGCGAAAGCCAGGACGCCGCGGCGCTGGCGGCCGAGTTGGAGGCCGAACGGGTCGCCAACCAGCAGCTTGAAGAGCGGGTGCGCGCCATCAAGGACAAGCAGGAAACCATGGTCGCGGGGCTCGAGGCCAATGTGGCCGAGATGGAAACCACCATGGGCGAGCTCAAGGGCACCGTTGCCACCCTTGAAACCGAACTGGCCCAGATGAAAGAGGCGCTGACCCGCCGCGATGGCGAATTGCAGACCATGCGCGGCGTGAACGAGGCCCTGCGCCAGTCCAATGATGCCCTGCGCAACGCCAATGCCGAAGGGCTGGCCGACGCCGCTCTGGTCAATTCCGCCATGGGCAACGAGCTCGACAGCCTGCGCGCGGCGCGGGCCGCCGAACGGGCCGAAATCGAAGAGATCCTGGCCACCCTCGAACCCGTGCTGAAGGAGGCCTGAGATGCCCGAGATCCCCATCACCATCGGTGGCCGTACCTTCAACGTGGCCTGCCAGGAGGGCGAAGAGCACTTTCTGCAATCGGCCGCCGGGCTCCTTGACAACGAGGCGCGCACGCTGATGGATCAGATCGGCCGTCTGCCCGAGGCGCGGATGCTGCTGATGGCCGGGCTGATGCTGGCCGACAAACACGCGGGCGCCGAGGATCAGATGAAGCAGTTGGAAGACAAGGTTGCCCAGCAGGAGGCCTGGATCGAGGAAATGCACAACCGCCCCGCGCCGGAACCCGAGCGTGTGGAAGTGGCGGTGATCCCGGATCAGGTGACCGAGACCCTGGCCGAACTGGCGGCGCGGGCCGAGGCGATTGCGGAAGCGGCCGAAGAGAAGTTGCGCGCGGCAGGCTGACGCAAGTCTTTCAAAAGTGGGAACCGGTTTTGAGCTCTTCGACATGCGTCGGTGAAAGATGCAGTAGATTTGCGTATTGGAAAAAGGGTGAAGGCGCAGCCGCTCAGGCCGCGCCCTTCGTTTTCCGATCAGGCGTTGTGTTCGCGGATCTTGTCGGCGGCATCCTTGTCATAGGTGATGCCATTGGCCTCGAACATCTGGTCGAGCTCGCCCGAGAGCGTCATCTCGGTGACAATGTCGCAACCGCCGACGAATTCGCCTTTGACGTAAAGCTGCGGAATGGTCGGCCAGTCTGAGAAATCCTTGATCCCCTGGCGGATTTCTTCGTCGGTCAGCACGTTGATGTCCTGATACTCCACGCCCATGAAGTTCAGCACACCGGCCACGCGCGAGGAAAACCCGCATTGCGGCATCGACTTGGTGCCCTTCATGAAGAGCACCACGTCATTGGCCTCGACAGTGTCCTTGATCTGGGTTTCAGCGCTCATGTTCTGGTTCCTTGAAAGGTTAGTCCGGCGCCCGCGTGGTCAGCGCCAGCGCGTGCAATTCGCCCGAAGGCCCGTCCATCTTGCCCTTGAGCGCGGCATAGACCGCGCGCTGTTGCTGCACCCGGTTCAGCCCGCGAAAGCTTTCGTCCACCACCATGGCGGACATATGCACACCATCGTCGCCACCGACCTGGATCTGTGCATCAGGGAAGCTCTCCCGCAAAAGGGCTTCGATTTCATTGGCCTGCATGGGCATGGGCGGTCTCGTCCTTGTCTCTTTCAGCTAAGGTAGGCCGTTGCGGCCCGCGCTTCAAGCAAGCGCCTCGGCAAAGGCGGTGCGATAGGCCTCGGAGAGGTTTTCCAGCGGCGCCGAAGAGGCGCCCAGCGTCACCGCATCGCCGCCGAACCGGCCCACCTGAGCGATTGGCACGCCCGCCTGACCGGCCGCAACAAACAGCGTTTCGGCACAATCGAAGGGGCAGGCGATGAGATAGCGCGCCTGATCCTCGCCGAACAGATCGCCGGTGTCGGCACTGTCGAGCGTGACGCCAATGCCCGCGGCATCTGCCATCTCGAAGGCCGCCAGCGCGAGGCCCCCGTCGGAGAGGTCGGTCGCGGCACTCAGCCATGCAGCCTGGCTTCTGAGGAAATCCCCGTTGCGCTTTTCAGCGTCGAGATCGACCGCCGGCGCATCGCCTTCGGCGCGCCCGAAGGCTTCCAGAAGCAGGGCGGATTGGCCGAGATGACCCGTGCTGTCGCCGATCACCAGCGCATAATCGCCCTCCTGCGCCAGCCCGCCGATGATGTCTTCGGGGTTTTCGATCAGCCCCACCGCACCGATGGTCGGCGTGGGCAGGATCGGCTGGCCGTCGGTTTCATTATAGAGCGAGACATTGCCCGATACGATGGGCATGTCGAGCGCCGCACAGGCCGCGCCGATGCCTTTGATCGCGCCGACAAACTGGCCCATGATCTCGGGCTTTTCCGGGTTGCCGAAGTTCAGATTGTCGGTTGTGGCCAGCGGTTTCGCGCCCGCCGCCGTGAGGTTGCGATAGGCTTCCGCCACCGCCTGTTTGCCGCCCTCGACTGGGTTCGCTTTCACATAGCGCGGCGTTACGTCCGAGGTGAAGGCGAGCGATTTTTCGGTCCCGTGCACCCGCACGAGGCCTGCGCCGACGCCCGGCACCCGGATGGTGTCACCCATCACCTGGGCGTCATATTGTTCCCAGACCCAGTGTTTGCGGGCGTGGTTGGGGGATGTGATCAGCGCGCGCAGCCCCTCGATCGGGTCGATCTCGGGGGCGTCTTCGAGGGGCGCGGCTTTCGGGGTTTCCACCCAGGGGCGGTCGTATTCGGGTGCCGTCGAAGAGAGTTTCGACA
This sequence comes from Silicimonas sp., assembly GCA_025800205.1. Classification (GTDB taxonomy): domain Bacteria; phylum Pseudomonadota; class Alphaproteobacteria; order Rhodobacterales; family Rhodobacteraceae; genus CALKXV01. The sequence goes on along the minus strand of JAOXSD010000037.1, from coordinate 17,296 downwards.
GCGGCAGGTCGGCCTTCACCTCGCCCCCGTGCATGACGAGAAAGCGATCTTCTTCAATGGTTTCGCCGACGATGGCAAAGTCCAGATCCCATTTTTCGAAGACCGCGCGGGCGACCTCTTCCTTGGCGGGATCAAGCACCATGAGCATCCGCTCCTGGCTTTCCGACAGCATCATCTCATAGGCGGTCATGCCGGTTTCGCGCTGCGGCACCGCATCAAGGTTGAGCTTGACGCCAAGCCCGCCCTTGTCGCCCATTTCGACGGCAGAACAGGTGAGGCCGGCCGCGCCCATGTCCTGAATGGAGATCACGGCACCGGTGGCCATCAGTTCGAGACAGGCCTCCAGCAGGCGCTTTTCGGTGAACGGGTCGCCCACCTGCACCGTGGGACGCTTTTCCTCGATCGTGTCATCGAACTCGGCCGAGGCCATGGTGGCCCCGCCAACCCCGTCGCGACCGGTTTTTGCACCCAGATAGACGACAGGACGGCCCACGCCGGAAGCGGCGGAATAGAAGATCTTGTCGGCATCCGCGAGACCAGCGGCGAACGCATTCACCAGACAATTGCCATTGTAAGCGGCATCAAACCGCACTTCGCCACCCACGGTGGGCACGCCGAAGGCGTTGCCATAGCCGCCGATGCCCTCGACCACGCCGGAGACGAGCCGTTTGGTCTTGGGGTGATCCACTTCGCCAAAGGACAGCGCGTTCATCGCCGCGATGGGGCGCGCGCCCATGGTGAAGACATCACGCAGGATACCGCCGACACCGGTGGCCGCGCCCTGATAGGGCTCGATATAGGACGGGTGGTTGTGGCTCTCCATCTTGAAGACCACCGCCTGATTGTCGCCGATATCCACGATGCCTGCGTTTTCGCCCGGCCCGCAGATCACCTGAGGTCCGGAGGTGGGCAGGGTGCGCAGCCATTTCTTCGACGACTTGTAGGAACAATGTTCGTTCCACATGGCCGAAAAGATCCCGAACTCGGTAAAGCTGGGGGTCCGCCCCAGAATGTTCAGGACTTCGGCATATTCGTCGGGCGTGAACCCGTGCGATGCAATCAGATCGTCGGTGATCTCGGGATCTTGCATGTCTTCCCCTTTGGCGCTTTGGCGCTGTCATAAAACGCCACCGCGCCGGGGGAAAGCCGAATCCCCCGCTTACGACCTGGGTGCGTCGGATTGCGCCCGGGCCTGCAGGGCACGCAGGATCTCCATCGCCGCCTCCGCCTTGTCGGCCGGTACGAAAATATGGTCATGCTGGCTGGCCGCCACCACATTGGCGGGGATCTTCTCGCGCGCCAGTTCGCCCGAGACCGCGGCGGTCAGCCCGACCCCGGTGAGCGAGGAAAACACCATCAGCGTGATCTGCCGCATCGGCGTGTCATAGCTCAGCCCCAGCCGGTCCGCCTCGCCCTTGGGCAGGATCAGCGACATGCCCTCATCCTCGATGAACGACCCTTTGGCGAGTTTCAGCGTCTCGCCGGCGGCCTCGTTGTTGAAAGTCGAACAGAAGACAAAAACGCCGGGCTGCAGGGCCGGGGTCATGTTGGCGATCATCTTGCGCCTGCCCTTGACCGGGCGTGTTCCACTTTCCATGTCACTCTCCCGCTGGTTCAAGCCAGTTTCACCGATCGGGCGGTTTTAGCAAGGTGCTTTCGGACACAAAAAAACCGGCCTGCACGGGGGCAGGCCGGATTTTTACGCAGAACCAACACGTGTCTCAGAACTCGTCCGGAAACCCAGTCACTCACACAACACCCTTTTCAACACAGGTTGAATGTGCACCGAATGTGCAGATTATGTCAAGAACTTGGCGAGACTTTTGCAAAAATTGGACATAAATCTTTGAAAATCTTAAAAAGATTTTTGTGCAGCCGGTGTCGGAGCGCGGCTCTGCCGGTGGTTGTGATGGAAGAAAGCACCTTCGCACCTGCAGAATTTCCTTACCGGCGGATGGGATTTTCAGAGGGTGAAGGGGCGACGAAAGCCCAGTAAAAAAGCGGCCTGCACCAGGGCAGGCCGCGATAATATAAACAAGTGGTGTGTCACAGAACTCGTTACCCACCCAATCACTCGATACGGGTCGAATGTGCACCGAATGTGCAGATTGTGTCAACAACGCATCCTGAAATTGTCGGAAATCTGGCGCGACCCCCTGAAAAATAAGGAGATTAACTTTTACCGCGCCCGCGCCCTCTGCAATCCTGGCGGGAGCCTGCGCGGGATCTGCACATTCTGCACCTGCATCATTGGCGGATCAATGGGCCTCCGCCCAGGTCCGGCCCTGGCCCGCATCCACCGTCAGCGGCAAATCGAGATGGACGGCAGGGGTGGCGGCCCCCTCCATCACGTCCCGTGCCACGCCGATCAGATCCTCGACCGCGCCGTCCTCCACCTCGAACAGCAATTCGTCATGGACCTGCAACAGCATTTTCGCGGGCAGATCCCTGATCGCCTCGGGCATCCGGATCATCGCGCGTCGGATCACATCGGCTGCGGTGCCCTGGATCGGCGCGTTGATCGCGGCCCGCTTGGCAAAGCCCGCCCGCGGTCCGCTGGCGGCAATTTCGGGCGTGTGGATGCGGCGACCAAAGAGTGTCTGCACAAACCCGTGTTCCTTCGCAAAGGCGACCGTGTCGTCCATATAGGTGCGAATGCCCGGGAACCGCTCGAAATAGCGGGTGATGAAATCCTGCGCCTCGGCCCGGGGAATGCGCAGATTGCGCGCCAGGCCAAAGCCGGAAATCCCGTAGATCACCCCGAAATTGATCGCCTTCGCCTGACGGCGCACTTCGGGCGTCATCTCATCCAGCGGCACGCCGAACATTTCCGAGGCCGTCGCGGCGTGAATGTCCTGCCCATCGCGGAAGGCTTCCTTCAGCGCATCAATCCCGGCGATATGGGCGAGGATGCGCAGCTCGATCTGCGAATAATCGAGGCTGACCAGCGTATGTCCCGGCGTGGCAATGAACGCCTCCCGAATGCGCCGCCCATCCTCGGTCCGCACGGGAATGTTCTGCAGGTTCGGATCGGTCGAGGCCAGCCGCCCGGTGTTGGCCCCGGCAATGGAATAGGAGGTGTGCACCCGGCCCGTGTCGGCGTTGATGTGGTCCTGCAGCGCGTCGGTATAGGTGGATTTCAGTTTCGAAAGCTGCCGCCAGTCCAGAATGCGTCGGGGCAGATCATGCAGCGTCGCCAGATCCTCCAGCACATCGGCGCCGGTGGAATAGGCGCCCGTCTTGCCCTTCTTCGGCGGCTTTCCGTCGGGCAGGGTCAGCGACATCTCGTCGAACATGATCTCGCCCAGCTGCTTGGGCGAGGCGACGTTGAACTTGCGCCCCGCCAGCTCGTAAATTTCATCCTCAAGCTGTGCCATCTTCTGCGCAAAAGCATTCGACATCCGCGCCAGCACGTCCCGGTCAAGCTTGATGCCGGCCATTTCCATCTCGGCCAGCACCGGCACCAGCGGCCGTTCCAGCGTCTCGTAAACCGTCGCCACCTTGCGTTTGTGCAACTCCGGTTTGAACGCCTGCCAGAGCCGGAGCGTGATGTCCGCATCCTCGGCGGCGTATTTCACCGCATCTTCGACGGGCACCCGGTCGAAGGTGATCTGGTTCTTGCCGGTGCCGAGAAGAGATTTGATTTCAATCGGTTCGTGCGAGAGATAGCGATCCGAAAGCGCGTCCATCCCGTGATTGTGCAGCCCTGCGTTCATCGCATAGGACATCAGCATCGTGTCATCGATGGGGGCGACGTCGATCCCGTGACGGGCAAAGATCTTGGCGTCGTACTTCATGTTCTGCCCGATCTTGATCACACTCGGGTCTTCCAGAAGCGGTTTCAGAAGCGCCAAGGCCTCTTCCAGACCCATCTGCCCCTCGACCAGTTCATCGGAGCCGAAAAGGTCGTCCGACGACGCCGTCTTGTGGGTCAGCGGAATGTAAGCCGCCTTGCCCGCAACGGAGGCGAGCGAAATGCCAACCAGATCCGCGACCATTTCGTCGAGCCCCGTGGTCTCGGTGTCCACCGCCATGTATCCCAGCGCGAAAGCCTCCGCGATCCAGGGCGCCAGGTCTTCTGCGGTCGAGATCCGCACATAGCTGTCCGGATCAAAGGGTAGGGCCTCCGGTACCGCGCTGTCCTCGCGCGCGGGTGCCGCCTCCTCGATCACCGGCACCTCGGCCCCCAGCGCATCGGCGACCCGCTTGGTCACCGTGCGGAATTCCATCCGGGCGAGGAAGGACAAGAGATCATCGGCCACCGGATCCTGCACTTCGAGCGTTTCCAGCCCGTAGGGCAGGTCCATCTGCTGATCGAGCGTGACCAGTTTCTTCGACAGGCGGATCTGGTCCGCATGATCGATCAGCGTCTGCCGCCGCTTCGGCTGCTTGATCTCCTCGGCCCGCTCCAGAAGCGTTTCCAGATCGCCGTATTCGTTGATCAGCAAAGCGGCGGTCTTCACCCCGATCCCCGGCGCGCCCGGAATATTATCGACCGAATCGCCCGCAAGCGCCTGCACATCGATCACCTTTTCGGGGCTGACGCCAAATTTCGCCTCGACCCCTTCGACCCCGATGCGGGTGTTCTTCATCGCGTCGAACATCTCGACCCCGCCGCCCACAAGCTGCATCAGATCCTTGTCCGAGGATACGATGGTCACCCGGCCACCGGCCTCGCGCGCCTGTCGCGCCAGCGTCGCGATGATGTCATCGGCCTCGAACCCCTCGGTCTCGAGACAGGCAATGTTGAAGGCGCGGGTCGCCTCGCGGGTGAGCGGGATCTGCGGGCGCAGATCCTCGGGCATGGCGTCGCGATTGGCCTTGTATTGATCATAAAGATCGTTGCGGAACGTGTGGCTGCCCTTGTCGAAGACCACCGCCATATGGGTCGGCGCATCCGCGCCGCGATTGTCCTCGACCATCTTCCAGAGCATGTTGACGAAGCCCGAGACCGCGCCCACCGGCGCGCCGTCGGATTTCCGCGTGAGCGGCGGCAGGGCGTGATAGGCGCGAAAGATGAAGGCCGATCCGTCGATCAGGCTGAGGTGATGTCCCGTGCCGAATGCCATCCAATGTCCCCCTGTTGAGCCCCGTGGTGATGCCACGCCCGCTCGCAGGCGTCGAGGGGCAGGGGCGGCTTTCTTGCGATCACTCGAGGGTGAGATCTGCAACCGAAGCCCGGATCAGACCATCGGTGTCATCGCTGTCCGCCGACAGCGCCAGCCCGACCAGCACGCCGGGGGCGGTGCCAAAGATGCGACGATGATCGGAGGCCAGATCGACGGTCTCGCTGAAACTGCCGGTGGGGGCATTGCGCAGGATCTTCAGCCGCAGGGCAGGGTGGTAGGGGCTTTTGAGCACCGCGCCGATCTCATGGTCGCCGCCCCAGGTGTAGACCAGCGCCCGGGTCGATGGATTGCGCAACACTCGGCGCGCATTGTTGCGGGTGAGGCTCTTCGCCGTCGCCTCGTCCACGAAGACGAAATAGAGCGCGAGGTTCCGGTCATCCCCGCCCTTGGCCGAAAGGTCGGTGGGCACCACGCCCTCCGCCACCTGCCAGCGCCAGGATGCGCGGGTTGCCCCGCGCAACGCCCCCTCGACAGGCCGCCAGATCAGCGAAACGGTGCCGTCCGACACCACACCCACCCGGCCGCCCCGCAAGGCGTAGTCATTGGTGAAAAGCCGCAAAAACCCCTGTTCCCGCCAGCTTTTGTCAAAGGCGACAGGCTCAGCGGTAGCACTCGTGGCCAGGGCCATCAGCAGAAGAAAAACGCGAAAAATCATGACCTTCACCCTAGGCGTTCCCAACCCGGTGTCGAGCGCCGGCCCTTCACAAAGACGTGTCGCACCTTCTTCCTGTCACAAATATCGCGGGGGGAGCGCGTCAGCGCGGGGGGCAGAGCCCCCAAGGCTCACCGCCCCTTGAAAAGCCCGCCGAGGATGCCGCGCACCAGCCGCCGACCCGTGGTGCCGGTCAATTCCTTCACCACCATCTTGGCAAACTGATCCCCCAGCGAGGGCGACTTCGACGACCGCCGCGAGGTCGACCGCCCCACATCGCGCCCGTCATAGCGCCGCGCGCGGCGGAACTCGCGCTCGGCCTCTTCCGCCTCTTCCTCGCGCCGCTCTGCTTCCTCGGCCTCCTTGGCGGCGGCCTCCGCCCGCTTCGTCAGCACCTCATAGGCGCTTTCGCGGTCTTTCAGCGTCTCGTATTTCCCCGCGATTGGAGAGCCCGCAATCACATCGGCGCGTTCGCCCTTGGTGATCGGCCCCAGTTGCGACGCGGGCGGGCGGATCAGCGTGCGCTCGACCACGCCCGGCGCCCCCTTGGCCTCCAGCATCGAGGTGACGGCCTCGCCCACGCCCACCTCCTTGATCGCATCCTCGGTCGAAAAGCGTGGATTGGTGCGATAGGTTTCCGCCGCCGCTTTGAGGCCCTTCTGATCCTTCGGTGTGAAGGCGCGCAAAGCGTGCTGCACCCGGTTGCCCAATTGCCCCAGAATATCCTCCGGGACATCCGCCGGATTTTGCGTCACGAAGTAAACGCCCACGCCCTTCGAGCGGATCAGGCGGGCCACCTGTTCCACCTTGTCAATCAGCGCCTTGGGCGCGTCATCGAAGAGAAGATGCGCCTCGTCAAAGAAGAACACCAGTTTCGGCTTGTCCGGATCGCCGACCTCGGGAAGTTCCTCGAAGAGTTCCGACAGCAACCACAGAAGCGAGGTCGCATAAAGCCGGGGCGCCGCCATCAGCTTGTCGGCGGCCAGAATGTTGATCCGTCCGCGCCCATCGGTTTCGGTGCGCATGATATCCGACAGCTCCAGCGCAGGCTCGCCGAAGAACTGCGTGGCACCCTGGTTTTCCAGCACCAGCAACTGCCGCTGGATCGCGCCCACCGATGCGGTCGAAATATTGCCATAGCGCAGGGACACGGTGCCGCGATTTTCCCCCAGCCAGACCAGCATGGATTGCAGATCCTTCAGGTCGAGCAGAGGCAGGCCTTCTTCGTCGGCGACCCGGAAAGCGATGTTCAGCACACCCTCCTGCGCCTCGGTCAACTCCAGCAAGCGGGCCAGCAGCAGCGGCCCCATCTCGGAAATCGTGGTGCGCACCGGGTGACCCTGTTCGCCGAAAAGATCCCAGAAGGTGACCGGAAATCCCTCATAGGCATAATCGTCGAACCCGATCGTGCCTGCGCGTTTCGTGAAGGCCGCGTGCAGTTTGAACCTTTCGCTGCCCGATTTCGCCAGCCCCGACAGATCGCCCTTCACATCCGACAGGAAGACCGGCACGCCTGCGCTGGCAAAGCCCTCGGCGAGGATCTGCAAGGTCACCGTCTTGCCGGTGCCGGTGGCGCCCGCAATCAATCCGTGGCGGTTGGCATATTTCAAAAGCAGGGTTTGTGCTGCGCCGTATCCCTCGCCGCCGCCGCCCACAAAGATCGTTTCCGCCACTGTCGAAGCCCTCTGAATTTTTGGTTCGGTCCGAACATAGCTTGTTAACCATTCTATGCCAGTTTCAAGATCGTTCAGCGCCCTGATGGTGGGATGGCTGAACATTTCCTCCCTGTTGACTGGCCGCGCCCTTGGGCGCGGCTTTTTTTGCCCCGCGCCCGGGGGGCGGAAAAAATGTGAGCGCAAGACTGTTGACGTGTCACGTTTCCCGGCATAACGTTCCGGCAAAACAAGTCGGCCAGTCCGGCAGGGAGAGACTTGGAAAGGGCCTGGATGGGCCCTTTTCTTTGTCTTGGGGCTTTATTCTTCGGTTTGGCGGCGCTTTCCCCGGGCTGAGCAAGGCTTCGCCCGCCCGGTACTCCCCACCTGACAAGCCCCGGGTCCCATGCTAGAGGGCCGTAACATCGTCTGAACCGAGGACCTCATGCAGTTCACTGTCAAACCCATCCTTGCCGCGTCGCTTCTGGCTCTGCTGCCCCTGACCGGTTTCGCCCAATCCGCGGACACCGCCGAAGAGGCTCCCGCCGAAGCCCCCGCCGAAGCCGCTGTCGACGCCTCCGAATCGCCCAGCCCCACCGGAACGATCCCGGGCACCGATCTCTCCGCCGGGGTGGCGGAAGGCGAAGAGCAGAAAGTCGGCCAGACCTATATCCAGGGCGAGCATGGCGATTGGGAAATGCGCTGCATTCGTACCGAAGATGGCAAGGATCCCTGCCAACTCTACCAGCTTCTGGTGGATGACGGTGGCAATGCGGTGGCCGAAATCAACTTCTTCACCGTGCCCGGCAATGATCAGATCGTGGCTGGCGCCACCATTGTCACGCCGCTGGAAACCCTGCTGACCGCCAACCTGCGGCTCGCGGTGGATGGCGGCAAGGGCCGGGTCTATCCCTTCTCCTTCTGCCAGACCATCGGCTGCTTCTCGCGGCTCGGCTTCACCGAAGCCGAGGTCGGCCAGTTCCGCGCGGGCAACACCGCCAGGGTCACCATCGTGCCCGCCGCCGCCCCGGATCAGAAGGTTGCACTGCAGGCCTCGCTCACCGGCTTCACCGCCGGCTGGAAAGCCCTGGTGGCGGCCGCCAAAGCCGCCGAATAAGCGCAAACGGGTCGGGGCGGTCCGCGCCCCGGCCTATTGATAATCCCGGATCGACCGTCCGCTGACCTGGGACCAGACCATGTCTTTCTGGTCGATCATGAACACCACCATCTTCGCCGCTTCTTCGGGCGACATGGCCACCTCCAGATCCCGCTCGATCCCGGCGCTTTCATACATCTGCGTGTCGATCTTGCCCGGATAGAACCCCATCACCCGCACGCCCTTGGGGGCACATTCGACCTCCAGACAGCCGGTGAAACCGCGAATGGCCCATTTGCTGGCCGCGTAAACGCTGATCAGCTTGCGGCAATAAAGCGCCCCGGTCGACACCGTGTTCACCACCACGCCTGTGCCGCGCGCCAGCATCCCGGGCAAAAGCGCATGGGTCATCAGGATCGTGCCGGTGGTGTTGGTGTCGATCACCGACCGGATCTCCTCGGGCCGGTGGGTCTCGAAATCCCCCTCCAGCCAGATGCCGGCATTGTTGATCAGCCCGTGAACCGGCCCATGGGCGGCGAGGATCTCCGGAACGACCCTCTGGATCGCGCCCGGGTCCGACACGTCCAGCGTGACCCCGGGCACTCCCATCTCCGCACTCAGCGCGCGCACCTTTTCGGCTGACCGGCCGGTCAGGATGGGGGCATAACCGGCCGCTTTCAGCGCGCCGATCAGCGCCAGCCCAAGGCCGCTTGTTGCGCCGGTGACGATGATGGTCTTGCTCATGGGCCCCGCTCCGTGATTGCTGTCCGATCCGGCTAACGCGTTCAGATGCCGCTGTAAACGCCGGACCTATCCCGACGACAGACGCAGCCCCGCAGCCCCGCCCTCCAGTCGCCAGACCTTCTCGGGCGCCATCCGGGCGCGCCGCCGGGCCAGCGCCCAGACCTCCTGATCGCCCGCCGCGTGCCGGGGCTCCAGGCTCCAGCGGGTCTCGACCCCGGGCGCGCCCCCCGCACCGGGGGTCAAAAGCAGCCCCAATGGCACGCAGGCGCCTTCCGCCGCCCCGGTCTCGGCGGCCAGATGCAGCCGCCGCACCGCGGTCAGCCCCGGCGGGCCGGGCAGATCGGCCACCACCAGCGGGATCAGCCCGGCGCGCAGGCTTTCCTCCATCGCCCAGAGCAGATCCTCCGCCCGGCTCGGCGCGGCAAACAGAAACCGCCCCGGCTCCGTCAGCGCGCGCATGCCCTCGGGGTTCAGCCCCACCGGGCTCCAGCCGGGCCGGATCCACAGAACCGGCCCCTTCAGCGCCCCCGCCACCATCAGCGCCAGCTGCCGCCGCGCGGTGCCGCAGATCTCATGCACCCGCCCCGGCTCCAGGCTCAGATCACCGCAGAACCGCACCCCGGGCAGGTCCGGGCGGCGATGGCTGCTCCGGGTCAGAAGGGCGGGGAGGGTGGCGGGCTGAGGCATGTCAGACAGTATATATGTTCCGCATTTGTTCTCAAGTCCGCCCCGCATCCTGCGAAACCTGTGGATAATTCACCCCCGCCCGGGCGGCAGGCTTGCCCGGACCGGGACCGCTCCCTAGGATCGCTCCGAGGGAAGACCGGGGAGACAAGAATGTCTGCGATCTGTCGCATGATTGCGGCCGCGCTGCTGGGCGGGCTGCTGGCCGCCTGCGACGAGGTGGCCTCAGATACGGCAGGCGACAGCGCGCGCGCCGATGCGCCGATCCCCGACATCATGGCCAACCAACGGGAAGCCTGCGAAGCGAGCGGCGGCCGCTGGGGGCGCAAACCCAACGGCATCGTCTTCACCTGCATCCGCGCGCTGTCCGACGCCAACACACAATGCAGCCGCGAAACCGATTGCGAAGGCTTCTGTCTCGCCCGCTCCCGCACCTGCAGCCCGTTCGAGCCGCTCTACGGCTGCCACCAGGTGCTGTCCCCCAGCGGGTTCCCGCAAACGGTCTGCGTCGAATGAAACGATCGCTCTTTCTCCTTCTCGCGCTGGCACTGGCCGGCTGCGGCACCAGCTACCGCGACCGCGACGTGGCGCTCTCCTCCATGGCGATCTTCGATCCCGAACGCTACGCCGGGCGCTGGTACGAAGTGGCCGCTTTCCCGGTGCCCTTCCAGAGGGGCTGCGTGAACACCGAAGCCCGCTATGCCTCGCGCCCCGATGGCACGCTTTCGGTCACCAACACCTGCCGCAAGAACGGCGCCACAACCCGCATCGACGGCAGCGCCCGGATCACCGGGCCCGGGCGGCTTTCGGTCAAGCTCGATGGCGTGCCGGTTGCCGCGCCCTATTGGGTGCTCTGGGTCGATGAAGGCTACCGCACCGCCGTCGTTGGCGTGCCCTCGGGCCGGGCGGGCTGGATCCTGAACCGCACCCCCGAGATCCCCGCCGACCGGCTCCGCGCCGCCCGCGAGGTGCTGGCCTTCAACGGCTACGACCTCAACCGGTTGCGCGCCACACCCCAGGGGGTGAAATGACCGGGCGGGTGGGCATTCTGGGTCTCGGCCGCCGGGGCAGCCACTGGGCCGAGGCCTTCCTTGCCGCCGGCTGGGAGGTCCATGGCTTCGATCCCGATGACCGCGCGGGGCCCCGCGAGCCGACCGGCGCCTGGCGCCGGGAGCCGACGATCACCGGGGCGGTGTCGCGGGCCGATTGGGTGGTCTGCTGCCTGCCGGACCGGCTCGATCTGTTGCGCGCGGTGATCCAGCGCGCCCAGGCCTCCGCCCGGCGCGCGGCGGTGATCGCCGTGGTCAGCGAGACTTTCGAGATCGACGCGCTGCAGGGCTGTGCCACCTGGCCCGGCCATGTGATCCGACTGGTGGCGGGGGAGGCGGGCGCGCTCGCGCTCGACGTCAACGCCCTGACCACCGCCGCCACCCGGGACGAGGCCACCGATGTTCTGGCCCTGCTTACTGCGGGCACCAGCGCTGCCGTGCAAACCGCCCCCGAAGCGCAAGTGATCCCGCTCATCCGCGCCGAGCGTCTCTGACCGATTGCTCCAGATGTCCGGGCCAGTCCCGGGCCGAAACGCTTGCTTCGCGCACCAGCACATCGAACCCCCGGGTCAATTGCCGCACCCGGGCACGATCCCGGAAGGCGAGATATTCCTGCCCGAGATAGATCACCCCGACCAGGGGGCCGAAAATCGTCATCGATCCCGACCAGAGCCGCCGCGCATCAAACAGGAAAATCCGCAATGACGGATAAAGCTGATCATGGAGCGCCAGCATATGCGCGATCTGCTCCGCACGGATGTCGTCGGGCAGGCTCCGGTAATACCCCGTCGCGGTGACAAAACTGTCGACCGCAAAAAGCGGCATGGCAATCTCGTAATCCGAAAGCGATTGCCGCATCCACTCCAGCCGGTCGCGGCTCGCGCCCACCGCCTGTTCGATGGTCCGGCCCATATGGGGCGCATATTCCCAGCGCAGAAGGGCTTCGGTCTTCAGAATGTCGGGCAGGGTCGCGGGCACATGGCGGATCTTGTAGCCCGTCGCCTCCCGGTGCCAGTCGAAGATCTGATCATCAAAGGGCGCCCGGTTTGCCTCGCTCGCCTGCATCGAGGCCGCCAGCGCCTCCGAAGCGCGTTCCGGCAGATCCGACAGGCCCAGAAGCCAGTCCCCCGACACCCCCAGCGCGCCCGCGCATTCTGCCACCACCTGGGCATTGGGCAGGCGCAGGGCCTCGCCCGCCAGCAATTGCGAAATGGTCGAGCGATCCACGCCCACGCGCCGCGCCAGCCCCGCCCGGGTCTCGCCGCCCAGTGTCATTGCCTCGCCCAATCGCTGCCGAAACAGCAGCGCCCGGTCTCTTTTGTCCATTTTCCACCCTCTTGGTGAATTTAATAACCATTGTAGAAAATTTGGTGCGCAGACACCAGATGGATTACGCGCGCGTCAGATGTCACAAAAATGTGAGGCTCAGGGGACCGGGCCGGGGAAGACCATGACGACAAAATTCGAAATACCGACATTGGCGCTTCTGGCGGCCACCTATGCTCTTTGGGCCGGGGCCCTGTTCTGGTCGCCGGGCCTCTCGCTCTGGCTCGCGATCCCGCTTCTGGCGCTCACCATCGCCCAGCAATCGTCGCTCCAGCACGAGATCATCCACGGCCATCCGACGCCCTCGCGCGCGCTCAACACCGCGCTGGGTTGCCCGCCGCTGACCCTGGTGATCCCCTATCTGCGGTTTCGCGACACCCATCTGGCCCATCACCGCGACAGCCGGTTGACCGATCCCTATGACGATCCTGAAAGCAATTTCCTCGACGGGGGCGACTGGGAACGTCTGCCGCGCGCCCTGCGCCGCCTGCTTTTGTGGAACAACACATTGCTGGGCCGACTGACTCTCGGCCCCATCCTCGGCACCCTGCATTTCCTCCGCAGCGACTGGACGTCCCGCCATGATCCCCGTGTGATGCGCGGCTGGCTCTGGCACCTGCCGGGCCTCGCCGTGCTCCTCGCCCTGATCCTGCTTTCGCCCACACCGCTCTGGGCCTATGTCCTCGCCGCCTATCTCGCGCTTGCGCTCCTGCGCATCCGCACCTTTCTCGAACACCGCGCCCATGAGGCCAGCCGCGCCCGTTCGGTGATCATTGAAGACCGCGGCCCGCTGGCACTGCTCTTTCTCAACAACAACCTGCACGCGGTCCACCACATGCACCCCAATGTCCCCTGGTACGACCTGCCGGGCCTCCTGCGCACTGACCGCGCCCGTTACCTCAACGCCAATGACAATTACCACTACCGGTCCTATGCGGAGATCTTCCGTCGCTATTTCCTGACCCGCAAGGATCCGGTCGCCCACCCGCTCTGGCGCCGCTGAGCTTGCGCTTGGCGCCCGGGACAGGCACAGCACCCCCATGGAACTCTGGGTCTTCTTCGCCATTCAGGCCGCCGCCGCGCAAACCCTGCGCTTTGCCGTGCAAAAAGTGCTGGCGGGCGGCAAGCTCAGCCCCGCCGCCGCCACCTGGGCGCGCTTTCTGTGGTCCTGGCCCTTCGCCGCACTCCTCGCCTATGCCTATGGCCGCAGCATCGGGGCCAGCTTTCCGACGCTGACCCCCGCCTTCTTCGCCTGGGGCATGCTCGGCGGGATCTTCCAGATCCTGGCGACGATCTGCACCGTTTATCTCTTTTCGCTCCGCGCCTTTGCCGTCGGCATCACCTTCAAGAAAACCGAAGTCATGCTGACCGCCCTCGTCGGCTTCCTCCTTCTCGGCGACGCGATCCCGCTCTGGGGCCTCGCCGCCATCGCCTTGGGCTTCATCGGCGTGCTGCTGCTCTCGGACCCGCCAGACGGCGGCAGCCTCTTCAACCGCGCGGCGGGCATCGGCATTCTCTCCGGTGTGCTCTTCGCGCTCTCCGCCGTCACCTATCGCGGCGCCACCCTGGCGCTCGACACCGGCGACCCGGCGCTCACGGGCGGTGTGACCCTTGCCGTCGTCGCCCTGTGGCAGACCGTGGCGCTGGGCGCCTGGCTCGCATGGAAGGAGCCCGACCAGATCGGCGCTACTCTCAAAGCCTGGCGCCAGACCTCCGTGGTCTCTGTCTTTTCGCTGATCGGGTCGTGGAGCTGGTTCGCCGCCTTTTCCCTGATGAACGCCGCCTATGTCTTCGCCGTGGGTCAGATCGAGTTGATCTTCTCGCTCCTGATCGGAGCCCTGTGGTTCAAGGAAAAACTCCGCCCCCGCGAGATGCTCGGCATGGGGGTGCTGACCGCCTCCATCATCGCGGTGGCGTTTCTGGTGGGGTAGGGATCAGCCGGACAGGGGGTGCTCCCCCCAATTCTCTCGGTGATGGCGCACACGCAGAACGAAGACCGAGCGACCATCATCCTTGATCGCGTAAACGATCACATGGCTCTGAACGGGATGTACCCGCACCGGTGGGGTGATCTCCTGCCTCAGCCGTGCAAGTTCGGGTGTGCCAGAAAGGGCTTGAAAAGCCGCCTCCAACTGCGCCCTGTAGCGATCCGCCTGCACCGGCCCGTATTCCTCGAGGCCCCTGAGAAAGATCTCGAGAAGATCCGCCTCCGCCGCCCGGGAGAATTCAATCGGCACGTTCGGTCTGTGCTTGCGCCTTCGCTGCTTCCCAGATGTCATCCAGCGTCTTGTCGCTAACCCCGCTCGCGAAAGCGTCATCCACCAGACGCTGCATCGCCGCGATCTTGGAGGCGCGGTCCTGATCGTGGCGGATCAGATCGCGGACATATTCGCTCGCATTGTCATAGCGACCGGACCGCGTCTGGGTCTCCACCCAGTCTTTCATCGGGCCGGGGAGGGATATGTTCATACTGGCCATTGGGGCAAGCATGACATCAATTGGCAATATCTGTCAAATTCGGCTGTCTCAACGGGTCCAGATCACCCGGCTGTCCATCGCATCATTGCGCACGAAAGGCACCGCATCGGGGGCATCGACCCGGGGCAAGTGCTTCTCCAACTCGGCCAGCACAAGCTGGGTGATGAAGGGCAGGTTCAGCTTCCGGACTTCCCGCATCGACACCCAATGAAGATGGCTCAACTCATCCTCGGCCCGGGAAAAATCATCGAGATCCCCGGCCACCGCCCCGGCATCGGCGAGAAAGAACCGTGCATCGAACCGGCGCGGATTGCCCGGCGGGGTCAGGGCGCGAAAGAAATAGTGCAGGGCGGAGGCATCAGGGCGCAGCCCCTTTGCCGCAAACCCATCCCACCCGGGCGCGGGGGCCCAAGCGCCTGCGCGCCCCAGACAAAGCCCGGTCTCTTCCCACAATTCCCGGATCGCCGCCGTGGCCAGAACATCGGCCCCCGGTCCGCCATCCGCCTCCAGCCGCGCCACGCAGGACGCGCCCAGACCCTGCAGCGCCACAGCGCCGTCAGCGGCATCCACCGCACCGCCGGGAAAGACGTATTTCTCGGGCATGAAGACCGCCGCCTTGCCGCGCTGGCCCATCAGCACATGAGGGGCGGTCGCCGCCTCCCGCACCAGGATGATCGTCGCCGCATCGCGGATCGGCGGCGCCGCCTCACTCCCCGCCAAAGCCGTGCATGCGCTTGGCCCATTGGAAGGCGACAATCGCGCCTTTCAGCCGGGGCAGGAGGTAAAGCGACAGCGCCACGCAGCCGATGGTGAAGCCGGTGGCCAGCACCATGGGTTCGGGGCGGTAATGGGTATAGACCCAGATGATCGCCGGGGCCAGAATATGGCCCACGATCAGGATCGTCAGATAGGCCGGGCCGTCATCGGCCTTGTGATGATGAAGCGCTTCGTCGCAGACCGGGCAGGTGTCCCGGACCTTGAGATAGCTTTTCATCATCGGCCCCTGACCGCATTGCGGGCAGCGGCGGCGCCAGCCTTTGAAAAGGGCGGGGCGCATTTCGCGTTCGACCGGCTCGGTCGCGGAAATCGAATCGTCCATGACGGAAGTGTCCATACTCTGCATGGGCTGCAATGTGGTCCTGTTTGCGCAAACGTACCAGAGGGCGGAACGCCCTTGCGGCGGGATGTCGCGCCGATTTGCGGGGCTCCGCCTAGCGGCTGACCAGCCGGTCAGGGAGCCGCAGCACCATCCGGCTGGCGGTCTTCTCAAAAAAGCAGGGTAGGATCGCGTGAACCAGTGCACAGAAGGCGGCGGCAAAGAGTGTGGCGCTGAAACTCAGGGCGAACCACATATGTTGAAAATACGTCTCCCCACCGAGGCGGTCCATCTGTCACGCAATGCCTGCTGGCGCAGGGGGAAGCGGTTCGAAGAGGCGGGCGTGATCCGCGCCACGACCGAGATCACCCGCATCAAAGCCGCCGACATCTCGGCCAGCTTCGCGATGGAAGGGATCAAGGGCATGACGGAATTGCCGGTGTAGAGGCGCCGGAAACTTCAAAAGTTTCCGGCCCGATGTCATTTCAAGACATCGCTAAGCGTCCCGCCCACCGGCAAACCGCTCCTGCCAGCTTTCCCGGTCCTCGTCCGAGATCTTGGCAAAAAGCACATCCGGCACCGTGAACCCGTGACCTTCGGGCAGGGCGCCCAGGGCCGCGCGCATGTCACCCGGCCACTCGGTATCCAGCGTGTTCATCGCGCTCAGCATCTTGGCCGCCGCATCGGGAATGAAGGGCGCCGAGATCACCGCATAGACGCGGATCAGGTTCAGGGCGAGCCGGATTTGCGCTGCTGCGCGATCCGGGTCTTCCTTGAAGACCGACCAGGGCGCCGCCGCTTGCAGGTACTCGTTGCCCAAGACCCAAAGTGCCCGCAATTCGCCCGCCGCCTTGCGGATCTCGATCGCGTCCATCTGCGCCTGATAGGCGGCAAGGCCCGCGTCCAGCTTCTCGATCAGTGCCTCTTCCTCGGGGCCCCAGGCGCCGCCCGCAGGCACGTCTTCACCGAATTTCGAGCGGCAGAATTTGGTGACGCGGGAGACGAAATTCCCCAGCACGTCGGCGAGATCCTTGTTCACGCCGGCCTGGAAATTCTCCCAGGTGAATTCGCTGTCGGAGTTTTCCGGTGCATGAGAGAGCAGCCACCAGCGCCAGTAGTCCGCTGGCAGGATGGCAAGCGCCTGATCCATGAAGACGCCCCGGCCCTGAGAGGTCGAGAACTGCCCGCCATCGTAGTTCAGGTAGTTGAAGGACTTGATGTAATCCACCAGCTTCCAATCCTCGCCCGACCCGATGATCGTGGCGGGGAAAGACAGGGTGTGGAAGGGCACGTTGTCCTTGCCCATGAACTGCACGTAACGGACATCATCGGCACCGCGTTCGGTGCGCCACCAGCGTTCCCATTCCGCGTCATCGGCGCCCCGTTCATC
>JAOXSD010000027.1 GCA_025800205.1 Silicimonas sp. | reverse complement strand
ATCTTGGCGCCCGCGCGGTCATAGTATTCTTCACGCCCGGAGATTCCGACGGATTCCGCCACGGTGATTTGGATGTGGTCGACGTATTGGGAATTCCACAGCGGTTCGAACAGCATGTTGCCAAAGCGGATCGCCATCAGGTTCTGGACCGTTTCCTTTCCCAGATAATGGTCGATCCGGTAGATCTGGCCTTCCTCGAAATGATCCCGCAGGATCTGGTTCAGGGCGCGGGCCGAGGCGAGATCGCGGCCGAAGGGTTTTTCCACCACGATCCGGCAATCGGGCCCGGCGCAGCCATGGCTGTGGAGCCGCTCGGCCAGCGGGCCGAAAAGAGATGGCGCCACAGAAAAGTAGAAGGCGCGCACGGCCTCCTTGCGCAATTTCGCACTGAGATCGGTCCAGCCGCCCTCGCCCGTCGCATCGATCGCCACGTAATCGAGCCGGTCCAGAAACCCCGCCACCTGCTCTGCCGGGCGGGCGTCTTCGGGCAGGAATTCCTCAAGGGCGGATTTCACATCGGCCCGGTAGGCCTCGGCGGCCATGTCCGAGCGCGCCGCGCCGATGATCCGGCTGTCGCCCTGCATCTGCCCCGCCTGAAACCGGCGAAACAGCCCCGGCAGGATCTTGCGGCGCGCCAGATCGCCGGTGCCGCCAAAGATGACCAGATCGAAATCTTCCACCGGGATGACGCGCGAGACCATGGTATTCCTGCCTGTGTTACCGCTAACGGCGAGTTCGACATCCCTTTACCGCAGCGCCTGCTTCGGGTCCAGCCCGGGCTTCCCTGACAGGATCATCACATCTCTGGCACCGGCGCACGCTTTTTCTTTTCCTTTTCTTATCCGCTGTCTAGGAAAGTCTGAATGTGGAACGGTTGAGGCCCATGAAAGACACGATCGAGCAGCTTGCGCCAGAGAAGTTCAATGACCCGCTTTTCACCGTCAAGGGCGAAGAGCGCGCCCATGTGGCGTTGACCGATCCGGACACGCTGTGGTTCAACACCGGCACGCTCTGCAATATCGAATGTCCGAATTGTTACATCCTTTCGTCGCCCAAGAATGACGCGCTGGTCTATCTGACCGCCGATGAGGTGTCGGATTACCTGGAGCAATTGCGGCTCCGCAACTGGGGCTTGCGCGAGATCGGCTTCACCGGCGGCGAGCCCTTCATGAATCCGCAGATGATCGAGATGACCCGCCGGTCGCTGGAGGCGGGCTACGAAGTGCTGATCCTGACCAATGCCATGCGCCCGATGATGCGCAAATCCGTCAAGGCGGGGATTGTCGAGTTGCTGGAGCGGTTCGGCGACAAGCTCACCTTCCGCATTTCGCTCGATCACTGGTCGGCGGAATTGCATGACGAGGAGCGCGGCAAGGGCAGTTTCGAGATCACCCTTCAGGGCATGCGTTGGCTGCAGGAGATCGGCGCGCCGATGGCGGTGGCGGGTCGCACGATCTGGGGCGAGAGTGACGCCGAGAGCCGCGCGGGCTACGCCGCGCTTTATGAACGCGAAGGGTTCGACATCGATGCCCATGCGCCGGGCATCACCGTGCTGTTCCCGGAAATGGACGAACAGGTCGACGTGCCCGAGATCACCACCGCCTGCTGGGACATTCTCGGCAAATCGCCCACCGAGGTGATGTGCGCCTCCTCGCGCATGGTGGTCAAACGCAAGGGCGCCGACGGCCCCTCGGTGGTGGCCTGCACGCTCTTGCCCTATGCGGAGGAATTCGACCTGGGCCGGACGCTGGCCGAAGCCGAAGCCCCGGTGCGGCTCAACCACCCCCATTGTGCGAAATTCTGCGTCCTGGGCGGGGCAAGCTGCTCCGCGTGAGACGCGGCACAGGGCCCTGATCCGGCGGTTTCCCCCAGGCGGTAACGGTGCGATCGGCCCGAGGGCCATGGCGGAGCTATGGGCGGCGGGGCGTTTTCCGA
>JAOXSD010000026.1 GCA_025800205.1 Silicimonas sp. | reverse complement strand
GCTGTTCGGAGGGGTCGAAGAAAGCGCCCACCGTGCCCAGATCATCCTCGGGTTCCCAGGCGGAGATATCGCGGGCATAGCGCGGCACGCCCTCGTCGAGGCCGAGGAAGATCGCCGGTTCCACCGCATCCTCAAAGACCGGGTGATCGGCGGTCAGGAAGATCGGCGCGCGCAGGCCGTCCTCCGCGGTCAAGAGCACCTTGCCGCGCCAGATCGGCAGCACATCGCCCGGCGGCGGATCGCCCCTGAGATGGGCGGCGCGCTCCAGTCCGGAGCCGCCGAAGGTGACGGTTTCTGCGTGTTTCATGGGCCTGCCTTTCGCCCCTGATCTGCCACGGGCGGCGGCGATTGGCAAACCGGCGCGCGGGGGCAAAAACGACTCATATGTCACGGCCCCGTCATGTTATGATTGCATATCACCAAAAACATTCAGGGAGCCTGCCATGACGCGCTACACATCTCACATGAGCCGACGCACTTTCCTCGCCACCTCTGCGGGCGCCACCCTTGCGACTTTGCATCCCTTCTCGGCCAATGCCGCCGCCGGTCAGGTGCATCTGCGGTTGATGGAGACGACGGATCTCCATGTGCATGTGCATCCCTATGATTACTATGCCGACAAGCCGCGGGACACGGTGGGGCTGTCGCGGACGGCGGCGCATATCAGGGCGATCCGGGCCGAGGCGACCAATTCGATGCTCTTGGACAATGGCGATTTTCTGCAGGGCAATCCGATGGGGGATTACATCGCCTATGAGCGCGGGATGAAGGAAGGCGACATGCATCCGATCATCACCGCGATGAACACGGTGGGGTTCGATGCCTCGACGCTGGGGAATCACGAGTTCAACTATGGGCTTGATTTCCTGATGAAATCCTTGGCCGGGGCGGATTTTCCCGTGGTCAGCGCCAATGTGGTGAAAAGCGAGGGCAGCGATCCCACGAAGGATGAGACGCTGTTGAAATCTTATGTGGTCCTGGATCGCGAGGTGGTGGATGGTGCCGGTGCCAAGCATCAGATCAAGGTGGGGCTCATTGGCTTCGTGCCGCCGCAGATCATGAACTGGGACCGCAAACATCTGGAAGGCAATGTGACCGCCCGCGACATTCTGCAGACGGCGCGGGCTTACGTGCCGCAGATGCGCGAGGAAGGGGCCGACATCATCATCGCGCTTTCCCATTCCGGCATTGGGTCTGCGCAGGAAAGCGACGGGATGGAAAACGCCTCGGTGCCGCTTGCGTCGATTGACGGGGTCGATGCGCTGATGACCGGCCATTCCCACCTGGTCTTCCCCTCGCCGACTTACGCGGATTATGCCGCCGTTGATGCGGATGCCGGCACGATCCACGGCAAGCCTGCGACGATGGGCGGGTTCTGGGGCTCGCATCTGGGCGTGATCGATCTGATGCTGGAAAAGGACGGCAGCGACTGGCGGGTTGTGACCTCGGCCGTCGAGACCCGGCCGATTTCAAAGCGCAACGAAGACCGGTCGATCACGGCACTGGTCGAGGATGACGCGGCGGTGCTCGATGCCACCGCGCAGGACCATGCGGAGACGCTGGAATATGTCCGGCGCGCGGTGGGCAAGACCGCCGCCCCGCTGCACAGCTATTTCGCTTTGGTGGCCGATGACCCCTCGGTGCAGATCGTGTCGATCGCGCAGAAATGGTATATCGGCGAGATGCTGGCGGGTGGCGAATATGCCGGGCTGCCGATCCTGTCTGCCGCTGCCCCCTTCAAGGCCGGTGGTCGCGGGGGCCCGGAGTATTTCACCGATGTGCCCGCAGGCGATGTGGCGATCAAGAATGTGGCCGATCTCTATCTCTACCCGAACACGGTGCGGGCGGTGAAGGTGAACGGAGCGCAGGTGAAGGATTGGCTGGAACGC
>JAOXSD010000022.1 GCA_025800205.1 Silicimonas sp. | reverse complement strand
GAGCCGCGTTTCCTACGCCATGATGAACCCCGGCGGCGATCAGGAGATGACCAAAGCCGTGCGTGAGGCGATCAATGACCTGACCACCTCGATCGCTGAGGAAGCGGGCATTGACGCCAGCCTGATCGTTGAGACGGTGTTTGTTTGTAACCCGGTCATGCACCATCTGCTGCTGGGTCTGGACCCGGTCGAGCTGGGGCAAGCTCCGTTTGCGCTGGCAACATCCGAGGCGATGTCCCTGCCCGCGCGTGAGATGGACCTGACCACGATGAACCCGCGCGCGCAGATCTACATCCTGCCCTGCATCGCCGGTCACGTGGGTGCCGACTGTGCCGCCGTTGCCCTGTCGGAAGAGCCCGGCAAATCCGAAGACCTCGTGCTGATCGTCGACGTGGGCACCAATGCCGAGATTCTGCTGGGCGACACCAGCCGCGTTCTGGCCTGTTCGTCGCCCACAGGGCCAGCGTTCGAAGGCGCGCAGATCAGTTCGGGCCAACGCGCCGCCCCCGGCGCGATTGAGCGGATCGAGATTGACCCCGCCACAAAGGAGCCCCGCTTCCGCGTGATCGGGTCCGAGAAATGGTCCGATGAGGACGGCTTTGATCAGGACATCGCCACCACCGGCATCACCGGCATCTGCGGCTCGGGTATCATCGAGGCCGTGGCCGAGATGCGTATCGCCGGCCTGTTGGACGAAAGCGGCCTGATCGGGTCGGCCGAGCAAACCGGCACGCCCCGCTGCGTTCCCGAAGGGCGCACACACGCCTATCTGATCCATGATTCCAGCGCGGAAGGTGGCCCTCGGATCACTGTCACTCAAGGCGATATCCGGGCTATCCAACTGGCGAAATCGGCGCTTTATGCTGGTGCGCGCCTGTTGATGGACGAGATGGAGGTCGACCGCGTAGATCGCGTGGTTCTGGCTGGGGCCTTCGGGGCTCATATCTCGACCAAACACGCGATGGTTCTGGGCATGATCCCGGATGCGCCGCTCGACAAGGTTTCAAGCGCGGGCAACGCAGCGGGTACCGGCGCCCGGATTGCACTGTGCAACATCGGCTCGCGCGCCGAGATCGAGCGTGTCGTGCGCGAGATCACCAAGATCGAGACCGCCATCGAACCAAAATTCCAGGATCACTTCGTCGCCGCCAACGCGATCCCGCACAAAACCGATCCGTTCCCGGAGCTTGCGCAGGTCGTCACCCTGCCCGCACCCTCGTTCAACACCGGTGGCGGGGATGAGGAAAAGTCTGGTCGCCGCCACCGCAGGAGGTCATAGTTCCCCTCAAAAAGGGGGCTGCGATGCCGAACATCAACGCCGATCAGGAAGAGTTCTGGGCCAAGTCAGAAATGGGTGCCCGCTGGCTGACCTTCGAAGATCAGCTGGACACCTTGTTTCAGCCTGTTCTGGACCTTGTCTTGCAACAATCCGGCCTGACGCGGGGCATGCGGGTTCTTGATATCGGCAGCGGCACTGGCGCGTCTGCGCTGGCCGCCGCGCAGTGTGTCGGGGCCGAGGGCGCGGTGCGCGGCATCGACATATCGGAACAGTTTCTGGAGCGCGCGCGCCAACGGGCCGGTACTGCTGGTCTGGACAATCTTTCGTTTCAATACGCCGACGCTCAGACCACAGAACTCGCGTCGGGCGATATCGACGCGATGATCTCAAGGTTCGGTGTCATGTTCTTTGCCGACCCGACCGTCGCCTTCGCCAACATGGCCCGCGCCCTGAAGCCCGGTGCGCAGATGAGTTTTGCCGCCTGGGGCGGCCTGTCTGACAACCCATGGTTCAAAACCCCGCATATCGCTGCTACACAGCGGCTGGGCCAGCCGCCCAAAGTCGACCGCAATGCCCCTGGGCCGCTCGCCTTCCATGAC
>JAOXSD010000015.1 GCA_025800205.1 Silicimonas sp. | reverse complement strand
CTGGAGAAGCGCGATGCCCTCCCGGTGATCCCGATGCGTAAATCGCGGAAAAAGCGCGTCGGCGTGGACCGCACGCTCTATCGGCTCCGCAACATGGTCGAGCGTTGTTTCAACAAGTTGAAGAACGCCCGAAGGGTGGCCACCCGCTACGACAAAACCGCCGAAAGCTTCCTTGGCTTCATCGATATCACGTCTATCCGCCTCTGGCTCCGCCATTTGACAACATGACCTGGCGCAATTTGTGGGCTCCGCGCCCGGCGCGCTTGCCAGATCAGACGACCGAGAATATGAAGACCAGATGCTCTGACCCCTGAAAACTGGTCGAAGATCCAGGACCATCTCTCCGAGCTGTTCGAAGCCGCGTCGCTCATCGAAGCGCGCAAGAAAAAATCCGAACCACAGCGAAAAACCCAACCGTCCCGAAGAGTCCGTGCCGCCCAGGGAATAGATTTTCATTGCTGAGGTCAGCCCCTTTGTGCATCTATTGTCGGGCCCGGGCAATAAAGGCATTGCGCGCTGCTGTCGGGGTGAGCGGAGCCGGTCTGCTCTGGTCGAACCCTCGGGTTTGATGCGTGCAAAAGGCTCCCTTCATGACACGCGGCGGCGCGCCGCCTGAACCCGAAGGGCATAGAATGCTTCACAACGATCAACTCGAAACCTGGGATCGGGAAAACTTTTTCCATCCTTCGACACATCTGGCCGAATTCGCGCGGGGAACCCTCCCGCACCGCGTTGTCACCGGCGGATCCGGCTGCCACATCGAAGACCGCGACGGCAACCGTATGCTGGACGCCTTCGCCGGGCTTTACTGCGTGAATGTGGGCTATGGCAGGTCCGAGATTGCCGAGGCGATCGCCGCTCAGGCGCGGGAGCTGGCCTATTATCATTCCTATGTCGGGCACGGGACCGAGGCGTCGATCACCCTGTCGAAAATGATCCTCGACCGGGCGCCCGATCATATGTCCAAAGTCTATTTCGGATTGTCCGGATCGGATGCGAATGAAACCAATATCAAGCTGATCTGGTACTATAACAACATCCTTGGTCGCCCCGAGAAGAAGAAGATCATCTCGCGCTGGCGGGGTTATCACGGGTCGGGATTGATGACCGGATCGCTGACCGGGCTTGAGCTGTTTCACAACAAGTTCGACCTGCCTCTGGCGCAGGTGGTGCATACCGAAGCGCCCTATTATTTCCGTCGCCCGGATCCTGCCCAGAGCGAAGCCGCTTTTGTGGCCCATTGTGTTGCCGAACTTGAGGCGCTGATTGCCCGCGAAGGGGCCGAGACCATCGCCGCCTTTATTGGCGAGCCCGTTCTGGGCACCGGCGGGATCGTGCCGCCCCCGGCGGGCTATTGGGAGGCGATCCAGAGCGTGCTGGAAAAACACGACATCCTTCTGGTCGCCGATGAGGTGGTGACCGGATTTGGCCGGTTGGGGACAATGTTCGGCTCGGAACATTACGGGATGCGCCCTGATCTGATCACCATCGCCAAGGGGCTGACGTCTGCCTATGCGCCGCTGTCGGGCTCGATCGTGTCGGACAGGATGTGGACGGTGCTGGAACAAGGGACGGATGAGAACGGTCCCATCGGCCATGGCTGGACCTATTCGGCCCACCCGATCGGCGCGGCGGCAGGTGTTGCCAATCTGAAGCTGCTGGATGACCTCAACCTGGTTGAAAATGCGGGATCGGTCGGAGCCTATCTGAACGCGGCAATGCAGGCGGCGCTGGCGCCGCATGCCCATGTGGGCGAGGTGCGCGGCGCCGGGATGCTCTGCGCGGTTGAGTTTGTGGCCGACAGGGAAAGCCGCATCTTCTTTGATCCGGGCGACAAGATCGGTGCGAAGATCGCCGCCAAATTGCTCGAGCAAGACAGCATCATCGCCCGGGCCATGCCGCAGGGCGACATCCTCGGCTTTGCGCCACCGTTCTGCCTGACCTGGGAGGATGCGGATCAGATCGTGGACGCCACCACGCGGGCCGTGCACGCGGTTCTGGGATAAGGAGTTGCACAGATGCAGGAAAACGCCCCTTTCAGCCAAGCAGAATACCAACGGCGCCTGACCATGACCCGCGCCGCGATGGCCGAGGCCGGGCTGGAGGCGATCTTTGTCACGGACCCGTCAAATCAGGCCTGGCTGACCGGTTATGACGGTTGGTCCTTCTATGTGCATCAGGGCGTGATCGTGACCATGGAGGGCGCGCCCATCTGGTGGGGGCGCCATATGGACATGCTGGGCGGGCGACGCACCTGCTGGATGGAGCCCGACAACATCCTTGGCTATGGCGACCATTTCGTGCAGTCGACCGTGGTGCATCCGATGCAGGATCTCGCAACCCATCTCAAGGCGCGCGGGCTGATGCGCGCGCGCATCGGCGTCGAGATGGAGAATTACTATTACTCGGCCAAGGCCCATGCGGTTCTGACCGAAGAGATGCCCGAGGCCACGCTTGTGGATGCGACGGCCTTGGTCAACTGGCGGCGGCTGGTCAAATCCGAGGATGAAATCGCCTTCATCCGCAAGGCGGCGCGGATTTCCGACAAGGTGATCCAGACCGCGATTGACCGTGCCGAACCGGGGCTGCGCAAGAATGATCTTGTGGCCGACATCATGCATGCGGGCATCACGGGCGTCGGCGAGGATTGGGGCGATTATCCCGCCATCGTCCCGCTGACACCTTCGGGTCTGGATGCGACGGCGGCCCATCTGACGTGGAACGGCGCGCCGATGCGGGCCGGCGAAGCGACGTTCTTTGAATTGTCGGGCTGCTATCGCCGCTATCACGCGCCGCTCTGCCGCACCGTCTATCTCGGCACGCCGCCCGACGAGATGCTGCGGGCCTCCGAGGCCCAGCTCGAAGGCATCGAGGCCGGATTGAACGCCGCGCGTGCAGGCAATCGCACATGTGACATTGCCAATGCTTTCATGGAGGTTCTGGGCAGACACGGGATCGAGCGATCTGGGCGCATGGGCTATCCCATCGGCCTGAGCTATCCGCCCGATTGGGGCGAGCGCACGGCCTCGATCCGCAGCGAGGATGACACGGTTCTGCAACCCGGAATGGTGTTCCATTTCATGCCCGCGCTCTGGATGGACAGCTGGGGGTTGGAGACCACCGAAACCATCGTGATCCGCGACACCGGGGCCGCCGAACCCCTGGGGCGCATTGAGCGCAAGCTGTTTGTGAAGGACTGACCATGCTGGACGAGGCCAAGCGCATTCTGGGGGATCTGATCGCGTTTCCGACGGTTTCGGCGGACAGCAATCTTCACATGATCGACTATCTGGCCGACCGCCTTGCGGGTTGCGGCGCCGAGGTCGAACTGTTTCACGATCCCACCGGGCGCAAGGCCAACCTCTTTGCCACGCTGGGGCCGCAGACCGACGGCGGCCTGGTTCTGTCCGGGCACAGCGATGTGGTGCCTGTGGCGGATCAAAACTGGACGACGGACCCTTTCGCAATGGTCGAGCGTGACGGGCGGCTTTATGGGCGCGGAACCTGTGACATGAAGGGGTTTATTGCCGCGACCCTGGCGATGGCCCCGCGTTTCGCGCAAAGTCCGCGCCGAACGCCGATCCATTTCGCCTTTACCTATGACGAGGAAACGGGCTGTATCGGCGCGCGCCATCTGGCAGAGGTGCTGGAGGCGCGCGCGATCCGGCCCGCCATGGCCATCATCGGCGAGCCGACGATGATGCGCATCATCGAGGGCCACAAGGGCTGCAATGAATACACGGTCCGCTTCGAGGGGCTTGAAGGCCATGGATCGAGTCCGGACCTCGGAGTGAATGCGGTGGAATATGCCGTGCGCTATGTGGCGCGGCTGCTGGAACTGCGTGACGAGCTCAAGACAAGGGCGCCTGCCGACAGCCCCTTTGACCCGCCCTGGACAACATTGAATGTCGGGGGTTTTCACGGCGGCGAGGTGCACAATGTCATCGCCCCCAAAGCGCAGGTGGATTGGGAGATGCGCCCGGTTCAGGACGCGGATGCGCGCTTCGTCAAATCAGCCATGGCCGCCTATTGCGCCGACACGCTTCTGCCCGCGATGCAGGCGGTTCATCCCGACGCCTCGATTGAGACCGAGGTCATTGGCGAGGTCGCGGGGCTGATCCCTGTCGAAGACAATGAAGCCCAACGCATTCTGTCCGAGTTGACGGGCGCCAATTCGGCGGATGTGGTGCCCTTCGGAACCGAAGCCGGCATATTCCAGCAGCTCGGCATGGATGTCGTCGTCTGCGGACCGGGGAGCATTGAACAGGCCCATAAGGCAGACGAGTTCCTGGCGATTGATCAACTGGCAAGCTGCCTTGAGCTGTTGGAAAAGATTGATCAGGCCGTGGCCGGAGACGCGCTGGCCTGAAAGCCGGTTCTCGACGTAGATTTTTGTTTGGCATCGCTATACGGGCGCCTAAAGTCGCGGTCGGCAGGGCCCCAGGGGAGAGTTGGTTTCTTGGATGAGAAAGATCAAAAGATCATCGTGGAATTGCAAAAGGACAGTTCGCTGTCGCAACGGGAGTTGGCCGAAAAGGTTCACCTGTCCCAGAACGCCTGCTGGCGCCGTCTTCAGAAGTTGAACGAAACCGGCGTCATCGAAGGTGCGACGGTCCGGCTGAACCGGGAGAAGCTGGGGCTCGGGCTTGTGGTTTTCATGATGGTCAAGACGCGGCACCATTCGGCAGATTGGCTTGATACCTTTCGGCGCGCGGTGCTGAAGATTCCCGATGTCGTGGATTTCTTTCGCATCGGAGGGGAATATGACTACATGATCAAGGTGATCACCGAGGACATGAATTCCTATGATCTGGTCTATCAGCGCCTGATCTCATCGGTCGAGCTGGATGCGGTGACGTCGCATTTTTCGATGGAAGCCATTGCCGAGCAACGGCCGCTCAAGATCACCTGAACCGGGCAGGGGCGTTCTCTGGCAATCCTGCAAGTGATCGTCCCATTGGCCATGTGTCGCGATGTTGATCGGCTCTTTGAGTCAATTGGTTGTCAATTACACAAAGATACCCGAATCCTGTTGCCACTTTGGTGGAATTATTGCCAGAACCCTACATAACCTGCCCCTAGGAGGATACGATATGAAACGGCTTTTTAAGGCTCTGGCCCTGAGCGTCACCGGCATGGGAGCGGCCCTGGCGCCCGCAACGGCCGAGGAATGGCGCTTCAACAATTTCCTTCCGGAGACACGACCGGAATCGGCGGAGCTGGAGCAATTCGTCAAGGACGTGAACGCGGCCCTGCCCGATGGGCCCGAAGTCACGCTTTACAGTGGCGGCTCGCTTGGCCTGCCCAACACCGACACCCTGCGCTTTCTGCCCAAGGGGGCGGTCGAGATGAGCCTCGTGTGGGCCAATTACCTGGGCCGCGATGCCCCGGCGCTGAGTTCGGTCGTGGTGCAGGGCACCATCGGTTCGATCGAGGAATTCGAGAAGGCGATCCCGACCGTGCGGGAAATCTACGAAGAGGAATTCGCCGATTGGGGCGTGTCGGCGGTGGGCTATGTGGCCATTCCGATGCTGTCGGTTTCGGTGTTCTGCCGGGATGAACCGGTGCGCACGATCGCGGATCTGAAGTCGAAGAAACTGCGGGTCTGGGCGCGCGATCAGGTGGAAACCTTCACCCGCCTCGGCGTCGCAGCACAGATCATCCCGCAGGAAGAAATGTATGTGGCGATGAAGACCGGCGTGGTCGATTGCGCGCTTTACCCTGCGCTTTATGCTCATACGGTGTCGCTGCAGGAGGTCTCGAAATACGCCTCCTTCCTTTATCCGATGGCGTCCGGTCCTTACGTGATCGGCGTTGCCTCGGACAAATGGGCCGCGACCGACGAGGCGGTCAAGACGGCGATGACCTCGGCGGCGGATGATCTTTGGAACCGGACCAACCAGTATGAGGATGATTTCGAGCGCGAACTGGCCGCCCGCGACAAGCTGGTCGAGCAGGGCATCACCTGGGGCGAGGATTTCTCTGACGAAGATCGTGATCTTTTCGTGTCCTCGGTCACCGAGACCTGGAAGATGCTGGCCGAAGAGGCCGGCGGCAATGCGCCCGCCTATCGCGAGCGCGTTCTGACCGCTCTGGGGCGCTGAGACACAAACGGTGCTGAAACTGAAACATGTCCTTGCACAGGGGCTGGATCGTCTGGCCCTTGTGTGCGCTTTCCTCTCGGCGCTGTGCATGGTCGCCATTGTCGGGTTGATCCTGACCAGCGTGATCCTGCGGAAATTCGCCAATACGCCCTTGCACATCACCGAGGATGTGGTCGGCCTTCTGCTGAGCGTCTGCCTGTTCCTGGGCCTGCCCATGGTGACCTTGCGCGCCAAACATGTGCGGGTTGCACTTCTGGCGGACCATCTCAAGGGGCCGTTGCGGAGGGCGCTGGAGATCGCGGCCCTGCTGGTCGGGATCGCTTTCTTCTTCTGGCTGATCGTGGAAACCATTCCCTGGTTCGAATTTGCCTTCAAACGCAATCTGAAGACGGAAACCGCCCGCATCCTGCTCTATCCCTGGATGGCGCTGATGCCGATTTCGCTTTCCCTGACCCTGTGCATCTTCACCGCCCGCCTGTTCGGGCTGATTGAGACCGCACATCCCGACAACGACAAGGCCCCTTGAATGGCATTCTGGTTTACTCTGATCGGCGGGCTCATCACCATGGCGGGCACCGGCGTCGCCCTTGGTGCGGCCCTGGGGCTGACGGGCCTGTTGATCCTCTATTTCTTCTCCAACGGGGCCACATCGCTAGCGGTGGATGCGATCTGGAGCGTGTTCAATTCCTTCACGCTTTCGGCGGTGCCGATGTTCATCCTGCTGGGCGAAATCCTCCTGCGCAGCGGCATCAGCGAAAAGGCCTATTCCGCCTTCTCGCCGCTCTTTCGGCGCATCCCCGGCGGCCTGCTGCACACCAATATCGCGGTCTGCACGCTCTTTGGCGCGGTCAGCGGGTCCAGCCTGTCGACGGCTGCCGCGGTGGGCTCGGTCGCCTATCCCGAAATGTCGAAACGCGGCTATGACAAGGACACGGTGGTCGGCAGCCTGGCGGGGGGCGGCACATTGGGGCTCCTGATCCCGCCCAGCCTGTCCTTTCTGATCTATGGCGCGCTGACCGAAACCTCCATCGGTCGGCTGTTCGCTGCGGGCATTCTGCCGGGGTTTCTGGTGGGCGCGATGTTCATGACCTACCTGCTGGTGAAAAGCCTGCGCAATCCCGCCATCGCCCCGCGCGACGACACCCCGGTGCCGTTCTGGCAGGCGCTGGCCGGGTTCCGGCAGATCTGGCCGTTGCTGGCGCTGATCGTTGCGGTCATCGGCAGCATTGTCGGGGGTCTGGCCACCCCCACCGAAGCGGCTGGCGTCGGCGTGGTTCTGGCGGTGATCATCTCGTCGATCTGGGGCGACCTGACCTGGCAGCGGCTG
>JAOXSD010000009.1 GCA_025800205.1 Silicimonas sp. | reverse complement strand
GGCCGGTCGGCCCGGATCGAATTGATCACGGTGGAGACGCGATCAAGACCGCCCACCCGGCCATACATATCCGCAAGCGCCGCGAAATCGCCCGACGACAAGGCATAATGGGAGGGAGAGCCGTCAGCGATCCCGTAGAGCTTGCGGAAATCTGCGCCCGTAATATGCGGCACCGCGCCATTGTTCGCGCCGACCCCAAGGTTGACCGAGGGTTCGCGGAAATAGATCGGTTTCAGCTGGGCGTGAATGTCGGTGACATGGATCAGCGAGACATTCCCGAAGGCGTCGAATTCCAAAAGCTGGTCCTGGGTCAGCTTCTGCTGCGCCGCCAGACGCGCCCAATTGCCAAAGCCCGAGGCGCCGTAAAGCGCCGAAGCCGCCATACCCACCTGCAAAAAGTCGCGGCGCGAAATCATTCGGAAGTCTCCATATCACATGCGCATTTTTGAATGCGTCTAGACTGAAAACGCCCGCGCCTGTGCATCAGACGCGGGCGTCTCTTGTTACTGGCGGACCGCCGGGGTCTCGACCGAGAGGCCGTTCGACCGCGAGGCCACGTAAAGCTCCAGCGCGCGGAACTCGTCCGAGCCTTCCTTGAAGGTCTCGGCGCGGGTGTCGCGGATGCAGCCGCGGAAGCGGTTGTGACGCGAAATCAGCTTGGCCTGTTTCAGACGATAGGTCGGAAAGCCGTTGATCTGGCCCTGGCTCAGGTGATCGGCGCGGATCATCAGACCATAGCTTTCTTCGTGGCAATTGGCGCAGGAGAGTTCGAGCTGACCATAGCGGGTATAGTACATCTCCTTGCCCTGCTCCCAGAAAGGAGCGGCGTCGCCATCAATGGCCACATCCATCGGCATGCCGCGCGATTGCAGACCGATCAGTGCGATCATCGCCTGCATATCGGCGCCCGACCATTTCCACGGCTCGGCCCCCATCGCATCGGCGCGGTGACCGTTGATCAGGTCTTCCATCACCGTGAGCTTGCCGTCGATCACCTTCGGCATCGAGGCGGTCAGCCCGGCAAACTCTTCAGGCCCTTCATGGCAGGAGGCACAGGACTTGCCCTCACTCCCGTCGACGGTTTCGAAAAGATCCATCGCCTGATCGACAAAGATCATCGCCGGGTTTTCGAAATCATCGAGCTGCAACGCCTGGGTTTCATCGGTCCGGAACCGCCAGCCGGAATAAATCGTGTCGAGATTCTCCAGATGCGCCGGAGCGGCGGTTTCGGTGACCATTTCGGTCTCTTCATTGATCACCAGGCTATCGTCATCGGCATCGGCAAAGGCCGATCCCGAT
>JAOXSD010000370.1 GCA_025800205.1 Silicimonas sp. | reverse complement strand
CAGCCGTGACGAAGGTCTCAGCCTCGGCCTGCGCGTGGGCGTCCATTCCGGCCATCTGGTGGCCGGCGTCATGGGGCGCAAACGGCCCCATTTCGACATCTGGGGCGGCACCGTCAATATGGCGCACCGGCTCCAGGCGACCGCGAACCGCAACACGGTCCAGATCACGACCGCCGCGCGCGACCGGCTGGGCGACATGCCCCTCACGCCCCGCGGCGAGATCGAGATGAAAGGGCTCGGCCCGGTGCCCTGTTGGCAGATCGCACCACTCGAGCGCGCCTGAAATCCCGACCTTGCATTCCGGCGCAAGGCTTGGAACACAGGCCCCCTGACACTGTACCAAGCCTTTTCATGCCGTCCGATCTGCCTTTTGGCCCCGAGATTTTTGCCCATGGGGCGCTTTTGTTCTTCGTCATCGGCCTGCTGATGCGCGACGGGCTGCGCCTGCGCCTATTCCTGCTCTGCGGCACCGGCTGCTACCTGGCCTATTATTTCACCATCGCCGATAAGCCGCTCTGGGATGCCATCGTCTCCAGCACCGCGATTGCCCTGACCAACATCTTCGCCATCGCCCGGTTGCTGCTGGAAAGCACCACCTTCACCATGTCGAAGGCCGACAAGGATCTCTACCGCCATTTCCCCACCATGACCCCCGGCCAGTTCCGCCGGATCCTGCGTCAGGCGACCCGCAAGACCGCCACCGCCGCGGTGGTGCTGACCCGCGAAGGGGAGCCGCCCGAAGGCCTCTTCTTCGTCACCGAAGGCCCCCTGACCATGGAGCGCGACGCCCAGCGCATCAGCCTTGAGCCGGGCAAGTTCATCGGTGAGATTTCCTTCATCCGCGGCCCCGATGTGGGTGCCTCGGCCCGGGTGGAACTGGGAGCGGGCGCGCAATATGTGGAATGGGACCGCAAAGGCCTGCGGCGTCTTCTGGAAAAATCCCAGCCCCTGTCGAATGCGATCTCGGCCCTTTTCAACCGGGATCTGAGCAGCAAGCTGATTCAAAGCTGGCCTGCGGCGCGCAAATGAAAAGGCGCCCCCGAAGGGACGCCTTGAAATCGTTCAGAGATCGCTGGCTCAGCAGCTGTAGTACATGGCGAACTCGGCCGGGTGCGGCGTGTGTTCGTAGTTGTAGATCTCTTCCCACTTGAGCTCCATGTAGCCTTCGATCTGGTTCTTGGTGAACACGTCACCGGCCAGCAGGAAGTCCATGTCGGCTTCGAGCGCGTCCATGGCTTCGCGCAAGCTTGCACAGACGGTCGGGATGTCGGCCAGCTCTTCGGGCGGCAGATCGTAAAGATCCTTGTCCATGGCTTCGCCCGGATCGATCTTGTTCTTGATCCCGTCGAGACCGGCCATCAGCAGAGCCGAGAAGCAGAGGTACGGGTTCGCCGCCGGATCGGGGAAGCGGGCTTCCACACGCTTGGCCTTCGGGTTTTCGGCCCACGGGATCCGCACGCAACCCGAACGGTTGCGGGCCGAATAGGCGCGCAGTACGGGGGCCTCGAAGCCGGGGATCAGACGCTTGTAGGAGTTGGTCGACGGGTTGGTGAAGGCGTTCAGAGCCTTCGCGTGCTTCAGCACACCGCCGATGTAATAAAGCGCCTCATCCGACAGGTCGGCATATTTGTCGCCTGCGAACAGGGGCTTGCCATCCTTGAAGATCGACATGTTGACGTGCATGCCGGTGCCGTTGTCGCCGGCAATCGGCTTCGGCATGAAAGTGGCCGACTTGCCATAGGCGTGTGCCACCTGGTGGATGACGTATTTGTACTTCTGCAGCTCATCCGCCTGATGGGTGAGCGAGCCGAAGATCAGACCCAGCTCGTGCTGGCACGAAGCCACTTCGTGGTGGTGCTTGTCGACCTTCATGCCCATGCGCTTCATGGTCGAGAGCATTTCCGAACGGATGTCTTGCGCGTCATCGATCGGCGGGACGGGGAAATAGCCGCCCTTGACGCCGGGACGGTGGCCCATGTTGCCCATCTCGTATTCGGTGCCGGTGTTCCAGGAGGCGTCGATCGCGTCGACCTCATAGGAAACCTTGTTCATCTCGACCGAGTAGCGCACGTCGTCGAAGAGGAAGAATTCCGCTTCCGGACCCCAGTAGGACACGTCACCGATGCCGGAGGATTTCAGATAGGCTTCGGCCTTCTCGGCGGTGCCGCGCGGGTCGCGGTCATAGGCTTCGCCGGTGTCGGGCTCGACCACCGAACAATGCACGGCCATGGTCTTCTCGGCGAAGAACGGATCGAGATAGGAGGACGAGGTGTCGGGCATCAGTTTCATGTCCGACTGGTCGATGGATTTCCAGCCTGCGATGGAGGAGCCGTCGAACATGAAGCCTTCTTCGAGGAAGTCTTCGTCCACCTGGTCGGCCATCACCGTCACGTGCTGCAGCTTGCCACGCGGGTCGGTGAAGCGGATGTCGACGTATTCCACATCCTCTTCGCTGATGGTTTTGAGAACGTCATTGCTCATGGGTATGACCCTTTTCTTTCTGGTCTTCAGAATTTGCGATTAAAGCGCGTCCGAGCCGGATTCGCCGGTGCGGATGCGGATGGCTTGCGACACGTCGCTGACAAAGATCTTGCCGTCGCCGATCTTGTCGGTCTTGGCCGCTGCAACGATGGCCTCAATGGCGGCGTCCACCTGATCGGACGGCAGCACCACTTCGATTTTCACCTTGGGCAGGAAATCCACCACATATTCCGCGCCCCGATAGAGTTCCGTATGGCCCTTCTGCCGACCGAACCCTTTGACTTCCAGCACCGAGAGACCCTGAACTCCGATCTCCTGCAGCGCTTCCTTCACCTCATCAAGCTTGAAGGGCTTGATGATCGCCTCGACTTTTTTCATGGTATCTCTCCCTAGGGCGTCTGGGCTCTTCGACCACGGGGGGGCAGCGGTCACAATCGCAGGGCGTGATCGCGAGGGGCGTTGTCCACCGGATTCATTTCCATCTGCCTATTTTTTGTGCGGAACGCACAGAAAGCGATCCGTTTTGAATCGCAATCCCAGCCCTTGCCGACCCCCCGGAAAAGGGTGCTAAAGAGCCCTCATGACCGAACTTCTGACAGCGGCGCAAATGCGCGCCATCGAACAGGCCGCCATCGACAGCGGCGCGGTGACCGGCCTTGAGCTGATGGAACGGGCCGGGCGCGGCGTGGTCGAGGCAATTTTCGAGGAATGGCCGGAGGTGCAGACCGGCGGCCATCGCGCGGTGGTGCTCTGCGGTCCGGGCAACAACGGCGGCGACGGCTTCGTGGTGGCGCGGCTTTTGCAAGACGCAGGCTGGACGGTGGAGGTGCTTCTTTACGGCGATGCCGACAAGCTGCCGCCCGATGCGCGGGTGAATTATGAGCGGTGGGCGGAGATGGGGGAGGTGACCGCCCTCTCCCGGGACGCCCTTCTTCGCTCCGGCGCCAATGTCGCGGGCGGAGGCATTCTGGTTGTGGATGCACTCTTCGGCACCGGGCTGGCGCGCCCGCTGGATCAGAACCTGTCGCAGATCCTGGCCGCGGCCGGCGCGACCGACCATTTTGCCCATGCCCGACGGGTTTCAATCGACATCCCCAGCGGTCTTTGCTCGGACAGCGGTCGCGGCCTCTGGGACACCGAACCGATGATCGGCGAGGGCGGCCTGACCGTCTCCTTCCACCGCGCCAAGCTCGGCCACCATATCGGCGGTTTCGACCATCTGATCGGCACCCTCAAGACCGTTTCCATCGGATTGGACGACATGCCGCCTCCGGCAGAGCCGATTGCGCCCGCCGCACTGACGGATCCCTGCATCGACGCTTTGGCAAAGGGGCCCGTTTCCCACAAATACACCCATGGTCACGCCCTGATCCTTGCCGGTGGTCCCGGCAGGACCGGCGCCGCCCGCCTTGCTGCGCGTGGTGCGCTGCGCATCGGCGCGGGCCTCGTCACCATTGCCTGCCCCAGGAATTCCTTCTCCGAGGTCGCAGGTCAGGTCAGCGCCATCATGTGCCGGGGTCTCGACGGCCCGCCGGGCCTGCGCGAACTTCTCGAAGACAAGCGCCTCAACGCTCTCTGCCTCGGCCCCGGCATGGGGCTCGGCGCGGATACCCAGGCGCTGGTCATGTCCGCCCTGCAATCGGGCCGCGCCGTGGTGCTGGATGCCGATGCGCTGATGCGCTTCGAACGCAATCCGCAGACCCTCTTCGATCTGCTGCACGACAACAGCGTCATCACCCCCCATGGGGGTGAATTCGCCCGCCTCTTCCCCGACATTGCCGAAAAACTGGCCGCGCCCGCCACCAAAGGCCCGGCCTATTCCAAACTCGACGCCACCCGCGAGGCCGCCGCCCGCGCTGGCTGCATCGTCGTCTTCAAGGGCCCCGACACGGTCATCGCCGCCCCCGACGGGCACGCCGCGATCAACTCATCCGCCTATGAGCGCGCCGCGCCCTGGCTCGCGACCGCAGGCGCGGGAGATGTGCTTGCAGGCTTCATCACCGGGCTTCTGGCGCGGGGATTCGCCCCCATGCAGGCTGCCGAAACCGGCGCCTGGTTGCACACGGAATGTGCACGCAGCTTCGGCCCCGGATTGATCGCCGAGGATCTTCCCGAGGAATTACCCAAGGTCTTCAAAGCCTTGCTGGCAAACCCCTGAGCCCGCCCCGACCAGAAAACCCGAACAAAAAAGGTTGAAGCATCACCCTTCTGCGTTAGTCTTCCTTGGGGACATTTCTGGGGGGCACGCCATGCAGCCGATCACAACGCTCGACGGTCAGAGCGATCTGCCACGCTATTTCGCGGCCACGTTCAAACTGGCCCAGGGCCTGAAAAACGGCCGAATCGACTTCCGCCTCGAAGACGGGCGCGTCTTCCGGGTCGATGCGCCGAACCCCGGCCCGGTGGCGGAAATCACCGTCCACAACCCGGAGGTCTTTGCCCGGCTGATCCGCGAGGGCGATCTGGGCTTTGCCGATGCCTATCTCGAAGGCTGGTGGTCGACGCCGGATCTGCAGGCCTTCATGGATGTGATCCACGCCGACAATGACGAGGTCTACGACAGTTTCGGTGGGTTGCAGATCATCCGGCTTTACGAACGTCTGCGCCATTGGATGAACCGCAACACCAAGGAACAGGCGAAAAAGAACATCTCCGCCCATTATGACCTGGGCAATGATTTCTACGCGCTCTGGCTTGATGACACGATGACCTATTCCTCGGCCATTTTCGAAACCGGTCAGGAAAGCCTGGAAAAGGCCCAAACGGCGAAATACGCCTCCATGGTCGATCAGATGGGCGCCAAACCCGGCGACCACGTTCTGGAAATCGGCTGCGGCTGGGGCGGGTTTGCCGAATATGCGGCAGGCGAGCGCGGCCTCCGGGTCACCTGCCTGACGATCAGCCGCGAACAATATGACTACGCGGTCGACCGCATGGCACGGGCGGGGCTTTCGGACCGGGTTGAAATAAAACTTCAGGATTACCGCGACGAAACCGGCGTCTATGACGGCATCGCCTCGATCGAGATGTTCGAAGCGGTGGGCGAGAAATACTGGCCTGCCTATTTCGACACCGTGAAAAACCGCCTGAAGCCGGGTCGCAACGCCACCTTCCAGATCATCACCGTCGAAGACAAACGCTTCGAAGTCTATCGTAAGGGCGTTGATTTCATTCAGAAATACATCTTCCCGGGCGGCATGCTGCCATCACCCACAGTGTT
The DNA here is from genome assembly GCA_025800205.1 of Silicimonas sp. GTDB lineage: Bacteria > Pseudomonadota > Alphaproteobacteria > Rhodobacterales > Rhodobacteraceae > CALKXV01. The sequence continues at coordinate 9,971 of JAOXSD010000370.1, read as the reverse complement.
GCGCAAGGAAGTGGAGAAAGCCGGGCTCAGCGTGCTGAAATCGATCGAATTCGGCGAAAGCTACAGCCAGACCCTGCGCCGCTGGCACGAAACCTTCAATGCCCGCTGGGAAGAGGTATCGTTGCTCGGATTCGACGGTCGGTTCAGAAGAATGTGGAACTTCTATCTCACCTCTTGCGCCGCAGGGTTTCATGCCGGATCAATTGACGTCACACAATTGACGGTCACAAAACCGGGATAAACCCATGCCCACGGGCGGCAAACTTGTCGGCGCCATTGCTTTCGCGGCTCTGGCCTATTTCATCTCCGATCTGGTCAAGCCTCTCTTGGCCGACACCGAGGGCAACCGGGTGGGCTGGCTGTCGCCGGTCAATGCGCTGATCGGCTGGTTGATGGGCTGGAAGGTCATGGGGCGCGGCGCGGGGCAGAAATATGTCCAGGCCTTCGGCTACGGGCTGACCACCATGGCCGCCACCGCCTTCTGGTGCCTGCTGTTCTGGTCGGGTCAGAAGATGCTCAGCCGCTCGACCCAGTTGCGCTACGACGGGCCGATGGACGCGCTCCAGCAGATGGGCGCGATGTTTCTCGACTACGGTCGCATGATCATGGTGCCCGAAGTGCTGGTGCCGGCCATCATCGGCGCGCTGTTCTTCGGCTGGCTGACCGAATTCTTCGCCCGCCGCTGGTCCTGACCTCAGCCCGGGCGGCTCTGCGCCTTCTGGTAGAGGATCAGCGAACCGACGCCGGAACAGGCGATCAGGCCGAGCCCCGCCAGCGTCAGCGCATCGGGCCAGTCTCCGAAGACCAGAATCCCCAGAACGGTTGCCGAAATGAGCTGGCTGTAGACCAGCGGCGAAATCAGGCTTGCCTCCGCCGTCCGGTTGGCCACCACCAGCAGGAAATTCCCCAGGGCCGAACCGACAGCGCTGAGCAGAATCAAAGCCACGACCGCTGCATCAAAAGCCGGGATCTCGGCCGACAGCCCCGGCGGGGTCAGCAGGACAGAGCCGACAAGCAACTGGGAAATCAACAGAAATCGGGGCCGATAGGCCCCCGCCACCGCCCGGGTCATGGTCAGGTAGGCGCCATAGCAACTGCCCGCCCCTAGGGCGAAAATCATGCCGGGAGAGATCCCGAACCCCGGCTTCACGACCAGCATCACACCAACAAACCCAAGCGCAAGCAGCACCCCCCGGCTGGCCGAGGGACGTTCGCCCAGAAACAGAATGGCCAGCCCGTAGGACACCACCGGTCCGATGAAAAAGGCGCCAAAGACATTGGCGATCGGCTCGCTGCGCAGGGCGGTCAGAATGCAAAAGATGCCACAGGCAATCAGCGCGCCGCGCAGCAACACGCGCCAGTCGCGGAACTGCCCAAGCTCGCCCCGGGTCAGCCCGCTGAACGGCAGCAACACTGCGGCTGCCAGCACGAAACGGGACCAGGCGACGATCACCGGATCAACCCCGCCCCCGGTCAGGATCTTGCCCGCCGTATCCCCCAGAACCACACAGGTGACGGCGGTGAACACCAGCAACGCCAGACGGATCATCGCACCGGTGGTCATCGCAGCACCGCCATGGGGCACCGGTGTGCCCGCCTGCCGCAGGGCGCGCTTTCGTCAATGTCGGGGGTCACGTTCTGCCTCGTCCGTTCGCGCTCTCCGTCCAGCGGGAGGCGCCCGGCGCATCTACGCCCCGGCAGCGCAGACAAGTCAAGCCGCCTCAATGCGCCGCAACCGTGCCGCGCCGGTAAAAAACCAGTGAACCGATGCCGGAGATGACGATCAGCACAAGGCCGGCCAGGGTCAGCCCGTCAGGCCAGTCGCCAAAGACCACGATCCCCAGCACGGTGGCCGAGATCAGCTGGCTGTAGATCAACGGCGAAATCAGGCTCGCCTCGGCCCGCCGACTTGCCACCACAAGCAGATAGGTGCCCAGGGCAGAGCCGAAAGCGCCCAGCAGGATCAGCGCAACAAGCGCTCCGTTAAGCGCGGGAAACTCGACCGAAAGCCCCGGCGGCGTCAGCAGGACGGCGCCCACAACCAATTGCGACAACAGCAAAAATCGCGGCCGGCAAGTCCCGGCCAAGGCCCGCGTCATCGCCAGATAGGCGCCGTGACACCCGCCCGCAGCCAATGCAAAGACCATACCCTGGGTCAGGCCAAATCCGGGTTTCACCACCAGCATCACCCCCACAAAACCGAGCGCCAGCAAAAGCCCCCGGTCCCGCGTCGGGCGTTCGCCCAGAAACAGGATCGCAAGCCCGTAGGCCACCACCGGCCCGATGGAAAAGGCCCCGAACACATTGGCCATCGGGTCGGTGCGGTGCGCCATCAGGATGAAACAGATCCCGGCGGCAATGAAGCCGGCGCGCAGCAGCACCCGCCAATCGGCAAAATGCCGGATGTCCCGGCGCGACAGGCCGCTCAGGGGCCCCAGGACGGCGGCGGCCAGCACGAAGCGGGACCAGGCGACAATCACCGGATCGACGCCACCCGCGGTCAGGATCTTGCCCGCCGTATCCCCCACCACCATGCAGGTCACGGCCGCAAAGACGAGAGCGAACAGCCCCCAAAGGTTCGGTGTGGTCATGTCTCGTTCTTGTGCGCAGCAACCTACCGGCACGGCAGCGACACCCCAGAGCCCCCTCCAAGTCAAGCGGCAAAACCCGGTTTGCGCCGGTTCACCGCCGAAACGGCGCCCGCGCGTCAGCCGCCCATTGAAACCCGGCCTGCCCGCCACTAGGAACAAAACAGGTTTCAAAAGGGGCTCCCATGTCTATTCGCGCCGATCTTGCCGCCACCGTCGGAAACACGCCGCTGATCCGGCTCAGGGGGCCATCCGAGGCGACCGGCTGCGACATCCTCGGCAAGGCCGAATTCCTCAACCCCGGTCAGTCGGTCAAGGATCGCGCCGCCCTGTTCATCATCCGCGCCGCCATCGCCTCGGGCGCGCTGAAACCCGGTGGCACCATCGTCGAAGGCACCGCCGGCAACACCGGCATCGGCCTTGCCCTCGTGGGCGCGTCCATGGGCTTCCGCACGGTGATCGTGATCCCGGAAACCCAGAGCCAGGAAAAGAAAGACATGCTGCGGCTTTGCGGCGCCGAACTGGTCGAAGTGCCCGCCGTGCCCTATGCGAACCCGGACAATTACGTGAAATATTCCGCCCGGCTGGCCACGGCGCTGAACGAGACCGAAGCCAATGGCGCGATCTGGGCCAACCAGTTCGACAATGTCGCCAACCGTCAGGCCCATGTGGAAACCACCGGCCCGGAAATCTGGGAGCAGACTGGCGGCAAGATCGACGGCTTCACCTGCGCGGTGGGTTCGGGCGGCACGCTCGCGGGCATCGCCCAGGTGCTGCAGCCCAGGGGCGTGAAAGTCGGCCTGTCGGACCCGGATGGCTCGGGGCTCTACAAGCTTTACACCGATGAGGTTCCGCCCAGCGGCAATTCCATCACCGAAGGCATCGGCCAGGGGCGCATCACCGCCAATCTGGAGGGCTACACCCCTGATTTCGTCTATAAAATCCCCGATGCGGAGGCACTTCCGGTGGTCTTTGACCTCTTGGAAAACGAAGGGCTCTGCCTGGGCGGCTCTTCGGGCATCAACGTGGCCGGTGCGATGCGGCTGGCGCGCGATCTCGGTCCCGGTCACACGGTGGTGACGATCCTCTGCGACTATGGCAACCGCTATCAGTCAAAGCTCTTCAACCCCGACTTCCTGCGCGACAAGGGCCTGCCGGTGCCCGACTGGATGACCGGCAGCGCCCGCAGCCTGCCTGCGGTCTTCGAAGGGTGATCGCCCGGTGTCTCACCGCGCTTGCGCTCTGGCTGGCGCTGACCGGCGCGACGCTGGCGCAGGATCCGCCGAATTTCGACCGGTTCGACAGTTTCGCGGGATCGGTGGAAACCAGCCTCGAGGCCAACCGCCTGCCTGATGAAGGGTTCGAAAGCCTGCGCGAGGCCCTGGTGCGCTGGCGCGAGGAATTTCGCGCCGCAGGCGACATCAACGGGGTACAGATCGAAGCGCTGGAGGCCCAGATCGAGGCCCTTGGTCCTGCCCCCGAAGACGGCACCGAACCGGCCAGCCTGGCCGAACGTCGCGCTGCCCTCGACGGCGAATTGCAGGATGCGCTCGCCCCCCGGATCGCCGTCGATGAGGCCTTTGCGCGCTCCGATGCGCTGATCCGGCAGATCGACGGGCGGCTGCGGGCCCGCCAGACCGATGCGCTGTTCGAATTCAACCGCACGCCTCTGGACCCGACACTCTGGACCGGCGCGCTGACGGCGATCTGGGACGTGACCGCAACAATCCGCGACGAATCCGCCGCTCGCCTGGCGGTGAGCCGGGACCGGGCGGCGGTCTGGCAGCGCCTGTCCATCGTCGCCCTCGTGCTGCTCGTGGTGCTCTATGTGGTGCTGCGCGGTCCCCGGGTGATCGAAGGCATGCTGACCCGGATCGACGGCGCAACCAGCAACCATGGCCGGGTGCTCTACGGGTTCCTCGTCTCCTTCGCCAATGTGCTGGTGGCGATGGCGGGGCTGTCGCTCCTGAATGCCGCCCTCCTGTCCTCGGGCATCCTGGGCGAGACCGGCCGCGCCGCGGCCATCGGCATCAACGCCGCCATCCTCGCCTATGCGGTGGCCCGCTGGCTGGCGGGCCGGCTCTTCCCGAAACGCGCGGGCCTGCCCAGCTTCTTCAACCTCGACGACGGCCAGCGGGCCCAGGCGCGCTACGTCGCTTCGGGGGCAGGCGCCGTCACCGGCTTCGTTCTCCTGGAGGAATTCCTGCAGGCCAAGGTGGCCCTCGCCCCCGAAACCCTGGGCGTGATCACCCTGCCCCTGTTCCTGCTCCTCGCCCTGCTGCTCTTTCGCCTCGGCGGTCTTTGCGCCGCAGGCGGGCGGCCCGATCCCGGCGAAGACCCCGCCTTTTCCCATCAGGTGGAACGGCTTTCGGGCCGGACGATCCAGCTTCTGGCCATCGGCGGCGCGCTTTCGGCCCTGATCGGATTGCAAAGCCTCGCCCGCGGGCTTCTGATGCCCACCGCGCTCACCATCGGCGTGCTGGCCACCCTGATCGCGCTCCATTTCGCCCTGCAGGCGGCTTATGCCATGCTGCGCGGCCTCGACGAGGACGAAGGGCGCGAGGCGCTCGCCCCGGTGCTCGTCTCCCTGGTGCTGACCCTCGCCGCCCTGCCGATCTTTGCGCTGATCTGGGGCGCACGCGACAGCGACCTGGGCGAGATCTGGGCGCGATTCAAGGAAGGCGTCACGCTTGGCGGCAGCACCATCACCCCCGCCAGCATCCTGACCCTCGCCATCGTCTTTACTGCCGGCTACGTGCTCACCCGCCTCGCCCAGGGCACCCTGCGCAACACCGTGCTGCCGCGCACCAAAATGGATGCCGGCGGGCGCAATGCGGTGGTCTCGGGCCTTGGCTATCTGGGCATGACCCTCGCCGCCATTGTCGCGATCACCGCGGCCGGCATCAACCTGTCGTCCTTCGCCATCATCATCGGCGCGCTTGGCGTCGGCATCGGCTTTGGTCTGCAGAACATCGTCAACAATTTCGTCTCCGGCATCATCCTGCTGATCGAACGCCCGATCAGCGAAGGCGATTGGGTCGAGGTCAACGGCGCCATGGGGATTGTGAAATCGATCTCCGTCCGCTCCACCGTGATCGAAACCTTCGACCGCACCGATGTGATCGTGCCCAATGGCGACCTGATCTCGGGCACGGTGACCAACTGGACCCGTGGCAATTCCGTCGGCCGGATCATCGTGCCCGTGGGCGTGGCCTATGGCACCGACACCCGCCGGGTCGAAGAGATCCTGCGCGAGATTGCCGAAGGTCACCCGATCGTCTCGATGACCCCGCCGCCCTTCATCAATTTCAAGGGGTTCGGCGCCGACAGCCTCGATTTCGAACTGCGCGCCATCCTGTCGGACATCAACTTCGGCCTCAGCGCGAAATCCGACATCAACCACGAGATCGCCCGGCGATTCGCCGAGGAAGGGATCGAGATCCCCTTTGCCCAGCGCGACATCTGGCTCAGAAACCCCGAGGCGCTTACCCCGACCGCCCAGACCAAACGCCCGCCCTCGGCCCCCGCGGATCCGGCGCTCTCCGACCGCGAAGATGGGGACGAATGACCAAGGGTTTCGCGAAAGCCACCAAACCTCTTGCAGAGGATGCGTTTTTGGCGCTAAAGAGCGCGAACCGGAGAGGTGGCCGAGTGGTCGAAGGCGCACGCCTGGAAAGTGTGTAGGCGGGAAACCGTCTCCAGGGTTCGAATCCCTGTCTCTCCGCCACTTACCTTCGCGAAAAGTTTCTCACTATCCGGCTATGGCCAGATTTTTCCGTTGTTTTCGAGGGTTATGCGGGACGGGCTGTTCACCTGCTTTGGCTCGGTGCTGACGAGACCTTTCTCTCCGAGTCGATATTCTCTGAACCTGTTGACTGCGCGGATTTGGTGCAAAGCCTGTAAGGATATGAAATCAATTCGATTTTTCGAAGTCCAACATAAACACTTCGATGGCGGTCGCATTCGCGAAAAGGAACAGAAGTCGAACTACGGCTGGTTGCGAAGTAACTTCAGGCAGCTCAGCTCCCGGCAAGCTGTGGCACGGGCAGTTCGTTAAGATCCTGCCGGGCTTCGGGCCAACTCGGGTAGTGTTCAGAAAGCAGTGCAAAGAACCTAGGACTGTGGTTGGGCTCCAGGATGTGTATCATTTCATGAACGATTACATACTCGAGCAAGTCGCGAGGCTTCTTTACAAGTTCGGTGTTCAGCCGAATGGTGCCAGCCTTGGAATTGCAGCTGCCCCACTTGGTGGTCATCCGCTGCAAGAAATAGCGGCGAACCTCAACGCCGATGCGGCTTTCCCATTTCTGGATGTAGCACGGCACTGCGCCATGAAGTAGCTTCAGTTGCCAAGCGTGCATAATCTTGGCACGACCGTCGCGGGAAGTTCCGGGGCGCACTTGGAGATGGATGGTACGGTGATCTAATCTGACCTCAGGCTTCGTATTCTGCTCTGTGACACGGAGGAGACGGCGGCGTCCCCAAAAGTAGTGGGTTTCGCGACCTACAAATTCCCGTGGTGCTTCTCGCGCTTGTGAGAGCAGCTGTTTTTGCTGTTGCCGGATCCATCCAATCCGTGTGATCGCGTATGCGCGGGCGACATCTATCCTAGTTGAAGCAGGCGCTACAAGAGTGACACGTCCGTCAGGCGGGTGGACCGAAAGATGGACGTTCTTTACGTCCTTTCTGGTTACACTGATGGAAATGTCGCCGATTTCTATTCGCTCTCCCATCAATACCCCTGTTGGTTCTTGATGATCTCGAACATCGCGAGCGTTGCCTCTCGATCACGGTCGAAGAGCGGGAAGAGGACGTTCTTGACTTCGCGCTCTCGGACCGGATCACCCTTCCAACCTGCGGGAGCGTGTTCCCGAACGGTGCGGTCGATTTCCAGCGCCAGATCCGCTCTTTCGTCTTCATCTGCGGGGACGATAAACCCAGTAGCAGGAAGGTCTGGAAGGTTGTTGTAGATCACCACGGCTTCGCGATTGCCCGATAGGCTTCCAGGCAGATCCGGACCCGCCTCCCGTGTCGCCATCTTGCGGACCAAGTCCTCGGCCTTCTTCAGGAAATCCTCATAGGCCTTCGCACTGTCGCGGCTTTGCTGGATCAGATCCTCGAGGAGCTTGGACATCTCGTCATAGAAGCGAGGGTCGGCGGCGTCTCTGGCATCCGCGTGGAACGCTCTGTGCTGTCTGCCGACAACCCACGCGTGGTTTTGGCTGGCGCGATCCGCACCGGTCGAAGCGGCCCCGGCCATCGGCCTGGTTTTGCTCGATGCCCTGCCAAGGCTTCTGGACGCGATTGGCGCGGGAGCGTTTTGCCATGGTTGATCTGACCGAAGAAGAACGCGCCGCCGTCACCGTCACCATGAAACGCGTGGCACTCCTGATGGAAGAAATCGGCTGGCAGACCGCATTTGCGGACCTGACGGAGACACAGGTGCGCGCCCTTATCGAGGAGGTCGTCGAGGGCTTCCGCGAGGCCATATCCGACATCGCCAAATCAAACGCGCCGGAGATCCCGTTTTGACATTGGATTTCAATCACCGCCCTTCCATGGCCGAGCGGATCAACGCACTGGTCGGTGCAGCCCTCATCGCCGAGCGCGAGGCCACGCCGCCCCGGACCTATCTCGGGGCATCCCGCCTTGGGCATGTTTGCGAGCGCGCGCTGCAGTTCGAATTTGCCGGTGCGCCCAAGGATGAGGGGGCCGATTTCAGCGGTCAGACGCTGCGGATCTTCGCCATCGGGCATCAGCTCGAGGATCTCGCGATACGCTGGCTGCGCGCAGCCGGGATCGATCTGGTCACCCAGAAACGCGATGGCGGCCAGTTCGGCTTCTCCGTCGCGGGCGGTCGCATCCGTGGGCATGTCGATGGGATCATCGCTGATGCCCCGGCAGCGCTTGGTCTGCGCACCCCGGCGCTCTGGGAATGCAAGACCATGAATGCGAAGAACTGGCGCGCCTGCGTCAAGGACGGGGTGACTGTCTCCAAACCCGTCTATGCCGCCCAGATTGCGATCTACCAAGCCTACATGGAGCCTTCGGTGCCGGGGATTTCGTCCGCACCGGCGCTGTTCACGGCAATCAACAAGGACACGGCCGAGCTTCACCACGGGCTTGTCCCCTTCGATGCCGATCTGGCGCAGCGCATGTCCGACCGGGCGGTGCGGATCCTGCAGGCTACCGACGCGGGCGAACTGCTGCCCCGCATCGCCACCAATCGCGATTTCTTTGAATGCAGGTTCTGCGCCCATGCGGAGCGGTGTTGGAGCTTGGCTGCATGACCGACGAGCCCACCGATCCATCAGATCCCGACCAGGACAAACCCATGCGCGACGACACAACGCCCGACAAGCCCGCGGAAAACATCGTCCACTTCAATCCGTGGCGCGACTTCAACGACGCGGCCCCTCAGATTGATGTGTTCGGCGATGAGCCTGATCCCGAGCAGATCGCCCGGTTCATGCAGGTCGTCTTCGGCTATTGCGACGGGCTGATCCCGGTCCGTAGTTTCATCGACAAGGGCCAGGGCATCGATGGCCGTCCGCACAATATCTGGCTCGAGGCGGATCAGTCCGCACCCGAGAAGATGGCCACCTTCGCCACATGGGCGTCGCGTGAGGGTGCGGCTGTCTACGTCATCCCCGGCACCGTGGCCGCGTCTGGCCAGGCCAAGGCCGCCGAGATCTTGCAGATGCAGACCATAGTGGTCGATCTCGACACCGGCGATATTGCCGCCAAGCGTGCACACCTCGAACGCCACCTCGGTGCCCCGACGATGGTTGTGGAAAGCGGCGGTGTGACACCGGAGGGCCAGCGGAAAGCCCACGTCTGGTGGGCGCTGACCGAGCCTGCCGAGGGTGAAGACATAGCGCGCGTCTGCCGTCTGCGCGGCGACATTGCCGCCAAGATCGGCGGCGACATGCATTTCCGCTCGGCGCACCAGCCGATCCGGGTGGCAGGCTCCGTCTATTACAAGAACAGCCTGAAAACGCAGGTGCGTATTGCCGAGTTGAACGCCGCCCACGAGCGCGATCTGGCCGAGTTCATCGAGGCTGTGACCGACATGCCGCCCGCGCCGGGCGTGTCCCTGCAGCCCGAGTTCACGCATCCGGACAAACCGGCGATGGACGATGTGCTGGTCACACCAGTGCGCGAGGGGGCGCAAGACGACTGGTCCCGCTTCGAGGGCGCCTCCGCCGCGATCGGTCATTTCATCCGCATGGTCCACGAGGGTCGAATGACCAAGGACGAAGGTTGGGAAGGCATCTGCGGCTACAACGCGAGTCCGAGCGGCTCTGGGACCGACATGTCGAGAAATACGGCCCGCCCTTGATCCGGCTGGATGCCGGCGCACCGGGGCCGGTCGAGATGCCC
>JAOXSD010000363.1 GCA_025800205.1 Silicimonas sp. | reverse complement strand
CCGGTCGCCGCGATAGTGGCGCGCGGCGAGGATGGCGGTGATCTGGGCGTCTTTGCTAAAGGGGTTGTCGATCTGGGCATCGCGGGCCTCGATCTGAGGCTGGATTTTCTCAAGCGAGATCAGATCATTGCCCGCGACCCGGTTCATACCCTGCACCAGCTCGGGCAGGGTGTCGGCGACAACGAAATCTTCGCCATGTTCTTTGAACGCTTCGACCGGGCCGGTGGCGCGGCGCCCGGCCAGCAGGCGCTGGCGCAGCACCTCGCGCCATGATTTCGAGGTCAGGTCCGGGTTCTGCTCGGAACCCGACAACGCAAATTCCTTTTTGATGACATTCTGGGTCAGGATGAACCAGCTATAGTCATAGCCAGTTCGCAGGATCGCCTTGAGCGTGCCAACACTGTCAAAGCCGGGCATCGCCGGGGGCGCAAAGCGGTTGCCGGTGGCATCGAACCACATCGACGAGGGGCCGGGCAGAATGCGGATGCCATGGGCGGGCCAGATCGGATCCCAGTTTTTCACCCCTTCGGTATAGTACCACATCCGGTCGCCATTGATGACATGGCCGCCCGCCTGCTCTGAGATGGCGATCATGCGCCCGTCCACGTGATCGGGGACACCGGCCACCATTGTCTGGGGCGCGGGGCCGCCCAGCCGATCAGCGGGCCAGACCTTGCGCACCAGATCGAAATTGCCGCCGATCCCGCCCGAGGCCACCAGCACCGAGGGCGCCTGCATTTGAAACTGCCCGACCGGATCGCGGTTGGTCTTGGCGCCGCGCTGGGCCGGGTCTTCGGCCAAAAGCGTCCCGCTGACCCCGCTGACGCGGCCATTGGTGGTGTCGATCCGGTCCACCTGATGGCGATAGCACAGCCGGATCAGGCCATTGGCGACATGTTCCTCAACGC
>JAOXSD010000369.1 GCA_025800205.1 Silicimonas sp. | reverse complement strand
GCTGTGAACGCGCAGCGCAAAGCACGTGGCGAAGAGGAACTGTCGGCCGCCGACTTCCTGAGACTCGTTCGCGAAAAGGCGAAATCGCTGAAGATCGACGCGGATATGCTGAAGCGTCCGGTCAATGTCGGCTTCTCGGGTGGTGAGAAAAAGCGCAATGAAATCCTTCAGATGGCGATGCTGGAGCCCAAAATGTGCATTCTGGACGAGACCGACTCGGGCCTCGACGTGGATGCGATGAAGTTGGTCTCCGAAGGTGTGAACGCGCTGCGGGATGAGGGCCGTGGTTTCCTGGTCATCACCCACTACCAGCGCCTGCTGGACCATATCAAACCGGACGTTGTTCACATCATGGCCAATGGGCGCATCGTGAAATCGGGCGGTCCGGAACTGGCGCTTGAGGTCGAAAACAACGGCTATGCCGACATTCTGGCGGAGGTGGCCTGATGGGGCAGCCTGCCGTGAAATCTGATGCGCTGGCCGACCGGCTGGCGCCGTTGACCCTGCCTCAGGGCGCAGGCTGGGCCGAAAGCGCGCGCCGGGCGGCCCAGGACCGTCTCACCGCCATGGGCCTGCCCGGGCGGCGCGACGAATACTGGCGCTTCACCCGGCCCGATGACCTGAACGCGCCCGCCGCCCCCGAGGCGGCCCTTTTCGATGCCGGAGAAGCGCCGGTCTATGGCGCCGTCGACCGGCTGCAGATCGTCTTCCGCGATGGCGTCTTCGATGCCGAAGCCTCTGATGATCTTGCGCTGGAAGGTCTTGAAATCGAACGCCTTTCCACTGCCACCCAGCAGGATATCCACTGGGCGCGCGACCTTTACGGTGTGCTGGAAACCCGTGGTCAGACCCCGGTGGCGCGCCCCTTTGCGGCCCTCAACACCGCCTATGCCACGGATGGCATCGTGATCCGGGTCACCGGCAAGGTCTCGCGCCCCGTGAACCTGACCTATCTCCATGAGGATCCCAACAGCGACGCGATCCTGCATTTCCTCATCCGGGTGGAAGAGGGGGCAGAGATGACCCTTCTGGAAAACGGCCCCGCCGCGGCGCGGTTCAACAAATGCATGGAGGTCGAGGTGGCCGATCGCGGCACCTTCCACCATGTGCGCACCCAGGGGCGCGACCATGAACGCCGCGCGGTCACCCATATCTTTGCCCGGCTCGGGGAAGAAAGTGCCTTCAAATCCTTCACCCTGACCGCCAATGGCGTGCTCACCCGGAACGAGGCCTTTATCGAACTGACCGGCGACAATGCGCTGGCGCATATCGCCGGTGCGGCGGTGGGCGATGGCGATTTTCACCATGACGACACGGTGTTCGTCACCCATGACGCGGTGAATTGCGAAAGCCGGCAGGTGTTCAAGAAAGTGCTCAGGAACGGCGCGGTGGGCACGTTCCAGGGCAAGATCCTGGTCAAGGAAGGCGCCCAGAAGACCGATGGCTATCAGATCAGCCAGTCGCTGCTTCTCGATGACGATGCGCAGTTCCTCGCCAAACCCGAGCTTGAAATCTACGCCGACGACGTGGCCTGTTCCCATGGCTCCACCTCGGGGGCGATCGACGAAGAGGCTCTGTTCTACCTGCGCTCGCGCGGGGTGCCCGAAAGCGAGGCGCAGGATCTTCTGGTGCTGGCCTTCCTTGCGGAATCCATCGAGGAGATCGACAGCGAAGAGATCGCCGACGATATCCTGGATCGTCTGGCGGGCTGGCTTCTGCGCCACCGGAGATGAGCCTGGTTCTGGATATTGCCCGGAGCTACCGCGCCCCGCGGGAGGTTCAGGCACGGCGGCTGGCGGCGGGCGCGCGGGAAGACCGCGCGCTGGCCTATCTCTTGGGCGCCTGCGCGCTGATCTTCGTCGCCCAATGGCCGCGCCTGGCACGGGAGGCGTTTCTCGACCCTTCGATCACGCTGGAGGCGCGGATGGCGGGGGCGCTTTTTGCCTGGCTGATGATCATGCCGCTGGTGTTCTACACCCTGTCTTTGATCATCACGCTGGTCCTGCGGATCACCGGCCAGCCGGTGCCCGGCCACGATTGCCGGACGGTGCTTTTCTGGGCGCTTCTCGCCTCGACACCGCTCTGGCTGCTGGCAGGGCTGATGGCGGGCTTTGCACCGGGGCCCGGCTTTGGCATTTTCAGCGCCGCCGCCCTGATCGCGGTGCTTGTCTTTGCGGCTGCAGGGATTAAGACGGCGAGAGCAGGAACATTGAGGCCCGCGTGACGCTTTGGGATCGACTGAAAGAGATTGCGCGCCAGATGGTGCGTGAACCGCGCGACGCGGCCATGGCTCTTGCCCGGCTGGATCTGCCGCGCAATGCGGTGGTGATGGCCTATCTGACGGTCATGGCCGTGTCGGTGATCGTGACCGAACCGATGCTGGTGGTCGCGGCACAGTTCTTTCAGGGCGCGATCCCGCCACCGCTGTTCCGCGCGGTGGGCTCGTCGATTGGCGGTCTGGCCCTCGTTTGGGTGATGTGGAAAATGGCCGCGATGATGGGCGGCCGGGCCGGGTTCGATCAGGTGCTGGCCAATTTCGTCCTGCTGGAATCCCTGTTTCTGGGCGGCATCGCTGCCCTTCTGGTGGTGATGGTGCTCCTGCCGGCTTTGGCGGGGCTGATCGGCATCGGCTTCATCGTCTATTGGCTTTGGTTGTTCGCGCAATCCTTTGCCGGGCTGCAGGGCTTTCCCTCGGCCTGGAAAGCGCTCGGCATCGTCATAGTGTCGTGGATCATCGTGAATTATCTCAGCGGCCTCGTCATGGGCCCGCTGTCCGGTCTGTTCGGAGGGGCAACCAATGTATGACGTCAATGAGGTGCGCAAGGATTTCCCGATCCTCGCGCGCGAAGTGAACGGCAAACCGCTGGTCTATCTCGACAATGGCGCCTCGGCCCAGAAACCCCAGGTGGTGATCGACGCGGTCACCCGCGCCTATTCGGAAGAATATTCCAACGTGCACCGGGGCCTGCATTACCTCTCGAACCTCGCGACCGAAAAATACGAAGGCGTGCGCGGCACCATCGCGCGCTTCCTGAATGCCGGGTCCGAAGGCGAGATCGTCATGAACTCCGGCACCACCGAGGGCATCAACACCGTGGCCTATGGCTGGGCGATGCCGCGCATGGAAGCCGGCGACGAAATCCTGCTGTCGGTGATGGAACACCACGCCAATATCGTGCCCTGGCACTTCCTGCGCGAACGGCAGGGCGTGGTGCTGAAATGGGTCGATGTGGATGAGACCGGCGCGTTGCCGCCCGAAAAGGTGCTTGATGCGATCACGCCCAGGACCAAGCTGATCGCGATCACCCAATTGTCCAACGTGCTCGGCACCCGGGTCGATGTGAAAGCGATCTGCGAAGGTGCGCGCGCGCGCGGCGTGGCGGTGCTGGTCGACGGCTCCCAGGGGGCGGTGCATGCGCCGGTGGATGTGCAGGACATCGGTTGCGATTTCTACGCGATCACCGGGCACAAGCTTTATGGCCCCTCGGGCTCAGGCGCGATCTATATCCGGGCCGACCGGCAGGCCGAAATGCGCCCCTTCATGGGCGGCGGCGACATGATCCGCGAGGTCCGCAAGGATGCGATCACCTGGAACGACCCGCCGATGAAATTCGAAGCGGGCACACCGGGCATCGTGCAGCAGATCGGCCTGGGCGTCGCTCTCGACTATCTGATGGCGCTGGGGATGGAGAATGTCGCCGCCCATGAGGACCGGCTGCGCGATTACACGATGGACAAGCTTGCCGGGCTCAACTGGCTGCATCAGCAGGGCATCACGCGGGACAAGGCGGCGATCTTTTCCTTCACCCTCGAAGGGGCGGCCCATGCCCACGACATTTCCACCGTGCTTGACAAGAAGGGCGTGGCGGTGCGCGCGGGCCATCATTGCGCCGGGCCGCTGATGGAGCATTACGGCGTCTCCGCCACCGCACGGGCCAGTTTCGGGCTTTACAATACCGAGGCGGAAGTGGACATGCTGGTCGAGGCGCTGGAGCTCTGCCACGAACTTTTCGGCTGAGACCGCGCCCCGTTCCGACCCGCTGTCATCCGCCCGGCTCCAGCCGGGTCACGCCCACCGCACCTGCGCGCGCCAGATCCGGGTCCAGGGTCATCGGGATATATTCGCCCCGGCGCCACAATTCGCCCAGATCGTCATAATGGCGCGACAGCGGATGGCCCGATTGCCCGGTCGAACTGATGAAGACCGAACTGTCCGGATCAGCGAAATCATAGACCCCGCGATAGGTCGCCCCATGGGTGTTGAGAAACGGCTGCGGCCCGGTGCCGACGGTCTTGCCGCGCAAAAGCGTGTTGTCGCCCCCTGAGGTCGACTGGCGGATGTTCACGATCCAGGAAAGGCCCCCCTGATCCCCCAGCACCGGATGGTCATGGGTCGCCTGATGGGCATCGCCCCAGCGCAGGCTTTCAATCGACTGGCCAAACCTCTCGTCGATCCACAAAAGCGCATCGTCGAGGGCCAGCCGCGCCATGTCGCTGCAGCTTTCCTGAGGCGCCGACTGGATCACGTCGCACCAGATCGCCGCACCGGCCTCGTTGCGAAACACGCGCTCGAGAAAGATCGGCTCGGGATGGGTGAACTCATCGGCCAGCGTGCCCAGCTCGTCGCGAATGAGCCGCTCCTGCAGGGCCCGCATCCAGGCGGCATACAAGAGCGGCTCGGGCAGATGCTCGCTCATCTCGCCATTCCAGCCTGCCAGCAGATCCAGCGCCTCCCGGCGGCGGCGCTCCGGTGTGCCGGCCTCGGCGGCCTCGCCGGTGAACCACAGATCGCGGGCGACCAGCGGCAAAAGCGTGCGCGCGGTGACCGAAACCGTATCAAGCTGGGCTTCGATGAAACTCTCGCGGGTGTGGACCTCGCGTGACTGCATCAGCCGTTCCCAGCGCTGCACCCGCTGGCTGTCGCCCCAGCGATGGCTCATATGCAGCGGAAAGGGCCGGTCGATCACCTTGTTGTTGGTATTGCCGACAATGCCGCCTTCGGGGTCGATGAAGGCGGGGTTGGCGCCATACTCGAGCCGCCCGTACCAGCGGTTCTCCGGCAACCAGCCCGGCGCGGGCATCCGGCCTTGCGTCTGGTGCCGGGCGGCGCGCCGGGGCAGGGCGCCGATCACCTGCATCGCGATCCGCTCCCCATCCACCAGGGTCAGGTTCTGGGGGGGCGCTATGAAATCCGCCCCCGCCGCAATCGCCTCGTCGATATTCTGCGCCCGCATCAGGCCAAGGATCGCCTGCGCCGATGTGTCCCTCGTGTCAAAGGCCGTCCAGCCGACCGAAGCCACATGGCCGCGCGGCACCACGTTTTCCAGCCCGTAATGCGAGCCGGGCAGGATCGGCCCGTTCTCGCTCCAGCGCAGGGTCAGCGTGATCGGATCGGCATCCTTGATCTTGATGATCGAAGGTTTCGAGGCGAGTGTCTTCCAGCCTTCGGGCGTCATCACCTCTTCGGGGTTCTCGGGGTTCAGCTTCTCGATGAACACGTCCTGATCATCGGCATAGGCCGAGGTCAGCCCCCAGCCGATCTTCTCAGACCGGCCCAGAAGCACCAGGGGCGCGCCGGGCACGGTGCCGCCGATCACGCCCCCCGATTGCAGCTCCAGCCGCGCCAGATACCAGATCGACGGCGCGGTGAAGCCCAGATGCGGATCATTGGCCAGAAGCGTGCCACCGGCGGCCGAACGCTGCGGCGCCGCCGCCCAGGCGTTCGATGCCCCCTCCATGCCGCGGGCGGGCCAGGGTGCCAGCGGATCATCGGCGCGGGCGATGCGCGTCAGACGCGGCAGGGGGGCGTCGAAAAGCGCGGCATATTCCGGCAGTGCTGCCAGCCCGCTGCCCGGCGCATCGGGCAGGATGTCGCGCAGCCGCGCGTTGGGCAGCATTTCCGACACCCGGGCGCGCAGCACGTCCCCCGCCAGATGGCCCGAAAGCTGCAGCGCCAGAAGCTTGCCGATCACCAGACTGTCGGCGGGCTGCCAGGGCGCGATGGCGGGCTCGAACAGCCAGAACTCCGGCGCGCCCCGTCCGCGCGCGCCCTTGTTCACCTCCGCCAGCCAGGCATTGACGCCGGCCGCATAGGCGGTGAGGGCCGTCTGCGTTTCCGCATCCAGATGCCGAAAAGACGCCACCGCCTGGGCGTAGAAATCGAACCGGCGCAAAAGCTCGTCGATCCGCACGGTCCGGGTGCCGAAAAGCTCCGACAGCCGCCCCTGGGCGGTGCGCCTGAGCATGGTCATCTGCCAGAGCCGGTCCTGCGCATGGGCGAGGCCGAGGCCGAAGAACACGTCTTCGTCCGTTTCGCCAAAGATATGGGGCACATTGGCATTGTCGCGCACGATTTCGACGGGCGCGGTGATCCCCGCCACGGTGAGGGTTTCCGAATAATCGGGCAGCGAGCGGGAAAAGAACCAGTAGAGCAAAAGCGTCGCCAGAAGGCCGAGGGCCAGAGCCCCGGTCACAAGACGCAAAAGCCAGCGAAAGAGAAGAACCATCAGAGCCTTGTTGACTGTGCCTGCCGGTCGGATAGGTAATTCCGACGAAACAAGATTAGGCCGGATAGGGGGAGGATACCATGGCGAAATGTGCGTTTCTGGGGCTGGGGGTCATGGGCTACCCGATGGCGGGCCATCTCAAGGCCGCCGGTCACGAGGTGACGGTCTACAACCGCACCACCGCCAAGGCGGAGGCCTGGGCGGCCGAACATGGCGGGGGGTTTGCCGCCACCCCGCGCGAAGCGGCGGAAGGGGCCGAGTTTGTCATGGCCTGCGTTGGCAATGATGATGACCTGCGCTCGGTCTGCCTTGGCGCGGATGGCGCTTTCGCGGGCATGGCGGCGGGCGGGGTCTTTGTCGATCACACCACCGTGTCGGCCCAGGTCACCCGCGAGCTTTACGCCGAGGCCGACCGCGCCAATCTCGCCTTTGTCGATGCGCCGATCTCGGGCGGGCAGGCGGGCGCCGAAAACGGTGTTCTGTCGATCATGTGCGGCGGCGACGACGGCGCTTATGCGCGTGCAGAGCCGGTGATGGCGGCCTATTCCAAGATCTGCCGCCGGATCGGCGACAGCGGCGCGGGCCAGATGACCAAGATGTGCAACCAGATTGCCATCGCCGGGCTGGTGCAGGGCCTCTCCGAAGCCCTGCATTTCGCCGAAAAGGCCGGGCTTGACGGGCGTGCGGTGGTCGAGGTGATTTCCCAGGGGGCGGCCGGATCGTGGCAGATGGCCAACCGCTATGAAACCATGATCGACGATCAGTTCGACCATGGCTTTGCCGTCGACTGGATGCGCAAGGATCTTGGCATCTGCCTGAAGACCGCCGATGAAACCGGTGCCAGCCTGCCGGTCACCGCGCTGGTCGATCAGTTCTACAAGGATGTCCAGAAACTGGGCGGCGGACGCTGGGACACCTCCAGCCTGCTCAAACGCCTGCGCGCGCTGGATTGATCCCGCGCCCATGGGGCTTTTCAACCCCCCGCCGCCATGTTAGGCGGGCGGCGATTTCCGGCGCGTCACATGGGGTGGCGCGCCCTTTGCTCAAGAGGCTCTACAAAATGGCGACCGAACGCACGCTCTCCATCATCAAACCCGACGCAACCAAGCGCAACCTGACCGGCAAGATCAACGCCAAGTTCGAAGACGCAGGCCTGCGGATCGTCGCCCAGAAGCGCATCCAACTGACCAAGGCCCAGGCCGGCAAGTTCTACGAAGTGCATGCCGAACGCCCGTTCTATGACGAATTGTGCGAATTCATGGCTTCCGAACCGGTCGTGGTGCAGGTGCTCGAAGGCGAAGGCGCCATTGCCAAGAACCGCGAAGTCATGGGCGCCACCAACCCCGCGGACGCAGCCCCCGGCACCGTGCGCGCCGAGTTTGCCGAAAGCGTTGGCGAAAACTCGGTCCACGGCTCGGATGCGCCCGAGACCGCAGCGGTCGAAATCGCCTATTTCTTCTCCGGCCTCGAACTGGTCGGCTAAAAAAACCGCGGACAGGCCCTCTCGGCCTGTCCGCCTTCCGCCGTTTGGGCGGGAACCGGCATCCCGAAGGCGGGGTTTCGCCGAAAAAACAATCCGATCCGATTGTTTCCTGTCCCTGCGTTGATCGGGCTTCCTAACAATTGTTTACTCTGATCCGGGGGCCATATCGGCAATTGGGATCAACGTCCGGAACCGGGACTGTCTTTCCTGCCGATGGCGAAGGAGAGACACGGGATGATCGGTTTTCTTTATGCGCTCCTGTTTGGCGGCCTCGCGGTGGCCGTGGGCAGTTCGTCTGGCGGCGATGACGCCGGCGGCACCACCGGGGGGGCGCCTGCGGCCCCGGAACCGCCGACGCCGGGGGATACGTCTGACGAGGAGGCGCCACCAACCGCCCCCGAAGAAACGCCGGCAGCCCCGGGCGGCACCGCACCCGAGACACCGCAACTGCCCGACAGCGCCTATGACATCGGCTGGAACGGGCTCAGCGCCGAAGAGCAGATGATCGTCGAACTGGTCAACCGCGCCCGGATGGATCCGCTGGCAGAGGTCGACCGGCTGAACGAAGCCCTGGCGGCCGGCATTTCCAATTCTCCGGTCCAGCCGCTTGCGGTCACGGCGCCCCTGTCGGCGGCGGCCCGCGACCATTCCGAAGACATGGACAACCGTGATTTCTTCTCCCATACCAACCCCGATGGGGAAAGCCCCGGGGACCGGGCGATCGAGGCCGGCAATGGCTCGCGCTTTGTCGGCGAGAACATCGGCTGGATCGGTTCCAGCGCCCCGCCCGACGCCCAGACCCGCGCCGAGGCCCATCACGAGAACCTCTGGGACTCCGATGGCCACCAGGTCAACATGATGCGCGGCAACTGGTCCGAGATCGGGCTGGGCTATGATTACGGCGATTATCGCGGGCTTGACCATTCCACCTTCGCCACCGAGCTCTTTGGCGATCAGAACCAGACCTTTCTCACCGGCGTGGTGATCGAAGATGACGATGGCGATGATTTCTACGACATCGGCGAAGGGCAGGGGGATGTGCGGATCACCGCCTTCAACGGGGATGACGTCTATGCCACCGCGACCTGGGCCTCGGGCGGCTATGCGCTGGCCTTGCCTGCGGGCACCTACCGGGTGGTCTTCGAAGGCGGCGATCTGGATCAGCCCTATGAGACCGACGTCACCATCGGCGGCGAGAATGTGAAACTCGACGTGATCGACCCGGGCGGTGCGGTGCTGGCGGCGCTGAATGTGGCGCCGGGCGATCCGGGCACCACCGGGGCGGGCGACACCCCTCCGGGCCTGCCCGACGCCCTTGCCTCCCTCGCGACCCTGGGTGCAATCGAGGGCGACGGCCCGGTCATTGATGAGCCGGAGCCGGAGGAGGGGATGATCGCGCTTTTCTGAGGCCGGTCACCCTTTGCGGGCGACGACCCCGATCTGATCCAGAATGGCCTCGATCGCCCCGTCCGGGGCGCGCGCGGCCTGCGTCTCGGCAACCCTGGCGCAGATCCCGTCGAACCGTGCCCGCAGCGCGGCCTTTTCCGCCCCCTGGCAATCATTCCACGGGCGCCCCATCAACCCCATGACCATCGCGTAATAGGCGATGAAATGGGGTTTGGCGCCCGTCCTCAGCACCTTCTCATAGGCGGCATCGGGCCCCAGCGTGCGCAACTCCTCGGCCGAGGTGATCCCGGCGCGGGCAAATGTGGCGTCGGAGGCCGGTCCGAGATTGCGGATCGAGGAAACTTTCTGGCCCATGGACCAACCATACTGCGGCAAAGCCGCGATCTGAACCGGAATTCCGGCGGATCGATCCCGCGCTCAAAGGCCGGGCCCAGGAGCCGCAGCGCCGCTCAACACACAATCTCATCCCCGGTGCGCGACCTGCCGTCAGATTGCGGCCCAGTCGCGGAACACCGGCTTGTCCTTCTCGGGCTTGGTGACCGGGCCGTCCGGCTTGGCGGCGGGCAGGTCCTTGCTCTGGGAGACCGGGCGGCTGTTTGGTTTTGGTTCGACACTCATAACGCGTCCTCGTGCTGGACGCCCCCTGGAGAGAAGCGTGCCTGAGGGGATCGGCCAAAAGATGGCCTTCCACTGCCGGTTGCAGGGATTTTTCGCGTCAGCCTGCCACGGTCCCGGCAGATCTGCGGCCAAAACCGCGCAAAGATGGCAAAGGTGACGCTGGGGAAGAAATTTTTCCCACAGATCTGTCCACAGCCGGGCCGCCGGTGTCGGACGCGCAACGCGCTGAGGGCGCCGGGCCAGTAAAATAACAGGCGGAAGGCCGTTTTTGTGTCCGTGAGACCCGGGCGGCAGGGGGCGGGTCGCGGGGCGGCGACGGTGAATCACCCACAGGAGGGGATTGCCGAACCCCCTGAAATCCTGCGAAATTACGCCTGAATTCGGCCCAATTTCCACTGCACGTGCCACCTTTAAGACACAAATACAACCATAGGTTGTATTTTTCATTGGATCTGATGATGCGTCTGTGTTTACATTGCTTTAGTCTGAGAGGATGCGCCGAGGGGACAAAAATCGGCACATTTGTTGAAACGTATCTGCACGCGCTGCGGATGCATCATTGCGTATCTAGGGAGTACTGATATGCGCGACCTTTTTATCAATTTTCGTAAGTCTGAGTCCGGGGCGACGCTGGTCGAATATGGGGTGGCTCTCTTGCTGGCCATCGTGCTGGGCGGAGGGGCTCTCGTAACCCTTGCCAATCAGACCGATGCCAACATGGACGCGGCCTGTGACTCGCTGCTTGGCCAGGGCCAGATTTCTGGCGTTGCAGGCTGCGGGACCTGACATCTTGGCGCCGGGCGATTTTGAGCCCGGATGCCACTTGGCCCGCCCGGGGTTTGTGTGGGGGCGGGCCACGTCACCGAGTTGAAGTTGTGAGAAGAGACCAGATGACCCAATGCTTGGCAAAATTCGCCAAAAGCGAAACAGGCGCCACCCTGATCGAATACGGGATCGCAATGATCGCCGCGATTGTGATCGGGGGCGCGGCATTGGGGGGGCTGGTCGGCCAGACAGAGGCGAATTTCGAAACCGTCTGCAACGAACTGGTGGTGTCGGGCAAAACGGCTGATTTGTGTGAGTGAGTTGATATGGAAAACCTTTTCAAGAAACGAATTCTGCGTTTCCTGACCGCCACCTCCGGGGCAACTCTGGTGGAATACGGTATCGCGCTTCTGGTGGTCGTTATCGTCGGCAGCGCCACCTTGGGGGCGCTGGCCACGGCGGTCGGAAACGAGATATCGGAGACAACCAGTGCCTTCTAGGCGCTGTGAGATGAGTGAATTCGGGGCTCTTTGGTCCCATCTGTGCTGGGGAGAGGTGTGATGCGATTGCAATCGCTGCTGGTGATCATGATTGGTATGGCTCTGGCCGGGGCGTCGATCTATGCGTCGCGGGAATTGCTGCAGGTTCGGCCGGCGACGGCCTCCATCGACGGCTCCACGCCGAAACTTGTCAGCGTGGTCGTGGCCGGTCAGGACATCGCTTTCGGCACACCGATCGAGGCGCGCAAGCTGACCACGATCCAATGGCCGGTGGACGCGGTGCCGCCGGGCACCTTTTCGGATTTCTCCACCCTGATCCCGAAAAACGGCGAAGAACCGCGCCGCGCCAAGCGGGCCATGGCCCAGGGCGAGCTGGTGCTTTCGGGCAAGGTGTCCGAATTCGGGGAAAAGGTGACCATCGTCCAGACCCTGGGCAAGAACACCCGGGCCATGGCGATCAAGGTCAATGCCCAGACCGCGGTCGGCGGCTTCGTTACGCCGGGCGACGCGGTGGACGTGGTGCTGACCCAGGGACGCGGCGTGCAGCTGCGCGCAGTCACCATTTTGCAGAACATCCGCATCATCGGCGTCGACCAGCAGGCCGACGTGCTCAATGATGCCACCAATATTGCCAAGACCGTCACGGTCGAAGTGACGCCCGAACAGGGGCAGAAACTGGCGCTGGCGCAGAAAGCCGGCACGCTCAGCCTGTCCCTGCGCACCCTGGATGACGTGGTGGACAAGCCGATCGAGTCGATCCGGCTCTCCGACATCATCCGCGACCGCTCGCCCACCTTGGAAGGGCCGCGGCGCACGATCAAGGTGAACCGGGCGATTGGCAATTCGGAACGGGTGGAAGTGAGCGACAGCGATTAACGAGGATCACGGACGGTGAGGGGTGGGCCATTGTGGCCCTGCGCCTGACCCGTCGGGGTAGGAAGGCGAGGACATATGGCCCGGGGGCTGAAACAACAGCTGTGTCGATTTGCCAAAGCCGAGCGCGGCGCGCTTCTGGTGTTCTTCGCCATGTGCTGCGCGGCGATCTTCCTCATCGCGGCACTGTCCTTCGATCTTGGCAAGCGCGCTTCGACCCAGGCAGATCTGCAATCCTTTGCCGACAATGTGGCACTTGCCGCCGCAGGCGAGCTTGACGGCCAGCCCGGCGCCATCGCCCGGGCGCAGAACGCCGCCAACCGGCTGATCCGCGACGAGGCGACATTCGCCAGTGACGACCGGGAACTGGCGGGGGCGGCGGATTTCCGGATCACCTTCCATGCGATGCTGCCCGACAATGAAGCGCTTTTTGCGACGCCGCTGAACCCCACGACAGCCTCCAGCGACGAGTTGGCCCGCTTCGCCCGGGTCGAGGCCACGCCGGTTTCCGTGCCCTGGTCCTTTGCCCGGCTCCTGCGGGTCTTTTCCGCCGCCCCGCTGCCCAGCGACGCGGTCGCGGCCGAGGCGACGGCGGGTTTTTCGGCGCTCGCCTGCGATGTGGCGCCGATCTTCTTCTGCATGCCGCCGCCGGAAGGCGGTGTGGATACCAACGGCATCTGGAACCCGGGCAATCACATCGGCGACGCGATCCGCCTGACCGCCACCTCGGGCGGACCTTCGAACTGGCGCCCGGGCAGCGTCGGGTTCTATGACGCCAGCGGCCTGATGGATCTCGCCAGCCCCTGTGTCAGCCCGCCCGAAGGCAACCCGTTCAGCTGCCTTCTGGGAATTGCCGGTCGGCGCACCCAATGTTTCGAGAACGGCGGCCTGGCGCTTCTCGATGGCACCGGCGAGAGGGAGAACACGATCTTCCTCAATACCCGCCAGGACCGCTATCTGAACTATGGACAACTGGCCCGCGATTCCGATTTCCGGGCGCCGCCGATCACCACGAAACCCATCTCCGCCGCCACCGCCTGCCGGGGAAATGGCGGCCTTCCGACCAATGATGCCACCGATTTTCTCGCCGATGATTGCATGATCGCGGGCAGTTGCGGGGCCGTCGGCGACGGCAACTGGTTCGAATCCCGCATGACCTATGTGGACACGAATTACTCTCTTGATGGCGAAAGCATCGGCATCGCGGAGGCCGGGGAGCGGATCACCGTTCTGGGCGATCCCTACCATGTGGACGACCCGTTCCGCCCGGGGGACGCCACCCATCCAAGACGCCCCGAATACCAGGACTTCCCCGTGGTGCCCAACGGGGCCAGCCGCTGGAACTATTACAATGCCGAGGTGGCCGCCGCCTATTTCCAGGATCCCGCGGCGGCCTACGGACCGGACAGTGTCGATCTCACCCTGTTTCAATCGGCCTTGCGCGAAGACGATCCGCTCAACCCCCGGCCGGACGTCTTTCTCAAGGATATCAGCGAAACCACCTATCCGATCGATCTCTTGCCCGACATGACCATGGCCGATGGCAGCATCGTGCCGCGCCTGGGCTCCTCCCTGCCGCAATGCGCCCGGGCGGCCTCGCTCGACCCGCGCAGGCGCGCCATCATCGCCGCCGCGATCGACTGCAACAGCCAGCCGCTCGATGGCAGCCCGGCGGCGCGCGCGGCCTGGTTCGTCGAGCTTTTCATGCTGGATGTGGTCCGGGATCCGTCGGATACGGGCAGCTTCAGCTTCAATGCCGAGGTCATGAGCGGCGGCTTGCAGAACGATGGTGCCCTGCTTCCGAACGGCGCTTTCCGCAATTTCGCGCAATTGTTCCGGTGATGTGATGCGCATCCGGCCTCTCATATCCCGCGCCCTGCGCTTCGCCCGTCGCGAGGACGGCGTGGCCTTGGTGGAATTCGCCCTGTTCCTGCCGGTCTTCCTTCTGGCCTTCTTCGTGATCGTCGAGTTTGGCCGCACCTTCTTCAACTATCAAAGTGCGGTGGCCGGGGTGCGCGACGCCACCCGCTTTGCCGCCCGCACCCTGGATCAGCATATCTGCGTCGGCGCCCCGAACGGCGGCGGTGGCATCCTGACGATCGCGGAACCCGCAAGCCCGGACCGGCTGTTCACCATCGTCGAAAGCAACCTGCTGAACGAAACCGGTGTCCTGCCGGTGAATGTGCGCCTGCTGCAGGTCTCCTCCTCCTATCGGTGCGTGGTCGAGCCGGGCAATTATCGTCAGGTGGAGGTGCCGGTGGCCCGGGTCGAGGCGCGGCTCGAGGTGATCCTGCCCCTGGGCGAGATCCTGGTGCTGAACGGCGAGCCGATGCTGGAGAACATCACCACCGATGTGGTCGATGAAAGCCGGGTGTTCGGCCTGTGAGGGCGCCGCGCCATATGCGCCTGCGCCGCTTCCTGCGCGCCGAGAGCGGCACCACCATGGTGGAATTCGCCATTGCGATCTCGCTCTTTCTGCTGATCTTCTTCGCAGTACTCGATTTCGGACGGCTGGCCTACAATTGGGTGATGGCGGAAAAAGCCATGCAGACGGCGGTGCGGATCGCTGCGGTGCGCCCGGCGGTCTGCCGCGATGTGCCCCAGACCAATATGCGCGCCGATGTGACCGAGGGCAGATATCCCGCCGGCACGATCTGCCGCCAGCAACAGGGCCTCTGCCTCGCCCAGCCGCCCGCGACCTGCACCCTCGACCAGGCCAATCCGCTCTCGCCGGTCGCGGTGGCGACCGCGTCGGAGATCTGGCGGACGATCCGTCCGCTTCTGCCGGACAATGCCACCAATGCCAATGTCTTGCTGCGCTATCAGTTCGACGAACAACTGGGCTTTCTCGGAGGGCCCTACACCCCGTTGATCACGGCAGAACTCGTGGGAACCGGCACCCAGAACGGTACGTTTCGCGATTTCCGCTTCACCTTCGTGACCCCGCTGTCGGCACTTGCGGCCGCAGCCGGGGCCAATTCGACAAATGGCGTGCCCGGCGAGGGCGCGACGATACCGTTTCCGGCCGTTTCAGCCACGATCCCGGCCGAGGATTTGAACCTCGGCGGGCGCGGATGAACGGGCGGGCGAAAAGGACGATTACATGAGCACCAGTTCCATTCTGTTGATTTCCTCCGACGAAAGCCTGTCGTCCGACGTGGGGCACGCGCTCGACGAGATCGACGGCGCGCGGGTCAACCGTCAGGCGATGAACATCGGCCAGATGAACGGCGCCGCCGTCGGTCTGGCCGCCGATCATGACATCGTGATCTTCGCCACCGACCCTTCCAACGCCGCCGAGTTGAGCGCCATCGAAGTGCTGACCGACCGCCGCGCGGGCGATACGGTCTATCTGGCGCTGACCGATGCGGACCTGCCGCTGTCGAAGGCGCGCGCACTGACCCGCGCCGGGGTCGACGACGTGCTGCCCTATCCCTCGTCGGGCAATGAAATCGCCGAACAGGTGGGCCAGTGGATCGCCCGCAAACGCGCGGCCATCGAGGAACGCTACGCGGGGGCGTCGACGGGCGGCAAGCTGATCGCGGTGCAACAGGCGCGCGGTGGCATCGGTGCGACCACCATCGCGGTCAATCTCGCGGACATGCTCCTGAACCGGCGCGGCACCTTCCGCAAGGAGGCCTCGAACCGGGTGGTGGTGGTCGATCTCGACCTGCAATTCGGCACCGTGGGCGATTTCCTTGACGTGGACGAACAGGAAGGCCTCCTGCAACTGGCGGCCGAGAACTTCCTGCCCGACACCAACTGGGTCGAACAATCCCTGGTGCGGCTGCCCTCGGGCCTTGCGGTTCTCGCCGCCCCGCAGCGCTTTGCGCCGCTCGATGCGCTGCAACCGGCCCAGGTGGAAAGCCTGATCGCCACGCTGAAAACCATGTTCGACTATGTGGTGGTCGATCTGCCCCGCGCCCTGGTGGGCTGGATCGAACCGGTGCTGGTGGAGACCGACCGGCTCTATATCATCACCGACATGACCGTGCCCTCGGTGCGGGCTGCACGCCGGCTGATGGATTTCGTCCTGGCCGACAACACCGCCCTGCCGGTGGAGATGATCGTCAACCGCGAGAAGAAACCGATGATGCTGCGGGAACATCACCGGGAAGCCGCGAAGGCGCTCGACACCACGTTCAATCACTGGATCGCCGATGATCCGAAGGCGGCCCGCATGGCCATCGATTATGGCAAGCCGCTGTCGGACGTGGCTGCCCGGTCCGATCTCGCAAAGGGCATTTCCGCCCTGGCCCGGGCCACCTTGGCGCAATTGCCCAAGGACGCGGCCGTGGTCGCCGGATAAGGAGAGAGTTTGATGTTCAAGGCATTTGGCAAGAGTGACGAAAAGACCCCGGCGCAGCCCGAGAACCCGATCTCCGAGGGGCGCGGGCCCGATCCCAGCGAGGCCGCCAACCGGGTAACCGCCTCGGCGTTGAAATCGCTCAACCCGCGTGACAAGGATCTTTCCGACCGGCTTGAGCTGAAAAGCCGCCTGCACGAGGCGCTGCTGGAACGGCTCAACCTTTCGGTGATCGACAAGGTCCAGACCGAGGAATTGCGCCGCGAGGTGGCCAATCTCGCCCAGGCCGTCCTCGCCGAGGAAAAGCGCCCCATGCGCACTGAGGATTTCAAGACCATCGTCGACGAGCTGATGCACGAGGTGCTGGGCTATGGCCCCCTTGAGCCGCTGCTCGAAGATCCGACCGTCAACGACATCCTCGTCAATGGCCATGATCAGGTCTATGTGGAACGCTTCGGGGTGCTGGAAGAGACCGGCGTGCGCTTCCGCGACGAACGACACCTTCTCAGGATCATTGACAAGATCGTCTCCTCCATCGGTCGGCGGGTCGATGAAAGCCAGCCCTGGGTCGATGCGCGCCTGCCTGACGGCAGCCGGGTCAACGCGATCATCCGGCCCTGTTCCATCGACGGGCCCAGCCTCTCGATCCGGAAATTCTCGAAAAAGCCGATCCTGCTCGACAAGATGGTCGAACTGGGCTCGCTGCCCGAGGACGGCGCCTATTTCCTGCGCGGCCTTGTGGAAGCGCGGATGAACATCCTGATCTCGGGCGGCACCGGCTCGGGCAAGACCACGCTTCTCAACGCCATGTCGCGCTCGATCAATGAAAAGGAACGCATCGTCACCA
This sequence comes from Silicimonas sp., assembly GCA_025800205.1. Taxonomy (GTDB): domain Bacteria; phylum Pseudomonadota; class Alphaproteobacteria; order Rhodobacterales; family Rhodobacteraceae; genus CALKXV01. The sequence goes on along the minus strand of JAOXSD010000369.1, from coordinate 5,396 downwards.
TCGAGGACGCGGCCGAATTGCAGCTGCAGCAGGATCACATCGTCCGTCTCGAAACCCGGCCCGCCAACCCCAATGGCACCGGCGCGATCACCCAGCGCGATCTGGTGCGGAACGCGCTGCGGATGCGGCCCGACCGGATCATCGTGGGCGAGGTGAGGGGGGCCGAAACCTTCGACATGCTGCAGGCGATGAACACCGGCCATGACGGCTCGATGACCACGGTGCACGCCAACACCGCCCGCGACGCACTCGCCCGTGTCGAACAGATGGTCTCGATGATCGGGCTCGACCTGCCGCTGATGGCGATCCGCTCACAGGTTGCCTCGGGGATCGATTTCATCGTTCAGCTGTCGCGCCTCGCCGATGGCAACCGCAAGGTCATGAGCATCTCCGAGATCACCGGCATGGAAGGGGAGACCATCACCATGCAGGACATCTATCTCTTCCGCCGCACCGGGCGGGGCGACAATGGCGAAGTGCGCGGTGAATTCGTCGCCACCGGCATGCGGCCCAAGAATGCCGCCGTGCTCGAAGCGGCAGGCATTGATCTCGCAACCGGCAACTTCCTCAACAGAGGGTCGCGAAGCGCATGAATTTTCAGGATATTATCGACCGTTTCGACGCCCAGTTCGTCGTCTATATCGTCGCCTTCGTTGGCGTGTTGCTGATCTTCGAGGGCATCCGCCAGATGCTGTCGCGCTCGGAAAATGCCGAACGGGCCAAAAGCCGGCGGATGCAGCTGATCCAGAAGGGGGCGACGACCGAGGAAATCCTGAAGATCCTCAAACCCACCGAGACCCGCAGCTTTGTCGAACGGCTGCCCTTCGTGGGCGACCTGCCGGTGGTGCTGCGCCAGGCCGGGATCACCATGGCGCCGGGTGCCTTCCTGGTCACCTGTCTTGCGGCCGCGGTGGTGATCTTCGTAATCGCCAGCCAGTTCTTCATCCCCTACAACGCCGCTTTGCTCGGTGTGCTGGTCGGGATCGTGCTGCCGCTTCTGCAGGTGCGGATGAAGCGGAACGAACGGATGGCGCTTCTGGTCAAGCAGATGCCCGATGCGCTCGATCTGATGGCCCGCGGCCTCAAGGTCGGTCACCCGCTCAACACCACGCTGTCGTCGGTGGCCAATGAAATGGCCGATCCCATCGGGTCGGAATTCGGCATCGTGGTGGATCAGGTCAGCTTCGGTGATGACCTGACCGAAGCCTTCCGAGATTTCGCCGCCCGGATCGACCAGGAAGACGTCCATTATCTCTCCACCGCCATCGCCATCCAGCACGGCACCGGCGGCGATCTGGCGCGGGTGCTGAACGTGCTGGCCCGGACCATCCGCGACCGGCTCAACATGCGCAAGAAGATCACCGCGCTGACCGCCGAAGGTCGGCTGACCGCCGCCTTCCTCAGCTTCATTCCGGTGATGATCTTCGTCGCCATGCAGTTCCTGACGCCGAGCTACTACGGTTCGATTGCCGATGAACCCCAGGCCCTGCCGCTGGGCATCGCGATCATCACGCTGACGGTGGTCAATGCGCTGGTGCTGCGCAAACTCGTGAATTTCCGGTTCTGAGGGTGGGATGATGGAACGGATCACCGAATTTCTTCAGGGCATCGGCGCCACCGGCGAAATGGCCATTCTCGGCGTCTTCATCGGCTCGATGCTGATCGTCTACGGTTTCTTTGGCGGGCTGATCACCCAGAACCCGGTGGGCCGCCGCTATCACGCGGGCAAGACCCCGCAGCGCCGCTCGGCCTTCGAGGCGGGGCTTCTGAACAATGCCGATGTGGACCCGAAAGGCTTCATGAAGGCGCTGATGCCCCAGAACCGGGAGAAGCGCACCCTGATCCGGCGCCAGCTGATGAATGCGGGCATGGTCGGGCAGAATGCGATCTTCAAGTTCTACACCCTGCGCGTCATGCTGGCGATTGCCCTGCCGGGGGCCTTCCTGATCCTGCTGGTGCTGCACCAGGCCACGCTTCTGCCCCTGCCGGCGGCGGTGAGCGATCTGTTCTCCGGCTCCCAGGGCCAGATCCTGACCTATTACCTGCTGACCTGCCTGTTGCTGGTGGGCTTCTTCGGCCCCGCACTCTGGCTGCGCTCCAAGGTCGATGAACGCCAGCTCGAGGTCTCCGAAACCTTCCCCAATGCGCTCGACCTGATGGTGGTCGCGGTGGAGGCGGGGCTCGGCTTCGATGCGGCCATGACCCGGGTCTCCAACGAGATGGAACACAACGCCCCCGCGATCTCCCAGGAATTCCGCCTGGTGCAGCTCGAAGTGGCGGCGGGCGGCGACCGGGAAAAGGCGCTTCTCGACATGGCCGGGCGCACCCGGGTCGACGAAGTCGCCTCCTTTGCCAGCGTGATCCTGCAATCGATCCAGTTCGGCACCTCCGTCTCCGATGCGCTCACCACCTATGCCACCGAAATGCGGCTGTCGCGCGAACTCAAGGCCCAGGAAATGGCCAACAAACTGCCGGTGAAAATGTCCGGTGTGATGGCGGCCCTGATGCTGCCGGCGCTGTTCCTGCTGATCCTCGGGCCGATCGCGATTCGCTGGACCGACACGTTCGGCGGCTGACCGCCGGGCGGTCGGCGCGACCCAAAGCCCCGGAATTGGCGGGAAAATTGTCGCCAATTCGTCAACAATGCGGCGATTTCGCCGCAATCCCGCCTTTGAGCCTTGTGGAAAACTTGACTAAACGGGTATCCGTCTGATCAGCTAACGGCTGAGGAGAGCATCCTAAGCTGGGTTAGCCGGTGTCGACGGGAAATCTGACGGTGACCCGCAACGTCATCGGTCTGTTTTGATGGAAAGTGTGATTGTGACGGCGAAAGGACGCGATATTTTGGCCGATGCCAGGCTGGGACCGCAATTGCGGGTTCTCGATGGCATTGCCGCCTGGTGCGGCGGGCTCCATGGCGCCATGGCGCTGCGCGAGGCGCTGCAGGCGCTGTCCGACGGCTTTGGCGCCGAAGCCGCCGCCTTATCCCGACATCTCAAGACCGAAACCCGCCCGCGCAGCGTCGCCCTGAGCGACATGCGCGCGGACGTTCCCGATCTGCCCGCGCTGACCCGCGCCCTGGCGGTGGATGTGATGGGGTATTTCTACGATCACGCCCGGCCCGCCACCTTGTGGTTTCTCAGCGATCACCTGGCCGATGAGCAATGGCAGACCAGCCAGAGCCTGACCCATTGGCAGGCCGCCCGCGACATCGAGGAAATCGTCGTGGTGGTGCTGGCGCGCAATGCCCGGCAGTCGGATTTCATCGAATTCCACTTCACCCGCGCCCTCGAACGCAGCGAAAAGCTGGAGTTCGAAACCCTGCTGCCCACGATCGTGCGCTCCTGGGCCGGACGCCAGACCGGGCTGGTCACCCAGGCCGGCATGGATGCACGCGTCGCCCGGGCCCGGGCTGCAGCCTCTGACGACCGGTTCAAATGGGAGCAGCCGCTTCTGGACATGGCCAATCCGGCCAATCTCAGCCGTGCCGAATTCCGGGTCTGCCTGCTGCTGTCCCGGGGGCTCTCGGTCAAGGGCGTCACCGATGAGCTGGGCCTGACCGAAGCCACCGTGCGCACCCATCTGCGCTCGATCTACGCCAAAACCGAAACCTCCAGCCTGGCCGAATTGCTCTACCGCATCCTGTCGGCGGGCAAACCGGAGGCCGCCCCCGTCGAAACCGGTCGCCGCCGGGCCTGAAACCGGCGCCTTTAAGACCGGCAATCGCCTTCTAATTTATTATTCGATGATGTGGTCTTCCCATTCCTCTTCGGGAATGTCGAATTCCGGGACCGTCCAGCCGCGCACCGAAATGCCTTCGGCCTCAATTGCGGCGTTGTTTCCGGCAATCAGCGGATGCCAATCGAACAGCGGTTTGCCCTCGTGGCGCAGACGATAGGCGCAGGTCTCCGGCATCCAATAGGCAATCTCGCCGATATTTGCCGGGGTCAGCACCACGCATTCCGGCACGATCTGTTTGCGCACCTCGTAATGGGCACAGCGGCAGGTCTCGTCATCGAGCAACCGGCAGGCAATGCGGGTGAAGGCGACCTCGGCGGTGTCCGGATCCTCAAGCTTGTTCAGACAGCAGCGCCCGCAGCCATCGCACAGCGCCTCCCATTCCTTGGGCGTGAGATTCTGCAGCGGCACCCGCTCCCAGAACCGGTCCCGCAGACCGGCGCGGTGGATCGGATCCGTCACGCGGTCTCTGCCAGAATGCGCCGCGCTTCCGCACTGTCCGCATCCATCTGGGTGATCAGCCCCTCAAGACTGTCGAATTTCATCTCCGGCCGCAGATAGGAGACCAGCGCCACGCTCAACTCGGCCCCGTAAAGATCACCCGAGAAATCAAAGACATGGCTCTCCAGATTGGGCACGTCGCCCTCGAACATCGGCCGGATGCCCAGCGAGGCCACGCCGTCGTAGCTGCCCGCATTGGCGCCGTCATAAACCTCGATCCGCACCGCATAAACGCCGAATTTCGGCCGGTGCAGCCCTTCGATGGACATGTTGGCGGTGGGATAGCCCAGATCGCGCCCGCGCTGATCGCCGCGCACCACGCGGCCGGAAATCCGGTGCAGATGGCCCAGCATGGCGGCGGCCTCTTCGGGCCGGCCCTCGGCCAGTGCCGTGCGGATATTGGTCGAAGACACCTGCGCGCCGGCCTCTTCCACCAGCTCCGCCACGGTGACCCCGAACCCCAGTTCGGCGCCAAAGGCGCGCAGGGTGTCGATCGTGCCCTTGCGCCCCTTGCCAAAGCAGAAATCGGCCCCGACGGTGACATTCACCGCCCCCAGTTGCGCGGCCAGAATATCGCGGCAGAAGTCCTCGGGCGTCAGCGCCGCCAGCTTGTCGTTGAACGGCAGTTCATAAAGCCGCTCGACGCCCAGACTTTCCAGCCGGTGCGCCTTGGCCGTGGCATTCATCAGCCGGAACGGCGGCGCATCGGGGGCGAAATACTCGCGCGGATGCGGCTCGAACGTCAGCACGCCCAGGGGCGCATCGGCGGCCTTGCGCGCGATCTCGAGCACCGCCTGATGCCCCAGATGCACCCCGTCGAAATTGCCGATGGCCAAAGTTGCGCCGCGATGGTCGGCGCTCATGAAAGTGGTGTCACGGAGGATCTGCATGGGGTGGGGCTACCTCTTGCGGGGCCGGGTCGCAAGGGGCAAGGCGGCCCCGAGGAGCCGGTAAAATGGCGATTTGCAATGTGAAAAAGGCATCCTTGAAGCTTGAATAGTCCAGGCATTGAAATTCAGATGCGGGGTGGTTTTCGGCGCCAATTCGCAGAAGTCAGAAATTCGCTTTATGTGCAACGGTTTGCATTAAGTCGGCATTAGCTTCTCTCCTGCTAATTTGGCGCACATACTGAGCGTAACTTCCTTTAAAATAATGAG
>JAOXSD010000344.1 GCA_025800205.1 Silicimonas sp. | reverse complement strand
CCTGGACCTGGTACAATGACGTGGTCGGCCGCGGCAAATGCCCCATCGTCGACACCTGGTGGCAGACCGAAACCGGCGGGCACATGATGACCCCCCTGCCCGGCGCCCACGCCACCAAACCCGGCGCCGCCATGCGCCCCTTCTTCGGCGTGCAGCCGGTGGTTCTGGACCCGCAATCGGGGGCCGAAATCCACGACAGCCCGACCGAAGGCGTGCTGGCCATCAAAGACAGCTGGCCGGGCCAGATGCGCACCGTCTGGGGCGATCACGAGCGGTTCGAGAAGACCTATTTCAGCGACTACAAAGGCTACTATTTCTCGGGCGATGGCTGCCGCCGCGACGCGGATGGCGATTACTGGATCACCGGGCGCGTGGATGACGTGATCAACGTCTCGGGGCACCGGATGGGCACCGCCGAGGTCGAAAGCGCGCTGGTCGCCCATGTCAACGTGGCCGAGGCCGCCGTGGTCGGCTACCCGCACGAAATCAAGGGCCAGGGCATCTATTGCTATGTCACGCTGATGAACGGGGTCGAGCCCACCGAAGAGCTGCGCCAGGAGCTGCGCAAATGGGTCCGCACCGAAATCGGCCCCATCGCCAGCCCAGACGTCATCCAATGGGCCCCCGGCCTGCCCAAAACACGATCCGGCAAAATCATGCGCCGCATCCTCCGCAAAATCGCAGAAAACGACTTCGGATCCCTCGGCGACACCTCAACACTCGCAGAACCCGCCGTCGTCGACGACCTCATCAACAATCGACAGAATAAGTGAGGGCTTACTCTGCCGCGGTTGCTTCGGCGTCCGCGGCTTGTTTCTCAGCGGCTTCAATCTGGGCGGCACGTGCCTCGACCTGCTCAACGATATGGTCAACCATCTGATCGTTGGACATTTTGTGGCTTTGCTTGCCGGCCAGATACACCATGCCCGACCCGGCCC
>JAOXSD010000367.1 GCA_025800205.1 Silicimonas sp. | reverse complement strand
GGCCCCATCGTCTTCCTGATCGTCGTCAACGTGATCCTGCTGATCGGCGGCCAGTTCATGGAGCCCTCGGGCCTCTTGGTGATCGTGGCACCGCTGGTGTTTCCCATCGCCATCGAACTGGGCATCGACCCGATCCATCTGGGCATCATCATGGTGGTGAACATGGAAATCGGGATGATCACGCCGCCGGTGGGGCTGAACCTCTTTGTCACCTCCGGGGTCGCCGGCATGCCGATGATGGCCGTGGTGCGGGCGGCCCTGCCGTTCCTCGCCGTGCTCTTCGTCTTCCTGATCCTGGTGACCTATGTGCCGTTCCTGTCGACCTTCCTGCCCACCTACTTCATGGGGCCGGAGCTGATCACCAACTAGGGTGATCCGAGATTGACAATCCTGCGCCCGTCGCCATCGTGCCGCTTCCAAAGGGGAGGCACGGATGGGCGCAGGAACAGCAAAGATCGCGGTGGTGGGCGCAGGGCTCATCGGGCGCAAACATCTCGATGTGGTGAGTGCCGAAGCCCAACTGGCCGCCGTCATCGATCCCAACCCCGAAGCAGAGGCATTGGCTCAAGACCACGGCGCACCGTGGTTCCCCTCCCTTGACGAGGCGCTCGCCAAAGTCACCCCTGACGGCGCCATCATCGCCACGCCGAACCCGCTCCACGCCGCAAACGGCACCACCTGTCTCAAGGCCGGCATTCCCGCGCTCATTGAAAAACCACTCACCGCCTCGGTCGAAGAGGGCAGGGCGCTGGTGGCGCTGGAAGCCGCGACCGGCACCCCCATTCTGGTCGGCCATCACCGCCGCCATTCGCCGATTGCGAAAGAGGCAAAGTCGCTGATCGACGCGGGTCGGCTGGGCCGGGTCGTGACGGTCAACGCCATGTTCTGGCTGCACAAACCCGCCGATTATTTCTCTGCCGAATGGCGCACCAAGGAAGGCGGCGGGCCGACCTATATCAACCTGATCCACGACATCGACATGCTGCAGCATTTCTGCGGGCCGATCACCCGGGTGCAGGCGCGGGAGGCCCATGCGGTGCGCGGCTTTGAGGTGGAAGACACTTCCGCCGTGATCCTCGAATTCGCCTCGGGCGCCCTCGGCACCGTCTCGATCAGCGACACCACATCGGCGCCCTGGTCCTGGGAACTGACCGCGGGCGAAAACCCCGCCTATCCGAAGACCGACGAAGCCTGCTACCGCATCGGCGGCACCATGGGGGCGCTTTCGGTGCCCGACATGGCGCTCTGGACCCATGAGGGCGAAGCCAGCTGGTGGGCGCCCATCGGACGGGAAACCCTCGCCCTCACCACCGCCGATCCGATCATCGAGCAATTCCGCCATTTCCTCGACGTGATCAACGGCACCCCGCCGCTGGTGCGGGCGGAAGAGGGGCTGCGCAATATCGAAGTGCTTGACGCGATCAAACGCGCGGCGCGCACGGGCGGCGTGGTCGAACTCTAAGGTGCCTGCGGGGCAAACCGCACCCGGGTGACCTCTGCGACAAAGAAGGGGATGTAATCCTCGGTGCCGAAATGGTTGCCCGCCTCCACATGGGTGGGCAGCCGAAATCCGTCAAACTCCCGAAACTCGGACAATTCGCCGCCGAAGGGCTGGAACCGGTAGACGCCGTCCGCATTGGCATTGCTCCAGCGCTGCAAGACGACCCGGATCGGGCGGCCGTCCTCGGCGACACTCAGGTCGATGGATTGCTGCAGCCCCTGGTGCTCGATGGTCAGCCGCGCGGTGTTGGAATCAACCGCCGTCCAATGGATGCCGGGGCCGGGCAGAACGGCGGCGGGGGTCCAGAAAACGGCTTCCGAGACGCACCGGCCAAAGCTCGAAAGCCGGTGATCCGCCGTGCCACCCGCCCGGGCCACCGGGATCAGGCCCGCCAGCCAGAAGCGGGTCCAGCCCCCGCTGTCCGAGCCCGAAATCCTCATGGCACCGGATCCACCCGCCATCTTCCAGACGAAACCCTCAGGTGCTGCCAGAACCTGTTCGGCCTGCATCGGCATGTAATTCGGTCTGTCTTTGTCCCCCAGCCCGAACTGCCCGTGCATCGTGATCTCCGCCACCCGGTGAAGCGGCGTGCCCTCCTTGATGGCAAAAAGAAAGTAGCGCCGGGCCGGGTCCGGCAGCCCGTCCACCATGCGCTTGGAAAACGGCGGCGGGGCCTTGCGCCCGCTGCGGCGCAATCGCGCCACCTCGGCCCGGTCCGCGCCATGGTCCTTCCGGCGCCATAGGACTAACCCTGCAAGGCTCACGATGCCGAGCATCAGCAGAAACAGAAAAAGGGACGTCATCACGCGCCGCTCTTATCGGGGAATGCACGTCATCCCTAGGCGCCCGCGCCCGACACGCCCTTGATCTGGGTCACGATGCCGGAAATCTCCGCGCCTAAAGGGCGGCGCCCTCGACCTGTCGCTCCAGCCGCTCCAGCGCCTCCTTCAGCCCCTCCCGATGGGGATGAAGCGCCTCCACCTCGCGCCAGGCGGCCAGGGCGTCTTCGGGCCGACCGATCTCCTCGAGGATCAGCGCGAGCCCGCTCATCGCCCCGAAATGGCGCGGGTTCAGCGCCAGGGTCCGCTGAATATCGGCCAACGACAGGCCCAGTTGACGGCTCTGGAAAAACGCCGTGGCGCGGGCGTTGTAGCCTTCGGCAAACTCGGGCGCGTGGTCGATCAGGGCGGTGAAATGCTCGACCGCGCGCTTGAAATCCCCCGCTTCCATCGCGTCGCGCCCGCGGTTGAGCAGCAGGTCCATCGAAGGCGAGCCCGATTTCGACCACAGATCATAGATTCGCCCCTCGATCTGGGCGGCCGCGGCGGGATCTTCGCCGCGCAGCCCCTCGAACAGCGCCTCCAGCTCCGCCTCATCGGCGGAAACGGGCCCAAGGGTGGCGAAAGTGACGTAAACTGCCGCTACGACGTGTTTGAGAAGTGCAAGAAAGCGAAGCATAGTGAAATGGTAACGGAATTCAGGGCAAAAGCGAGCCCGATCACAGGGAAATGAGGAGTATCCATGAGTGATATGATTGAACAGGCGGTTTCGGCGCTGAACGAAAAACTGGCCGGCGGCGCATTCGACGGCACGGCCAAGTTCGTGATCGAAGGCGCGGGCGCGATCATGCTCGATGCCGATGGCGCGCGGGCAGGCGATGAAGAGGCCGACGTGACCATGACCGCCGATGCGGATGTGTTCCAGGAAATCCTTTCCGGTGATCTGAACCCGACCTCGGCCTTCATGTCCGGTCGCCTGAAGATCGACGGCGACATGGGCGCGGCCATGCGTCTGGCCCCCGCGCTCTCCTGAGTTTGGAGACGGCGCCGTTCCATAAGGCCCTCGCCGCAGGGCCGGAGCAGGTGCAAGCCTATTGGCGCCGGGCCAAAGATGGCCCGCGCCTGCGCTGTGTGCATTGGCCCGCAGCGACCCCGCGTGGCACGGTGTTCATCTACACTGGCCGCACGGAATATGCGGAAAAATACGGGCCCACTGCGCGGGATCTGACCGATGCGGGGTTTTCCGTGATGACGCTGGATTGGCGCGGGCAGGGGCTTTCGGACCGGCTGATCCCCGATGCGCGTCTCGGCCATGTGGAAGATTTCGCCGATTATCAGCGCGATGCGGCCGAACTTCTGGCGCTGGCCGACCTTCTCGAATGTCCGAAACCCTGGATGATGATCGGCCATTCCATGGGCGGCTGCATCGGGCTGCGCTCGCTGGTAAATGGGCTGCCCTTTGAGAGGGCCGTGTTTTCCGCGCCCATGTGGGGGCTTGCCATGCCCCCCTGGCTGCGGCCTCTGTCCCATGTCCTGCCGCCGCTTTTCCATGCGGTGGGGCAGGGGCAACGGGTGTCGCCGGGCACATCTGTGGAAAATTACACGAAGACCACCGATTTTCCCGGCAACATGCTGACCACCGACCCAGCCATCTATGACTGGTTGCAGGACCATGTGCGCCAGGTGCCGGAATTTGCCCTGGGCGGGCCAACGGTGGATTGGGTCGGTCGCGCCATTGCCGAGACCCGCGCGCTCTACGCCGCTCCGCGCCCGGCGCTGCCGGTGCTCACCGGCCTTGGCACCGCCGAAGAAATCGTCTCGATCCCGGCGATCCGCGCCATGCATGCCCATTGGCCGTCCGCCCGTTTGGTCGAATTGCCCGGCGCACGCCACGAATTGCTGATGGAAGCGCCCGAACATCGCAGGCGCTTCCTTCAGGACAGTCTCGACTTTCTCACCGCGTGACGCGGCTTAGGCGGCCTCGGGCTTGCGCCCGAAGGCACGCGCCAGCAGCCCTTTGGGCTGGGCCTGGTTCGCCATATGGGCATCGGCCATATCGAGCATTTTCATCAATTCGTCATGATCGAGGAAACCGGCATAGGTCACCGCGCGGCGACGATTGCGTTGATCCGATTGAGGGGACTGGCCCAGAGGGGCGGTTTCATCCACAAAACGCGTAGCGGCCTTTCGGCCTTGGGGAGCCTCACACATTTTAACCAACCTAGTCACTTTTCACACAAGGGCGCGGCCAAACACACGACCGATCCCGTCACTCACTCAACCACGGCCACTCACACACACAAGCGCCCGCGTAACACTCACGAAAGGGTCAACAACACGACCTTCCATGGAGGTATTTCTACGCCAGAAATGTGGCAAAATCAAGGCAAACATGCAGATTTTGTGAAAATAATATAAATAATTCAGTATCTTAAACGAAAATGAGGCGCGTTCCCCCCAACGGAACGCGCCTCGCCCCACCCAGCGCGGAACGGTGGTCATGGACCAGATCGCGTTCCGCCGAGCGATGAGAATTTCTAGGGTCGAACCGGCCCTCCGGGTCACACATCCCGGAGGGCTGGTTCCTGGTGAGACCGTCAGAGCGTATTGACGGCCGCGCCAGTTTGGATCGGGTCAACTTGGATGATCCGTTCGTTCCCGAAAGCCGGTTCCGCAGATTTTGCGGCAGCGGTGGCATTCTCGGCAGCTTGGGACATAAGCTCAGCCGAGAGGGCATTGACCACCAGGGGCCTGGAAGCCTCTTCGATCTGGTGTGACCGAATGATCTCGAAGGGGAGATAGGTTCCATAGCCTGCCGCGACGATCAGGCAGAGAGACAGAACCGGTTTGAAGAACGAACGAACCATCGTCATGATACTCACTAACTCACTTACACACGGGTTACTTTTTACACTTGTCACATGAGGCAGTACCAAGCGCCTCGAAGACATTTTTAGGCCAGAAATGTGGCAGCAATGGGGCGGAAAACCCCGAAAATGCCCAAGTTTCCCTGCTTATTGCCCCATAATATCTTCCTTACCACTGGTATTGTGAAGCACCCGGAAACAACGCCCTATTTATGGGGCGGAAATGTGTTTCTCGGCCCGGATTATCCTAAAGTTTGATTCCAAAAAGGGCCGGTCGCGGAACGACCGGCCCTTTTTCGGCACGATATGCGCCTTGTCTCAGGTCACGTCCTTGTAGGACACCTGCTTGGTATCGGAATGGGGCTCGACCCGTTCACGCTTGACCAGCATGCGGTTGAGGGCGGCCACATAGGCCTTGGCCGAGGCCACCACCGTATCCGTATCCGCCGATTGCCCGGTGGTGATCCGCCCCTCTTCCTCAAGCCGCACGGTGACCGTGGCCTGGGCGTCGGTCCCTTCGGTGACCGCATGGACCTGATAGAGCTGCAGCCGCGCCCCGTGGGGGAAGAGTTCCTTCACCGCGTTGAAGGTCGCATCCACCGGCCCGTCGCCCTGGGCGGTGACCTGGCGGTCCTCTCCGTCGATCTCGAGCGTCAGATCGGCCGATTGCGGCGCCTCGGTGCCACAGATCACCCGGAGGAACTTGACCTTCAGCCGGTCAACCGTGTCGCCTGCCTCCTGATCGCGCATCAGCGCCATCAGATCATCGGCCAGCACCTCTTTCTTGCGGTCGGCCAGCGCCTTGAACCGCACGAAGACGTCATTCAATTGGTTGTCGGCCAGATCGAACCCCAACTCGTGGAGTTTCGAGCGCAGGGCGGCACGGCCGGAATGTTTGCCCATGACGATATTGGTCTCGGTCAGGCCCACATCCTCGGGGCGCATGATCTCGAAGGTTTCGGCATTCTTCAGCATCCCGTCCTGATGGATGCCGCTTTCATGGGCAAAGGCGTTCTTGCCGACGATGGCCTTGTTGTATTGCACCGCAAAGCCCGAAACGGTGGCGACCCGGCGCGAGATATGGGTGAGCTTGGTGGCATCGACCCCGGTATCGTAGGGCATGATGTCACCGCGCACCCGCAGCGCCATCACCACCTCTTCCAGCGCGGTATTGCCCGCCCGTTCGCCCAGACCGTTGATCGTGCATTCGATCTGGCGCGCGCCACCCTCGACGGCGGCGAGACTGTTGGCGGTCGCCATGCCCAGATCATTGTGACAATGGGTGGCAAAGATCACGTCTTCGGCGCCGGGCACTTCGGCGATCAGCCGCCGGATCAGATCCGCACTTTCGCGGGGTGCGGTATAGCCCACCGTGTCAGGAATGTTGATCGTGGTGGCCCCGGCCTTGATGGCGATCTCCACCACGCGGGTCAGATACTCCCATTCGGTCCGCGTCGCATCCATCGGTGACCATTGTACATTGTCGCAGAGATTGCGGGCATGGGTGACGGTCTCGTGGATCTTCTCGGCCATCTCGTCCTTGGTCAGGTCGGGGATCGCCCGGTGCAGGGGCGAGGTGCCGATAAACGTGTGGATGCGCGGCTGGGCGGCATGTTTCACCGCCTCCCAGCAGCGGTCGATATCTTTGAAGTTCGCGCGGGAAAGCCCGCAGATCACCGCATCTTTCGAGCGTTTGGCAATCTCGCTCACCGCGTTGAAATCACCCTCGGAGGCAATGGGGAAGCCCGCCTCGATGATGTCGACGCCCATGTCGTCCAGGAGTTCCGCGATCTCCAGCTTCTGGGAATGGGTCATGGTGGCGCCGGGGCTCTGTTCGCCGTCGCGCAATGTGGTGTCAAAAATCAAGACGTGGTCTTTGTCGGCCATCTTGTTGGTCCTCAGATACGTGGTTTCGGGGCGGGGATACGGTCGGCATCCCCGGAATTCGGTTCGCCTTTGGGCTCGATCAGAAGAACCTTGCATTCCTCCGCCGCCCGGGGCCGGTGCACGACGCCTTTGGGGACGATGAACATCTCGCCCGCAGCCACCTTGCGGGGGGCTTCCCCTTCGATGTCCATTTCCATCTCGCCGTCGAGGACGAGAAAGAAATCGTCGGTCGTGTCGTGCTTGTGATAGGGAAACTCGCCCTGGAATTTCACCACCATCACGTCGTTGCCGTTGTAATCGGCCACCACATGGGGATCCCAGTGCGAGGAGAAGCGCGCAAGCTTCTCGGTAAGATTGATCGTCTTCATGAATGTCTCCTTAGCCTTGTCTGTCTGGCGCTGAAACCCCTCTGAGCGGTCGCGCCAAAAGGCACGCTCAGAGGCGGCTAAGGAGAAGAAGCAGGTTGGCGGCGCGGGAGGCGCACGCGGGGATGATATGGTTAACCTGGTTCATGCCGCGGAGGGTATCCTCCGCGGCGAGGGCTGTCAAAGAAAACAGCGCGGGGACAAGGCCCCATGTTCGCATACCTGTATCAGTCAGCTCGTTTTCCTGGAGATGATCGAGCGAAAATCTGTGAAGAATTCTACGAATTCGGACCGCCGCGCTTCTTTCCTTTCATACGAGGGACTGACGAAAGGATTGCGCTTGCCCTGGGCTCTCCATTTGGAGAAGCGCTGAAACCGGAGGCCGGTGATCAGGAAGTGGGTGTAGCGGAAGAGATCAGACTTCTTTTCAAGTGACTCCTTGGTGAGTTTGAACATCTTGAACTCAATAAATTGTTGCGACCAAGGACGTTCTCCTCCGGGGAGAGGGCGAAACTAGGGCAGGTTGCGGGAGTTTGTCAGGTATTTGTTTACCAAAAACACCATTATGGTTAACTCGCCGCCATAATTGTTAACGAAGCGTAAACAGTCTGTCTCAGTTTTCGGCGCTGGAATCCTCGGCCAAAGCCCCGTCTTCCCAGACGCCCGAACGTTCCTCGCCACTGGCGTAGCGGATCGTGCCTTCGCCCTGGCGCTTGCCGCGCACGAAAGCGCCCTCGTAGATGTCCCCATTGGCATAGGTGGCCTTGCCGATCCCGTCGATCTCGCCATCTTTCCAGGCGCCGGTGTAGGTGAAGCCGTCTGCCATGGTGATCGTGCCTTCGCCCTCGCGCTTGCCCGCCACAAAGGCGCCTTCATAGATCGTGCCGTCGGAATAGCGCGCGGTGCCCTGACCTTCGCGCTGACCATCGATCCAGCCGCCCTCATAGGTGTAACCGTCATCGAAGATCATCTTGCCCTGGCCGTGCATCTGGGCGTTCTTGAACTCGCCCTCATAGACCAGCCCGTTGGCATAGGTGGCAATGCCCCGGCCTTCGATCACCCCCTCGACCCAGGCGCCCTCATAGGTGTTGCCGTCGGGATAGGTGATCTTGCCCGAGCCATGGGCCAGGTTGTTGGCAAAGCTGCCCACATAGACCGACCCGTCGGGATAGGTGACTTCGCCCATCCCCTCGATCTGGCCATTGGCCCATTCGCCCACATAAGTGTAGCCGTCGGTGCCGGTGAACGTGCCGGTGCCCTGACGCTGATCGGCGGCGAAATTGCCCTCATAGACATCGCCATTGGCATAAGTGACCTTGCCCGGTCCCTGGCGCTTTCCGCCCACCAGGCTGCCGTCGTAGACATCGCCATTGGGCTGCACCAGCGTGCCGATCCCGTTGATCTGGCCATCGGCCCACTGGCCTTCATAGACCATGCCATCGGTCATGGTCAGCTTGCCGGTGCCCTCGCGGATGCCGCGGGCCAGCATGCCCTCGTAGATCGCCCCGTCGGGATATTGAATGCGCCCCTGACCTTCCTTGATCCCGCGCGCCCATTCGCCTTCGTAGACATAGCCGTTGGGGCTTTCCATCTTGCCCTGGCCCTGGTGCAGCGCATCGACGAAACCGCCTTCATAGCGCACGCCATTGGCATAAAGCGCAATCCCGGTGCCGTTGATCTTGCCGTCGGCCCATTCGCCTTCATAGGTGCCGCCATCGGCAAAGGTGATCTTGCCGATGCCTTCGGGCTTGCCGCCGGCGAACATGCCTTCATAGACCGACCCGTTGGGGAACTCGGCCCGGCCCTGGCCCTTGATCTCACCATCGACCCATTCGCCTTCATAGACATAGCCATTGGGCAGCCGGTAGCTGCCGGTGCCATGCTGCTTGCCATCGCGGAACGTGCCTTCATAGACGCCGCCGTCATCATATTGCTTGGTGATGACTTCCTGCGCCGCCGCCATATCCGCGAGCAATGCGGCCAAAGCCAACGTACTGATTCCAAGTGCCCGTTTCATGGGAAAGCCACCGTTCCTCGCTGTCCGGGCCTTGAGAAGACCCGCGTTATCCCTACTCGGAACCAAATCTAGTGGAGCGCCGCACGGGTCGCAACGCTTTTCCCGCCCGTGCCCTTTCCCCCGCCGCTTGGTCTGCTAAGACCTCCGGTGGACCATATGGAAAGAGACGGACCCATGGCAGGCAGATTTCGGCTGACATTGGCACAGATGAACCCGGTCGTGGGCGATCTGGCGGGGAATTGCGCGAAAGCCCGCGCCGCCTGGGAGGCGGGCAAGGCCGCAGGCGCCGACATGGTCGCACTGCCGGAGATGTTCGTCACCGGCTACCAGACGCAAGACCTCGTGATGAAAGAGGCTTTCACCCGCGATGCCATGGCCCATGTGGACGCGCTGATGGCCGATTGCGCCGATGGTCCCGCACTGGGCATCGGCGGCCCGCTTTTTCAGGGCGGCAAGCTCTACAACGCCTATCACATCCTGAAAGAGGGCCGTCTGGTCCGGCAGGTGCTGAAGCACGAATTGCCCAATGAAACGGTGTTCGATGAGGTGCGCCTCTACGAACCCGGCCCCCTGTCGGGCCCCTATGACATGGGCCTCCTGCGCATCGGCACGCCGATTTGCGAAGACGCCTGGCATGAAGACGTGCCTGAGGCGCTGGAGGAATCGGGCGCCCAGATCCTGCTCGTCCCCAATGGCTCGCCCTATTATCGCGGCAAGTTCGACACCCGGCTCAATGTCATGGTCGCCCGCGTCATTGAGACCGGCCTGCCGCTCGTTTATCTCAACATGGTCGGCGGTCAGGACGATCAGGTCTTTGACGGCGGCTCCTTCATCCTCAACCCGGGCGGCGAACTGGCCCTGCGCCTGCCGGTCTTCGACGAAACCGTCGCCCATGTGAACTTCGAGGAAACCGATGAGGGCTGGCGTGCCCAGCCTGGCGAGATCGCGCCCTTGCCCGACGAATGGGAACAGGATTACCGGGTGATGGTCGAAGCCACCCGCGACTATTTCCACAAGACCGGCTTCAAGAAGGCCGTGCTCGGCCTCTCGGGCGGGGTGGATTCGGCCATCGTCGCCACCATCGCCGCCGATGCCTTGGGCCCCGAGAATGTGCGCGGCGTGATGATGCCGTCGGAATATACGTCGCAGGCCTCGCTCGACGATGCCGCCGCCGTCGCCTCGGCCCTCGGCATCAAACTCGACACGGTTCCGATCTCCGGCCCGCGCGCGGCGATGACCGAGGCGCTGGCGCCGATGTTCGAAGGTCTTGAGGCCGACGTGACCGAGGAGAACATCCAATCCCGCCTGCGCGGGGTGATCCTGATGGCGCTCTCGAACAAGTTCGGCGAGATGCTCCTGACCACCGGCAACAAATCCGAAGTCGCGGTCGGTTATGCCACGATCTACGGCGACATGGCGGGCGGCTACAACCCGGTGAAGGATCTCTACAAAACCCGCCTTTTCGAGGCCTGCCGCTGGCGCAACGCCAACCACCGCGATTGGATGGCGGGGCCGGCAGGCGAGGTGATCCCGGTCTCGGTCATCGACAAACCGCCCACCGCCGAGCTGCGCGAAGATCAGAAGGACAGCGACTCGCTGCCGGAATATGCCGATCTCGACGTGATCCTCACGGCGCTGATTGACGACGAGAAATCGGTGCCGGAGGTGGTGGCGATGGGCTTCGATCACGAGGTGGTCAAAAAGGTCGAACGGCTGATCTACCTCGCCGAATACAAACGCTTCCAGTCGGCACCCGGCGCGCGTCTGACCAAGAAAGCCTTCTGGCTTGACCGCCGATATCCGATCGTCAACCGCTGGCGCGATCCGGGGTAGGGTGGCCGCGCCTCCGCCCGATATCCCGCGCAACCCCGGCATCAACCGGGTCTGGGCCGTTTTCCTTGCCGTTTTCGGAGCGATCAGCCTGTTCGTTGCGGGCCTTCTCGCCACCACCAACGGTATTCCGCTCTGGGTCGGAGCACTTCCGGCGGGGCTGGCAATCGGCCTCTTTCTGCTGGCCTGGCGGGTCTATCTCCGCCCGTCCAAAAGCGGTGCTGCCCTGACCTTCGAGAAAGACGCCCTGACGCTCGATATTACCTCAGCCTTGCACGCCCCGCGCCACTACCGGATCGGCTGGGCAGACCTGCGCGAGATCCATCTCGTGAAGGGAGGCTACGGCGCGGGCGGGCTCGGCTTTCTGCTGACCCATGAGGCGGCCCAACGGCTGGGCCTTATCCAGCCCACCACCCGCGCCGCCGCCCCCGATCTGCTGGTCGGCCGCAATATCGCCACCCCCCGTCACAGCTTTGCCCTGCCCGACGAACAGGTCGTTGCGCGGCTGACCGAGGCGGCCGAGACCGTCGGCTATCAGGTCACCCGCAAGACCCACCGGGAATTCCTGGTGGTGGGCAAGACCGTGTTCGAGGTGGCGCGCAAGGAAGATATGTAAGCGATCTGTTGACATATGTAAGCAGATAGACTACATATCCCCATGATCCGCAGCTTCGCCCACAAAGAGCTGAAGGCGCTGTGGGAAACCGGCAAGTCCAGGATCGACAAGCGGCTGCACGGACGTCTGATGCGCAGGCTGGATGCCCTGAATGCGGCGACGCGGCCCGAGGACATGAACCTGCCCGGTTTCAATTTCCACGCGCTCGGGGGCTACCATCCCACGCGCTACACCGTTCACGTGAACGGGCCTTGGTGCGTGACCTTCACCTTCGAAGACGGCGACGCCCATGTGCTCGACTTCGAGCAATACCACTAGGAACCTGAAATGACCCGCAATCCCGACACCGCCCCCACTCATCCCGGCGCAATCCTGCGCGAGGATGTGCTGCCCGCCACCGGAAAATCGAAAAGCGAGGTGGCGCGGCTCCTCGGGATCTCGCGTCAGCACCTCCATGACATGATGGCCGAGCGCAAACCGGTCAGCCCGGAAATGGCGGTGCGGCTGGGCCAGCTTTTCGGCAATGGCGCCGGGCTCTGGATCCGGATGCAGGCTGCCCATGACGAATGGCACGCGATCCGCAATGTCGATGTCTCGCAAATCCCCACACTCCCCGTGCGCTGACCACTCTCGAAAACCCGGCGTTTCACCTTAGGTAAGGATCAAACGATCCCCACCGC
Source organism: Silicimonas sp. (assembly GCA_025800205.1). Classification (GTDB taxonomy): domain Bacteria; phylum Pseudomonadota; class Alphaproteobacteria; order Rhodobacterales; family Rhodobacteraceae; genus CALKXV01. The sequence continues at coordinate 10,136 of JAOXSD010000367.1, read as the reverse complement.
AGGAGCGCGCGCCATGAGTTGGAACCCGACCCAAAACCCGGATTGCCCCACCAGTGGCCTCGATGCGCTCGACACGCTGATCATCCCGCGCGCCCGCGATCTGGGCGGCTTTGAAGTGCGCCGTGCCCTGCCATCGCCCAAGCGCCAGATGGTCGGGCCCTTCATCTTCTTTGATCAGCTGGGACCGGCCGAATTCATCACCGATGGCGGCATCGATGTGCGGCCCCATCCCCATATCGGCCTCGGCACCGTCACCTATCTCTATCAGGGCGAATTCGAACACCGCGACAGCCTCGGCACCCATCAGATGATCTATCCGGGCGAGGTGAACTGGATGGTGGCCGGGCGCGGCGTGACCCATTCCGAACGCACCAGCGCCGAAACCCGCGCCTCTCGCCACAAGCTTTTCGGCATCCAGACCTGGATCGCCCTGCCGGAAAAGAACGAAGACATGGCGCCGGATTTCGAACATCACAAGGAAGCCGCCCTGCCGCAGATCACCGACACGGGCGTGACCGCCAAGCTGATCCTCGGGACGGCCTATGGCGCGATCAGCCCGGTGACGATGCAATCCGAAACCTTCTATCTCGACGTGGTGCTGGCCCCCGGCGCCGCCTTCCCGCTGCCCGACGATCACGAGGATCGCGGCCTCTATATCACCGAAGGCGCGGTCGAGATCGCAGGCGAGATCTTCGAGGCGGGCCGCATGATGGTCTTCCGCCCCGGCGACCGGATTTCGGTGCGCGCAGGCGGGCAGGGGGCGCGGCTGATGGCGCTGGGCGGTGAGACGATGAACGAAGGCCGCTACATCTGGTGGAATTTCGTCTCTTCCTCGCTCGACCGGATCGAAGAAGCCAAAGAGGCCTGGAAGGCCGCCGATTGGGACAATGGCCCCTTCCGCCTGCCGCCGGGCGACGACGCCGAACACATCGCGATCACCCCGGACCTGGAGCGGGGCCGACCGCGCAATCCCAGGGCCTGACCGTGGACAACTCACGCGCCACGTGGCAGATCCCCGCCATTGAACGCTCGCATTGCCCCCGGCGCGCCCTTGCCCCGACCAAACGGAATTGACCCATGTCCGCCACTGCACCGACCCTGCATCTGATCTGCGGCAAGATCGCCTCTGGCAAATCCACTCTGGCGCGCCAGCTTGCGGAGGGAGAGACCACGATCCTGATCGCCGAGGATGACTGGCTCAGCGCGCTCTTCGCGGATCAGATGAACAGCCCCGCAGATTACGTCCGCTGCGCCGGAAAATTGCGCAGCATCCTCGGCCCCCACGTGATAGACCTTCTGAAATCGGGCGTCTCGGTGGTGCTGGGTTTTCCCGCCAACACGGTGGAGACGCGGCAATGGATGCGCGGGCTGATCGAGGCCTCCGGCGCCGCCCATCAGATGCATCTCATCACCACCCCCGACGAAACCTGCCTTGCCCGGCTGCGCGCCCGCAACGCCCGGGGCGATCACCCCTTCGCGGTGACCGAAGCGCAGTTTCACATCTTCTCCAAACACCACGCGCCACCCACCGCCGAGGAAAGTTTCACCCTGGTGATCCACGACAGACCCGGCTGACCCCGGCCGTCACCTCTTCAAAAATACGCAAATCCCGCAAAACCCCCAAAACCGGGCCCGGCCTGCCGGGACAGGCGACGACAAATCCCGCTTCCCGCTTGTTGCCCGGGCGCAAGCGGCCTAGATGGGAACCCATGAGGCGTTACATTCCTTTCCTGAAAACCCCGCCCCGCGTTGCCGTTGTCCGGATGCAGGGCGTGATCGCCGCCCGCGCCCGGGGCGGCATTTCGGATGCAGGCGTCGCGGGCCTGCTGCAAAAGGCCTTCACCAAGGGCAAGCCCGACGCGGTGGCGCTGGTCATCAACTCACCGGGCGGCAGTCCGACCCAATCCTCGCTCATCGCCGCGCGCATCCGGCGGCTTGCGGAGGAAAAAGAGGTCAAGGTTTACGCTTTCATCGAGGATGTGGCGGCCTCGGGCGGCTATTACATTGCGAGCGCCGCGGATGAAATCTGGGTCGACCGCCATTCCATCGTCGGCTCCATCGGGGTGATCTCCGCAGGCTTCGGCCTCAATGAGCTGATCGGGAAATACGGCATCGAGCGCCGGGTCTACACGGCCGGCAAATCGAAAAGCCTCGGCGACCCGTTCCGCCCGGAAAACCCCGAAGATGTCAAACGCATCAAGGATCTGCAGGAGCATATCCACGGCGAGTTCATCGACCATGTGAAGACCTGCAGGGGCGGGCGCCTCAATGCCGAGATGGATCTCTTCAACGCCGACATATGGGTCGGATCGCAGGCCCTGCCCACCGGGCTGGTCGATGGCGTCGGCCATCTGGTGCCCAAAATGAAGGAGATCTTCGGCGACAAGGTCCGCTTCAACAGCTACGCCCAGAAACGTCCGCTGCTGTCGCGCTTCGGCGCCCATCTGGTCGGTGATGCGCTCTCCGAAGTTGAAGACCGCGCTGCCTTCCAGCGCTTCGGGGCGTAACCGGATGCTCACCAAGATCGTGGCGCTCTTTCTGGTCTTCATCGCGGTGCTCGCGATGTTCGGCAAGCTGAGCCTGCTGCTTCCCAAGAAACTTCGCCCGCTGGCGGGCAAATGCCCCCATTGCGGGCGACACCGCATTGGCAAGGGCAAATGCCCCTGCGGAAAGGCCTGATATCATGGTATGGTTGACCCTCGTTCTCGGTCTCGCGATCCTGCTGACCGCCGGTGACCTCATGGTGCGCGGTGCCGTCAACCTGGCCCTGCGCCTGGGCATTCCCGCCCTGATCGTGTCCCTGACCATTGTCGCCTTCGGCACCTCGGCGCCGGAACTCATCATCTCCGTGCAATCGGTGCTCGAAGATGCGCCGGGGCTGGCGCTTGGCAATGCGGTCGGCTCGAACACCGCCAATGTGCTCCTCGTCCTTGGCGTGCCGGCCCTGGTCTCCCGGCTCCACACCTCCGGCTATGACACCCGCAAAAGCTATGTGGCGATGATCGGGGCGAGCGTGATGTTCATCGCGCTCTGCACCATCGGGCCGCTGACCTGGGGGCACGGGTTGGTGCTGCTGGTGCTTCTGGGCATGATCATTGCCGATCAGGCCCGCGCCGCCATCGTCCACCGCCGTGAAACCGACCCCGAAGCCCTCGAAGGCGCCGACCCCTCCCTCGATGGCTGGAAGATCGCCGTCTTCATCATCCTCGGTCTGATCGGCCTGCCGCTGGGCGCCGATCTCTTCGTGGATTCCGCCGTCGACATCGCCCGCCAGTTCGGCATTTCCGAATCCGCCATCGGCCTGTCGCTCGTGGCGCTCGGCACCTCGATGCCGGAACTGGCCACCACCGTGATGGCCGCGATCCGTCGTCAGGCCGATGTGGCCCTCGGCAACGTCATAGGCTCCAACATCTTCAACCTTCTGGCGATCATCGGCGTCGCCACCCTGGTCGGCCCGATCCCCGTCGCCGACAGCTTCCTGCGCTTCGACCTCTGGGTCATGCTCGGCGCCTCGCTCCTGATGCTGCCTTTCGTCTTCAAGCCGAAATGGGATCTGACCCGCCGCTTCGGCGTGATCCTGACCGCGCTCTATATCGCCTACATGATCACCGTGGTGGGGCAGGGATGAGCGGGCGCGCGCTGGTCACCGGCGGGGCCAAACGGCTTGGCCGCGCCATGGTGCTCTACCTGGCGGAGCGCGGCTATGACGTGGCGATCCACTACAACGGCTCGACCGCGGAGGCCGAAGAGGTCGCCGCCGAGGCGCGCACGCTTGGCGTCAATGCGGTGACCCTGCAGGCCGACCTGACCGAGGAAGCCCAGATGCAGGCCCTCGTGCCCCGTGCGGTCGATGCGCTGGGCCAGCTCACGCTGCTGGTCAATTCCGCCTCGATCTTCGAGCATGACACGGTCGAAACCGGCACCCGCGAAAGCTGGGACCGCCATATGGAATCGAACCTGCGCGCGCCTTTCGTGCTGACCCAGACCTTCGCCGCCCAGGCCCCCGAGCCGGTGATCCAGGGCGCGTTTGACGACCCCACCGCCCGGGCGCTGGTGGTCAATATGGTCGACATGCGGGTGCGCAAGCTCTCACCCCATTTCGCCTCCTACACGCTGGCCAAGATGGGCCTCTGGGCGCTGACCCAGACCGCTGCCCAGCACTATGGCGCCCGGGTGCGCGTGAATGCCATCGGCCCCGGCCCCACGATGCAGGGCACCCGCCAGAGCCGCGACCATTTCCTCGGCCAGCGGCGCGGAACGATCATGGGGCGCGGCGCCGACCCCTCCGATGTGACCCACACGCTGGGCTATTTCATCGACGCCCCCAGCGTCACAGGCCAGCTGATCTGCACCGATGGCGGCCAGCATCTGGGCTGGCAAACACCGGACACCCGGGGGATAGAATAGGGGTGTTTCCGCTGCCCCTGGGGCAAGTTGTACACGTCCTCACCTGCGCGTTACAAAAGGGTTACGAAAAGCCCAGTGTTTTCAGTGTTTTGGTAAGGGTGTAGAAAAAATACGAATGAAATCAAAGCTTTGAAGATTTGCACAAAAATTAGGCAATGCCATGAAGGGCGTCAAAACTAAGGAAAAAATCCCCGCGCTCGGGATTTATCCTCGCACTTATCCACAGAAACGGTGGACAGCTTTTCCCTTGTCCCGCACCGCCAGCTAAGGCAGCCAGTCAGAGAATCATGGAAGACGCCGACAACATCCCGACGAAGACCGGTTTCGAGGTCATCGCAGCCTATCTCAAGACGCTCGATGCAAGCCCGGGCGTCTACCGGATGCTCGATGCCAAGGGCGCGGTGCTCTATGTGGGCAAGGCGCGCAACCTCAAGGCGCGGGTGTCGAACTACGCGCGGCCCACCGGCCATTCGGCGCGGATCTTCCGGATGATCCGCGACACCGCCTCGATGATGTTCCTGACCACGCGCACCGAGACCGAGGCGTTGCTGCTGGAGCAGAACCTGATCAAGCAGTTGAAGCCGCGCTACAATGTGCTGTTGCGCGACGACAAGAGCTTTCCGAACATCCTCGTGGCCAAGTCCCATGGCTATCCGGCGATCAAAAAACACCGGGGGGCGAAAAAGGAGAAGGGGGCCTATTACGGCCCTTTCGCCAGCGCAGGCGCCGTCAATCGGACGCTGAACCAGTTGCAGAAGGTGTTCCTTTTGCGGAATTGCTCGGACGCCACCTTTGAAAGCCGCACCCGGCCCTGTCTGCTCTACCAGATCAAGCGCTGTTCCGCCCCTTGCGTCGGCTATGTGAGCGAGACGGAATATGCAGGCCTGGTTTCGGATGCCGAGAAATTCCTCAAGGGCCGGACCACCAAGGTGCAGGAAACGCTGGCCGCGCAGATGCAGGAAGCCTCCGATGCGATGGAATTCGAACGCGCCGCCGCCCTGCGGGACCGGCTGAAGGCGCTGACCTTCGTACAAGGCAGCCAGGCGGTGAACCCCGCAGGCGTGGCCGAGGCGGATGTGGTCGCCCTCCATATGGAAGGGGGCCAAGCCTGTGTGCAGGTCTTCTTCATCCGCGCCAACCAGAACTGGGGCAACCGGGATTACTACCCGAGGACGGGCGCAGGCGCAGAGGCAGCGGAGGTCATGCAGGCCTTTCTCGTGCAGTTTTATGACCAGAAAGACCCGCCTCGGCAATTGCTGCTGTCGGACGACATCGAAGACGCCGACCTTCTTTCCGAAGCCCTCAGCGCCAAGGCCGGTCGCAAGGTCGAAATCCTTGTCCCGCAGCGCGGCGAGAAAAAGGAACTGGTCGCAGGCGCCCTCCGCAACGCGCGCGAAAGCCTTGCGCGCAAAATGTCCGAAACGGCGACCCAGGCCAAGCTGCTCGCAGGCCTGGCCGAGGCCTTCGACCTCGACGGCGCACCCGCCCGGATCGAGGTCTATGACAACAGCCACATTCAGGGGGCGCACGCGGTGGGCGGCATGATCGTGGCCGGTCCGGAGGGGTTCCTCAAAAGCCAGTACCGTAAGTTCAACATCAAGGACGAGACCCTGACCCCGGGCGACGATTTCGGCATGATGCGCGAAATGCTGACCCGCCGGTTCAAGCGCCTTCTGAAAGAAGACCCGGACCGGCAGACGGCGGCCTGGCCCGATCTGTTGCTGATCGACGGCGGCGCGGGGCAGGTGAGCGCGGTCCATGGCATCCTCGCTGAACTCGGCGTCGAGGACGTGCCCATGGTCGGCGTCGCCAAGGGGGTGGACCGCGATGCGGGCAAGGAAGAGTTCCACCGCATCGGCCAGCGCCCCTTTGCGCTGAGACGCGGTGATCCGGTGCTCTATTTCATCCAGCGCCTGCGCGATGAGGCGCACCGCTTTGCCATCGGCGCGCACCGCGCGAAACGGTCGAAGGCCGTGGGCGCCACGCCCTTGGACGATGTGCCGGGCGTGGGCGCCACCCGCAAGCGCGCGCTTCTGGCCCATTTCGGCTCTGCCAAGGCCGTCAGCCGCGCCGATCTCTCTGATCTCAAGGCGGTCGACGGGATTTCGGAAAAGATCGCCGAAACGATCTATGACTTCTTTCACGAGAAGGGGTGAGACGGGGCGTGTGTTCTGCCGTTCGGATTTGCGTATTTGGAAAAGGGCGAAAGCCAAGGGCGCGGTGATGTCAGCCGGTACGCGGATCCGCACGGGCCCGTGACCCGCGACAGGAACGCCCTTTCCATCGCCCCGGCCAATGGCTAAGTCTGTCCCATGACTTGGAATATCCCGAATATCCTCACCTTGCTGCGGCTCCTGGCCGCCCCCGGCGTGGTGCTGATGTTCCTCTATTTCACCCGGCCCTGGGCCGATTGGTTTGCGCTGATCCTGTTCGTTTCGGCCGCGATCACCGATTTCCTCGATGGTTATCTGGCGCGGGCCTGGAAGCAGGAAAGCAAGTTCGGCGCCATGCTCGATCCGATTGCCGACAAGGCGATGGTGGTGATCGCGCTTCTGGTGATCACCGGCTATGCGGGCATGGATCCGTGGATCCTCTTGCCCGCCACCGTGATCATGTTCCGCGAGGTTTTCGTTTCGGGCCTGCGCGAATTCTTGGGCGATACGGCAGGCACGCTCAAGGTGACCAATCTGGCTAAGTGGAAGACCACCGCGCAAATGATTGCCATTGCGGTGCTTTTTGCCACCGGTATCTTTGGTCACATGCTGATCGACCGCACCGTGGGCATGGATGCGGCCACCATTGATGCGATCTTTGCAGGCGGCGATGATCCGCTGCATCTGCGCCGGATCGACCTGGCCGCCCGGCTGACTTGGTGGATCGGCGTTGGTCTCCTTTGGGTGGCGGGTGCCTTGACGCTGATCACCGGGGTTGATTACTTCCGCAAAGCCATGCCCCATCTGAAGGACGAGCGATGATCGAAGTGCTCTATTTCGCCTGGCTGCGCGAACGCATCGGCGAGCGGGCCGAGACGGTGGAGACCGAAGCCGCCACCGTGGCCGATCTGGTGGAGGAACTGCGCGCGCGCTCGGAAGCCCATGCGCTGGCCTTTTCCGACATGGCTTCGGTGCGGGTGGCGCTGGATCAGGAACTGACCACGATGGACGCGCCGCTTGCGGGCGTGCGCGAAGCGGCGTTTTTCCCGCCGATGACCGGCGGATGAGTGTCCGGGTTCAGGCTGAGCCCTTCAATATGGGCGCGGAAGTCGATGATTTCACAGCGGAAATGACCGGGGCAGGGGCGGTTGTCACGTTCTCGGGTCTGGTTCGGGATGAGGGCGGCACGCTTTCGTCAATGGAGATCGAGCATTATCCCGGCATGACCGAAAAGGCGCTGGAGGCGATCCGCGCGGAGGCTTTGGAGCGGTTTTCGCTCACGGGCGCGCGGATCATTCACCGTTACGGGCCGTTGAAGCCGGACGAACAGATCATGATGGTTGCGACGGCGGCGCGGCACCGGGCGGATGCCTTTGCCGGGGCTGAGTTTCTGATGGATTACCTGAAATCGCGCGCGCCGTTCTGGAAGAAAGAGCACGGCGCGGATGGCACGGATTGGGTCGCCGCGAAAGACGCCGATGAGGCCGCGCTCGACCGTTGGTCGAAGGATCGCTGACGCGATTTTTTACGTATTTTGAAAGAGATGAAGGCGCCAATGCATCCTCTTCCGATCGATGACGCGCTGCCGGATCTGATCGCTGCCCTTGCCCGCGACGGCCAGGCGGTGCTGCAGGCACCGCCGGGGGCCGGCAAGACGACGCGGGTGCCGCTGGCGATGCTGGAGGCGAGGCTGGTCGAGGGGCGCATTCTGATGCTGGAGCCGCGTCGTCTGGCGACCCGGGCAGCGGCGATGCGGATGGCGGAGACGCTGGGCGAGGAGGTGGGCAAGACCGTCGGCTACCGGATGCGCGGGGACAGTCGCACGGGGAAGGCCACCCGGATCGAGGTGGTCACCGAGGGTATTCTGACCCGGATGATCCAGTCCGATCCGTCGCTTGAAGGCATAGGCGCGGTGATCTTTGATGAGTTTCACGAACGCTCCCTCAATGCCGATCTGGGGTTGGCGCTGGCGCTGGAATGCCGGGCGGCGTTTCGCGACGATCTGATGTTGATCGCCATGTCGGCGACGCTGGATGCGGGGCCGGTGGCGGCGCTGATGGGCGGCGCGCCTTTGGTGACGTCGGAGGGCATCAGCTATCCGGTGGAGACGCGCTGGCTGGACCGGCCTGCCAAGGGGCGGTTCGAGCAGGAGATGGCGGGGCTGATCGCCCGTGCCATGGGCGAGACCGAGGGCGGTGTGCTGGCCTTCCTGCCCGGGGAGGGCGAGATCCGGCGGGTCGCGGGGGCGCTGAACCTGAGAGGCGTCGAGGTGCTGCCGCTCTATGGTGCGCTGCCTTTCGCCGAGCAGCGCAGGGCGCTGGGGCCGACCAAAGCGCGGAAACTGGTGCTGGCGACGGCCATCGCTGAAACCTCGCTGACGATCCCGGATGTGCGTGTCGTCATCGATGGCGGCCGCGCCCGCCGCGCGCGGTTCGATCCCGGATCGGGCATGTCGCGGCTGGTGACCGAGAAGGTGACCCGCGCCGAGGCCGATCAGCGCCGGGGCCGGGCGGGGCGCGTCGCCGCAGGCACTTGCTACCGGCTCTGGACCAAGGGGGAGGAGGGCGCGTTGATGGCCTATCCCCCCGCCGAGATCGAGACCGCCGATCTGACCGGGTTGGCGCTGGAATTGGCCGAATGGGGCGGGGCGGATCTGCCCTTTCTGACCGCGCCGCCACCGGGCGCGCTGGCCGAGGCGCAGGCGTTGCTGACCGCGCTTGGCGCGCTGGAGGGTGGGCGGATCACCGATCACGGCAAGGCGCTGGCGCGTCTGCCGCTGCATCCGCGTCTGGGGCACATGCTGACCCGCGCGGGCAAAGCGGCAGCGCCGCTGGCCGCGCTTCTGGCTGACCGCGATCCGTCGCGCGGGGCAGGCGTTGACATGACCCTTCGCCTCGACGCGCTCAAAGGCCGGGACACCTCGCCAAACCTTCAGCGCATCCGCGCCGAGGCCAAACGCCTCGCCAAATCCGCCCCCGAGACCCACATCACCGATCCGGCCACCCAGGCCGCGCTCGCCTATCCCGACCGGATTGCGCTGCGCCGCAAGGGCGATGCGCCCCGTTGGGCCACCTCGGGCGGCAAGGGGGTGAAGATGTCGCCCGCCGATCCGCTGGCCGGCCAACGCCTGCTGGTGATCACCGACACCGATGGTCACCCGACCGAGGCGGAGGTGCGCGGCGCGCTGGTGATTGGCGAGGGCATCTTGCGGGATGTCTTTGCGGATCAGATCACTCAGGCGCAAACCGCCCATTGGTCGCGCCGGGAAAATCGTGTCGAGGCGCTGGAAGAGGAGCGGCTGGGGGCCATCGCGCTGTCTTCGAAGCGCTGGAAGGACGCGCCCGATGATGTGATCGCGGCGGCCATGCTCGAGGGTGTCCGCCAACTGGGCCTCTTTCCCTCCGACGCCGCCCGCCGGTTTCGCGCCCGCGTGGCCCTGTTGCGCGCGGCGGGGGTCGATCTTCCCGATATGGGGGATGCGGCGCTGCTTCAGACCCTTAAAGACTGGCTTTTGCCCCATCTGGGTCGCACCCGCAGTGCCGCCGAATGGAAGGGGTTCGACATTCTGCCCGCGCT
>JAOXSD010000335.1 GCA_025800205.1 Silicimonas sp. | reverse complement strand
CGGCCCCTTCCTCGCGCATCTGCGGCACATAGGCCCGCGCGGTCTGCAGAATATCCCGGGCGGTCACAATGCCTTCCAGATGCTTGCGGTCCCAGTTCATGATCTGCGGCGGCACGAAGCCGATGAGGCCGACCTTGATCTGATGCTTGGCTCCTGCGCCATCCACCACTTCCCGGTCGAGGATCACGTAAGGCTTCAACAGCGTCTCATCCTTCGTCGGATCGCTGCCCTCGGTCTTTACCACATTGGCGCTGACCACGGGAAAATCGGCCCCCGCCAAAGATTTCATCAGGAAATCAAGCCCATAGTTGAACTCGTGGTTCCCCAGGGTCGACGCATCGAACCCCACTGTGTTCATCGCGGTGATGATCGGATGCATGTCGCCTTCCTTCATCCCGCGCTCATAGGCGATGTAATCCCCCATCGGATTGCCCTGGAGGAAATCGCCGTTGTCCAGCAACATGGAATTGGTCGCCTCGGCCCGGATCGCCTTGATATGGGCGGCGGTGCGCGACAGGCCCACCGTGTCGCGCGGCTTGTCGGCATAGTAATCATAGGGGTGCACATGCACATGGAGATCGGTGGTTTCCATCAGCCGCAGATGCACCTGACCGGCCGCCGCATTGGCAGAGAACGGATGCAAAGTCGCAAGGGTGGCGCCCGCGGATGTGGCGAGGAAAGTGCGTCGGCTCATGTGAGGTGTGTAGCGCGTCATGGCGGGCTCCCTGAATGTTTTTGGTTATATCCAAGCATAACATGACGGGGTCGTGACATATGAGTCGTTTCTGCCCTGATCTGTCGATTTGCCAATTCCAAACGCCCGTGGCAGATCAGGGGCGAAAGGCAGGCCCCATGAAACACGCAGAAACCGTCACCTTCGGCGGCTCCGGACTGGAGCGCGCGGCCCATCTTCGCGGTGATCCGCCCCCGGGCGATGTGCTGCCGATCTGGCGCGGCAAGGTGCTGCTGACCGAAGGCGACGGCCTGCGCGCGCCGATCTTCCTGACCCCCGATCACCCGGTCTTCGAAGATGCGGTGGAGCCGGCGATCTTCCTTGGCATCGACGAGGGCGTGCCGCGCTATGCCCGCGATATCTCCGCCTGGGAACCCGAGGATGATCTGGGCACGGTGGGCGCTTTCTTCGACCCCTCCGAACAGCGCCATCCCGAAATCGACATCGCCCATGTGCTGGCCGAACTGCGCATGAACATGCTGCGGCTCACGCCCCGGGGCGCCGAACTCGTGGCCACCGCCAAGGCGCTGATCGAATGGCACCGCAGCCACGGGTTCTGCGCCAAATGCGGCGAACGGAGCGCGCCTGCCATGTCCGGCTGGCAGCGCGATTGCGCGGCCTGCGGCGGGCATCATTTCCCACGCACAGATCCGGTGGTCATCATGTTGATCACGAACGGAAATTCCATCCTCATGGGGCGTTCCCCCGGTTGGCCCGAGGGGATGCACTCGCTGCTTGCGGGCTTTGTCGAACCGGGCGAAACCATCGAGGCGGCGGTGCGCCGCGAAACCTTCGAAGAGGCCGGCGTCACAGTGGGGCAGGTGGGCTATCTCGCCTCCCAGCCCTGGCCTTTCCCGTCGTCGCTGATGTTCGGCTGCTGGGGGCAGGCCACCAGCGACGCCATCACCATCGATCCTGAGGAAATCGAAGCGGCGCTCTGGGTCACCAAGGAAGAAATGATGGCGGCACTCGCCGACGAAAACCCGAATATGAAACCCGCAAGGCGCGGTTCCATCGCCCGTTTCCTGATCGAAAACTGGCTTGCCGATACGCTCGACTGAGGGCAATTTGAACCCATGAAACTCTCCACCCGCGAAGACATCGATGCGCCGATCGCCACGGTCTACAAGGCCGTCAGCGACTTCGATGCTTTCGAGCGTCAGCTCCTGCGCCGCGGCGTGGATGTGACCCGCGACGACAGCCACCCACTCGATGCGCCGGGTCTGCGCTGGCAGGCCCGGTTCGACTGGCGCGGCAAGCCCCAGGCGCTCGACGCCGAACTGATCGCCATCGAGCCGAACCAGGGCTACACGATCGAAAGCAAGGCCTCGGGCGTGGTGGCCCTTTCCGTGGTCGATCTCGTCGCCCTGTCGAAAACCCGCACCCGGCTCTTCGTGTCGGTCGATCTGCGCCCGACAACGCTGACCTCGCGGCTCTTCGTCCATTCGCTGAAACTGGGCAAATCCGCACTCTCCCGCCGGTTCAAGGCGCGGGTGTCGGATTTCGCCTCAAAACTCTCGGGCTGACCGCCGCGCGGCGAAAAACCCCACCAGCGGCGACAGCAGCGCGATCGCCAGCGCCCCCATCAGCCCCAGCAGATAGATCACGCCGATGATCTCGCTCAGCCGGTCCCATTCCATGGTCCGGAGCGTGCTGAACACCCCCAGCGTCAGCGCAGAAATCCAGCCGGCACCCGAGAGCCCCGCCAGTGCGGCGAGCCGCGCCCGTTCGGCAAAGGGCAGGGCGCCGAACCGCGCGCCCGGCCAGTCATCCAGAAGCCGCAGCCCCAGCTTGCCGATCAGCACCGCATTGAAGGTCAGAAGCGTCACGATCCCCAGTTTCGCCACCAGCTTGGGCGAGAAATTCTCCGCCACAAAACCGGTCCGCAGCCCGATCAGCACCAGCCCGCTCGCCCAGAACAGCACCAGCCCCAGCGCCACCATCCGGTGATAGGCATGGAGCATGTCGATCTCGGCGCCGCTCAGGGGGCGCAGCACCATGCGCGCGGCCTTGAGATCCGCCAGGATCGCCACGCCAAAGCCCAGTGCCAGCCCCAGCAGATGCACCGCCCGGGCGGCATCATTGATCAAGGTTTGGTCCATCTCTCCCGTCGCCTTATCTGTGGCGTTCCTTTGTTCCGCACCCAGACAAGAAGCGGATTGTGGTCAGTTTGGGTCGGGATTGTGGCGCGTACCCCTGAAAACCGGAAACGGTCCATCCACGGGCCGGAGCACCCGGCCAGCAGGCATCCGGAGAGCCGAGGGAGGTTTGCCGCAGTCGTTGCAAGGTTTTTTTGGGGAAGGTCTGGTATGAGCCCATTTTGACCGATGCTGCGCTTCGCCCAAATGACTGCTGTTCGAATGAGCCCAAAAAACCACCAGCCCTGCTTTTCCTTAGTTCATCTATCGTACCAGACGTTTGCCGATGCTAGGTTGGTTGGTACGTTTTAACCCAATTCGGTGGAATTGATGAAACTATCAAAGTTCGAGTTCCGGTTCTCTGAACCGCAGGACAGCGATGCTCTCGCTGAGCTAATGTTGGAAGCAAACCGTCACTATTGGGGCGAGGCAGATGGAGCAGCGGAGATGACGTATAAAGCGGCTCACGCGCTAGTTAACGGTCAATCCGGTTGTAGAGCGGTTGTGGCATGTGATGCTGGTGTTCTCAAAGGCTTCGCAACCGTCTCGGTTTTGCATCCCGCACCAAATGAAAGCGGCACGCTGTTCATGAAAGACCTTTTTGTCTCGAAAGACGCGCGTGGCGTCGGATTGGGCGAGCGTTTCATGCGGCACTTGGCAAAGTACGCGGTGGAGTTGGGGTGTCAGCGCTTCGACTGGACAGCAGAGACCGACAATCCCAGAGCCGTCGCTTTCTACGATGAACTCAAGGCTTCGCGCGTCGAAGAGAAGTTGTATTTTAGGTTTAGTGATACAGACCTAAAAGCATTTGCGGATTCTTCAAAGGATTGAACACCACTTTGAAGCGGCCGATTGCACCCGCTTACCTTATGTCGGCTCTGTCCCCAAACCCGACGTCGTCGCCCAGAACCCGATCCCTCTCGCAACCGCGCGGCGCGTCCGACCCCCCTTAACGCACCGGACGGCGGGGTTAAAAAACGGAAAACACCCGGATAGGTCATTCGTTTCACCGATTTGCTTCCATGTTTCGCAGCGAAACCTCGACACCCCGGGGCCGAGACCGCCCGAATCGCCGCTGGCCTCAGGCCAAATGATTCGCTAGAGTGATCCCAGACCCGGAAAACGGGCAGTTCAGGCAGCGAGCAGGTCGCATGACAGAGATGGTCTACGGTTCGGTCCCGGCGGGACAGGGCGAACCGATTTTTCCGCGCTGGTGGCGCACCATCGACAAATGGTCGATGAGCTGTGTTCTGGCCCTATTCGGCATCGGCATTCTGCTGGGGCTCGCCGCCAGCCCGCCGCTCGCCGAGAAAAACGGCTTCCCCGCCTTCCATTATGTCGAGCGCCAGGTCTCCTTCGGGATCATCGCCCTGATCGCCATGTTCTCGATCACGCTGATGTCCCCCAAGACCGTGCGCCGACTTGCCGTCCTGGGCTTTGGTGTCACTTTCACCGCACTTGCCCTGCTGCCGTTTCTCGGCACCGATTTCGGCCAGGGTGCGGTGCGCTGGTATTCCATCGGTTTCGGCTCGGTCCAGCCCTCAGAATTCCTCAAGCCCGGCTTCATCGTGCTGGTGGGCTGGATGATCGCCGCCTCGAACGAAGTGGCGGGCCCGCCGGGCAAAACCTATTCCTTCGCGCTCGCCCTGATCATCGTGCTCCTGCTCGCGATGCAGCCCGATTTCGGTCAGGCCTGCCTGATCCTTTTTGCTTGGGGTGTGATGTATTTCGTTGGCGGCGCGCCGTTTTTCATTCTGGCCGCCATCGCCGGTCTGACCATTCTCGGCGGCGCCTTCGCCTATAATTCCTCGGAACATTTCGCCCGTCGCATCGACGGATTCCTGAGCGCCGAAGTCGATCCCAACACCCAGCTTGGCTATGCCGCCAATGCGATCCGCGAAGGCGGATTTTTCGGTGTCGGCGTCGGTGAGGGCACCGTCAAATGGTCGCTGCCCGATGCCCATACGGATTTCATCATTGCGGTGGCGGCAGAGGAATTCGGGCTGATCCTCGTCCTCGTGATCATCTTCCTTTATGCCACGATCATTCTGCGCTCGCTCTTCCGGCTGATGCGCGAACGCGATGCCTTCATCCGCCTTGCAGGCACCGGGCTTGCCTGCACCTTTGCCATGCAGGCGATGATCAACCTCTCGGTCGCCGTGCGGCTTTTGCCTGCCAAGGGCATGACCCTGCCGTTCGTCTCCTATGGTGGTTCGTCGCTAGTCGCCGGTGGCATTCTGATGGGGATGCTTCTGGCCTTCACCCGCGCACGGCCC
>JAOXSD010000365.1 GCA_025800205.1 Silicimonas sp. | reverse complement strand
GACGTCTTCGTCATGGGCGAGGAAGTGGCGCAATATCAGGGTGCTTACAAGATCACCCAAGGCTTGCTGGATGAATTCGGCGCCCGCCGGGTGGTCGATACGCCGATCACCGAACACGGGTTCGCGGGCATCGGGGTTGGCGCCTCCTGGGGCGGGCTGAAGCCTATTGTCGAGTTCATGACCTTCAACTTCGCCATGCAGGCGATCGACCATATCATCAACTCTGCCGCCAAGACGCTCTATATGTCCGGCGGTCAGATGGGGTCCCCCATCGTGTTCCGGGGCCCGAACGGGGCGGCGGCGCGTGTGGGCGCCCAGCACAGTCAGGATTATGCGGCGTGGTATGCGAGCGTTCCCGGTCTCAAGGTGGTGCAGCCCTATTCGGCGGCAGATGCCAAGGGCCTCTTGAAATCCGCCATTCGCGATCCGAACCCGGTGGTCTTTCTTGAGAATGAAATCCTCTATGGCCAGTCCTTCGACGTGCCCAAGATGGATGATTTCACCATTCCCTTCGGCAAGGCACGCATCTGGCGCGAAGGTGGCGATGTGACCATCGTCTCCTGGGGCATCGGCATGAGTTATGCCCTGCAGGCCGCCGATGAACTGGCCAAAGAGGGCATTGCCGCCGAGGTGATCGACCTGCGCACCCTGCGCCCGCTCGACATGGCCACCGTCATTGAAAGCGTGAAAAAGACCAACCGCTGCATCACCGTTGAGGAAGGCTGGCCGGTGGCGTCCATGTCCGATTACATCGGCTCCGAGATCATGCGCGAGGCGTTTGATTACCTCGACGCGCCGGTTCTGAAATGCACCGGCAAGGATGTGCCCATGCCCTATGCGGCGAATTTGGAAAAACTGGCGCTGACATCGGTGAAGGAAGTCATCGATGCGGTCAAAGCCGTGACCTATCGGTAAGGAGAGACGGACATGCCCACAGAAATTCTCATGCCCGCCCTCTCGCCCACGATGGAAGAGGGGACATTGGCGAAATGGCTGGTCAAGGAAGGCGACAGCGTTGCCTCCGGCGACCTGCTTGCTGAAATTGAAACCGACAAGGCGACGATGGAATTCGAAGCCGTGGACGAAGGGGTCGTCGGCAAGATCCTCATTCCCGAAGGCACCGAGGCGGTGAAGGTCAATTCGCCCATCGCCGTGCTTCTGGGCGACGGGGAAAGCGCCGATGACATCGGCAACACGCCCGCCCCTGCCCCGGCGGCCGCCCCTGAGGCGGCACCGGCGGAAACGCCTGCCCCTGCCGCAGCCCCCGCGCCTGCCGCCCCCGTGGCGGCCACGGGCGACCGGATCTTCGCCTCACCGCTCGCGCGCCGGATTGCCGCCGACAAAGGGATCGATCTGGCCTCCCTCAAGGGCTCCGGCCCCAAGGGGCGGATCGTCAAGGCGGATGTGGAAAACGCGCAGCCCGGCGCGAAACCCGCCGCTGCCGCAGCACCCGCACCCGCCGCAGCACCTGCTGCCGCCCCCACCGGACCGGCCACCGATCAGGTGCTCGCCATGTTCCAGGACCGCGACTTCGAAGAGGTCTCGCTCGACGGGATGCGCAAGACCATCGCGGCGCGGCTGGGCGAAGCCAAGCAGACCATCCCGCATTTCTACCTGCGCCGGGATATCGAACTGGACGCGCTCTTGGCCTTCCGCTCGACGCTCAACAAGCAGCTTGAGGCGCGCGGCGTCAAACTCTCGGTCAATGACTTCATCATCAAGGCCTGTGCGCTGGCCCTGCAAGCCGTACCCGACGCCAATGCGGTCTGGGCCGGCGACCGGATCTTGAAACTGAAACCGTCTGATGTGGCCGTCGCCGTGGCCATCGAAGGCGGGCTCTTCACCCCCGTCTTGAAGGACAGCCACCTGAAATCGCTTTCGGCCCTTTCGGCAGAGATGAAGGACCTGGCAGGCCGCGCCCGCGAACGCAAACTGGCCCCCCATGAATATCAGGGCGGATCCTTCGCGATCTCCAACCTGGGCATGTTCGGCATCGACAATTTCGACGCGGTGATCAACCCGCCCCATGGCTCGATCCTGGCGGTTGGGGCTGGCGTCAAGAAACCGGTGGTCAAGGAGGATGGCGACTTGGGCGTGGCGACGGTGATGTCGGTCACACTCAGCGTCGACCACCGGGTGATTGACGGCGCGCTCGGGGCGCAGTTCCTCGATGCGATCAAGGGCAATCTGGAAAACCCGATCGGCATGCTGGCATGACCACGGGCTACCTCATCACGGCCGAGGAGATCGCCGCGATGGAGGGGCTCGCCAAGACCCATTTTCAGAACGAGAACGCCCAGAGGATCAACAAATCCCTGGGCGATCTCACCGGGCTGACGGGCCTCGGCATCCACATCATCGAGGTGGAGCCGGGGTTCGAGAGCACCGAAACCCATGTGCATTATTTCGAGGATGAGGCGGTCTTCATCCTTGAAGGTGCGGCCACAGCTGAAATCGGCGATGAAGACGTGCCGGTGAAGGCGGGCGATTTCATCGGCTATCGCAAGGGCGGTCTGCCGCACAATCTGCGCAACACCGGCACGACCACGCTGAAGGTACTGGTGATCGGCCAGCGGCTGGATCAGGACGTGGCCGATTACACCCGGAAAGGCCGCCGGATTTATCGCAACAAGGGCCTGCCCTGGGACGTTACCGAGATCGCCGATCTGACCCATCCCAATGCCGGACAAAAGAAATAGGTCGGTTTAACCGAATTCTTACGCCTCTCCGCTTACCCCTGACCCGGATTGATTTTGCACAGGGTCAGGAGATGCCGATGACCAAGGATAAATACATCGTTTCCGCCGAAGAGGTCGGCAGCATGCCGGGGGAAGTGAAGACCCATTTTCTCAATGAAGATGCCCGGCGGATGCAGAAATCCCTGTCCAAGGCCACCGGGCTGAGCGAGATCGACTTTTCCATCGTCGAGGTGGCGCCCGGCGACGAAAGCACCGAACATCACCTGCATTACCACGAAGAAGAATGCTGGTACGTGCTGGAAGGCGAAGCCACCGCCCGGATCGGGGCCGAAAGCACGCCGGTGAAGGCGGGCGATTTCGTTGGATTTCGCAAGGGCGGATTGGCCCATTCCTTCCAGAACACCGGCTCGGGCCCGTTCCGCTGCATTGCGGTCTGCCAGCGCTCGAACCATGACGTCTCCGACTACCCCCGTCGCGGCAAACGCTTGTTCCGCAACAAGAACCTGACCTACAACATGGTGGATCTGACGGTCATCGACCGGCCCTTCGGCGCCTCAAAATAAGCCTCGGACGGGCCCGCCCGGGGCCGTTTTCAGCCGCGTCTCATGGTGGCCCGCTGTCACGGGCAGATCTCGAAAAAACCGCATCCCCTTGCGGATGCACGCCCTAGCTCCGGTCGCCCCGGCGCTCCGGGCGGTTCTGTTTCGCGCGCATCGCCCGCCCCGGCAGAACCGTCTTGTCCCCCCGCCCGATCCGGAACCGGCGAAAGAACGGCAGCTTGGCGGCCAGGTGATCGACCGCCTCTTCCGGCTCCGCCGCCCGGGCCGAGAACAGCGCGCGATCCAGATGCGCGCCGTCCAATGTCTTGAAAATCTTGGCCATCAGCCCGGGCCCAGCTTGTTGCAGCGCAGGTTGCGCGCTTCCAGCCTGCGGCAGGCCATGGCCGCGCTCGCCTCGGTCAGCCCGACGAAATTCGCCTCCCAGCCCTTCGGTGACCGAGTCACCTTGCGCAGGGCCGACTCAAGCGTCGACATCTCCACAAGTGCTGTCTGCAACAACACCCGCTCGGCCTCGTTGCGGGTCGTGAACCGACCGATATTGATGCCCCAATGGCGCCCGCCCGAGGTCGAGACCCGGGTGACGACCACCGGCGCCTTGGTGTCCGGAGCCGCCGCCTGCGCCGTCTCTGTGCGGCCCTTGGGCCGGGGCGCAGGGCGCAGATAAGCGCCTGCGAGCGAGGCCGCCTGCACCGGTTCGGGCACGCTGGCCTCCACCGCCACCTCGGCCAGCGCGTCGCTGATCCCTTCGGCCATGGCGACCATCTGACCGGCGCCGGGCAGATCAACCGGGCGCGCCTTTGGCCGGGGCGAGCGGGCCACTAACCCGGCCATCCGCGCCGGTTGCGCGCCGGGGGTCAGCACCGGACGTTTCGGCTTCACCACCGCCACCCGCGAGGGCGCGCGCGAAAAGCCCATGTCCAGCAGTTCCGCCACCCGCGCATTGCGCCAGGCGGTCGAGCGGCCGCCAAAGACCGTCGCGATGATCCGTTCATTGCCACGTTCGGCCGACGCCACAAGATTGTAGCCCGCCGCCCGCGTGTAGCCGGTCTTGATCCCGTCCGCGCCGCGGTAACTGCCCAGCAGACGCCGGTTGGTATTGGACACTTTCTTCACGCCCGTATCGGTCGAGATCCGGGAGAAAATGTTGTAATACTGAGGGAAATCATAAAACAGATGACGCCCCATCCGGGTCATGTCGCGGGCGGTCGAGAGGTGCCCCGCCTCGGTCAGACCATGGGCGTTCTTGAAGGTTGTCTTGCTCATGCCGAGCGCCTGCGCGGTGCGGGTCATGCGGCGGGCAAAGGCCGCTTCGCTACCCGAAATCGCCTCGCCCAGGGCGGTGGCGGCATCATTGGCCGATTTCACCGCTGCCGCCCGGATCAGATAGCGCAGCTTGATCCGCTGCCCCGCCTTGAGCCCCAGTTTCGACGGCGGCTCGGCGGCGGCCTTGCGCGAGATCTTCACTTTCGTATCAAGGCTGATCTCGCCGCGCTCCACCGCATCAAATACCACATATAGTGTCATCATCTTGGTGAGCGAGGCCGGGTGCAGCCGGGTGTCGGCATTGCGCGAATGGAGCACCTTGCCGGTGCGCGCATCCACCACCATCGCCGCATAGGGCGCTGCAACCGCCAGGGCGGGAGCCAGCAGCGCAATGAAAACCAGAATCCGTAGTCCGACGCGAATGACGTCCACAAGAATGTCCCTTCAAAACCTGCCTCGGGGACCCGATCATTTTGCGCCGGGTTCGCCCTCTCGGCGACGACGCTAACACGGGCGATTCCATCAGAAAACAGTGAATTTCAGGTGATTCTCCAATCCCACCAGATCAAGGGAATTGTACGAATCGAACCACTAGATATTGCGGATCAATCCCGGCAATTCTCCCAAGACTCTAATCTCCCGAAACCGGGGATGGGCGCGGGGCGCTTCGGCCGCTTCCAGGTCCCATTGCAGATCATGGGGCACAAAGACGCCCCACCCGCCCGCTTCGATCACCGGATTCACATCTGATTTCAATGAGTTGCCAACCATCACCACATTGTCAGCGGCAAGTCCGCGCCCGGTGAAAATGCCGCGATAGACCTCCACCGATTTTTCCGAGACGATTTCCACCCCGTCAAACATCTCCCCCAGACCCGATTGGGCGATTTTCCGCTCCTGATCCAGCAGGTCTCCCTTGGTAATCAACAAAAGCGAATAATCTTCCCGCAATTCCCGCACCGCCGTCTCCGCCCCGGGTAAAAGCTCGATCGGATGTCGGAGCATCTCCTGGCCGGCCGCGATCAGTTGCGCGATCACCTCCCCCGGCACCCGGTTTTCCGTCACGTCGCAGGCGGTTTCGATCATCGACAGGGTGAACCCTTTGATTCCGAACCCGTAATGCTCGATATTCCGGCGCTCGGCCCGAAGCAGACGGGCCTCCAGATCCGCCGGATCCGCATAAGGTGCCAAGAGCGCCTGAAACCGCGCCTGGGTCAGTTTGAAAAACCGCTCATTGTGCCAAAGCGTGTCATCGGCATCGAAACAGATCGTGCTCAACATCGGTTACCCCCCTTTTCACGGGGCCACGTTCTCCTATATTGACCTCGCAACCAACCCGAAACCTTAGCCCCGGCACCTGACAGAAATCCGTGATCCCGAGTATCCTGCATATGATGGCCGAGGACAGCGAACCGCCCGAGGGCGATGCTGACACGCTGACCAAGACCAAACCCAAGACGGCGCGCCCGCCGCTCTACAAGGTCTTGCTTTTGAACGACGATTACACGCCGATGGAATTCGTCGTGATGGTGCTGGAACGGTTCTTCGGCCTCAACCACGCCCAGAGTTTCGAGTTGATGCTGACGGTGCATAAAAAGGGCCTCGCCGTGGTGGGCGTGTTTTCCTACGAGGTGGCGGAAACCAAGGTGGCCCAGGTGATGGATTTCGCCCGCCGCCATCAGCACCCGCTGCAATGCACCATGGAGAAAGAGTAGAGGGTCCCCCCCCTCTGCTTGCCGCCGATGCTCGCCGCCCGCCTGTCTCTGGCCCTTGATGAGGGCGCTTTCAATCTTCCCGACACCGGCGCCATCGCCGTGGTGGCCCCCGCCCGTGACGCCGATCTGAGCGCCCTGCCCCGCGACCGCACCACGGTGATCACCCGGCATTTTCCCGTCCATCACCACTTCAGCGCCCTGGGATATGCGGTGGAGACCACGGCCCGGGGGCCCTATGCGCTGACCGTGATCTGTTTGCCGCGCGCCAAGGCCGAGGCGCGCGCATTGGTCGCCGAATTGGCGCCGCGCACGGACGGCCCGCTGGTGATCGACGGCCAGAAGACCGACGGGATCGAAAGCCTTCTCAAGGACTTGCGCAAGCTGGGCGACACCGGCGCCCCGGTGGTCAAGGCCCATGGCAAGCTCTTTGCCTATCGTGGTGCGGTGCCCGAAAACTGGCGTGCGGGACCGCAAAGCGTCTCCGATGGCGGCCGATCCTTCCAGACCGCGCCGGGGGTCTTTTCCGCCGATGGGATCGACCCGGGTTCGGCCGCGCTCGCCGCCCATCTGCCCCGCGATCTCAAGGGCCGGGTGATCGATCTGGGCGCCGGCTGGGGCTATCTGAGCGCCCGGGCGCTGACCCACCAGAAAGTCACCGCCATCGATCTGGTGGAGGCCGACCACCTCGCCCTTGAGGCGGCCCGCGCCAATATCACCGATGACCGCGCAACTTTTCACTGGGCCGATGCGCTGAGCTACCAGGCGGCCCCGGCCGACCATGTGATCACCAACCCGCCCTTCCACACCGGACGCGCCGCCGATCCCGCCCTTGGGCAGGGGTTCATCCGGGCGGCGGCCCGCCTGCTCAGGCCGAAGGGGCGGCTCTGGCTTGTGGCAAACCGCCATTTGCCTTACGAACAGACTCTGGAGAGCCATTTCAACACGGTGACACCGCTCGCTGAACAGGCCGGTTTCAAGGTCACCCTGGCCCAGGCGCCGCGCAAATCCCGCAAAGGATAATCCCATGTCATTCTCGATTGCCGGAAAAACCGCCGTTGTGACCGGTGCTGCCAATGGGGTCGGCCTGGCGATTGCCCGCCATTTCATGTCGGCGGGCGCCAATGTGATGTTTGCGGATATGGATGAGGCCCGGCTGGCCGATGAGTTGGGCGATGCGGACGGGGCCGAAAACGGCGCTTACTTCGCCGGTGATCTGCGCCAGAAACTGACCGTGGCGAACCTGCTGTCGGCGACCATCGACCGGTTCGAAAAGGTCGACATCCTGGTCAATGCCTCGCGCCAGATGGTCACCGGCGATCCGCTGATGCCCGACGAGGACGGCGTGCAGATGCTGCTGGACCAGAACCTGATGACCTCGCTCCGGGTGACGCAGCTTTTTGCCAAGCGGATGAAGAAACAGGCGCAACAGGACGAAAACGAAGGGCCCGCAGGCTCGATCATCAACCTGTCGTCGATTGCCGCGCGCCGTACACGGCCCGAATTGCTCGCCTATTCCGTCTCTTCCGCCGCCCTCGACCAGATGACCCGGTCAATGGCGATGACGCTGGCGCCTGACCGGATCCGGGTGAATGCCATTGCACTCGGCTCGGTGATGAGCGCGTCGCTGAAATCGGCCCTGAAAGAGGCCGAAGAGATGCGCGACGAGATCTTGACCGCCACGCCGCTCGGACGCATCGCCTCCTCGGGTGAGCTGGCGGAAGTGGCGCAATTCCTCGCCTCCGAAGGGTCGAGCTTCGTCACCGGCCAGATCCTGACCGTGGATGGCGGCCGCACCCTGGTCGACCCGGCCGACGCCGCCGCGCACTGACGCGGGGCGGCCAGCCGCCCGGGTTTCTACCTACGTCTCAGAGGCTGAACGCCCGCCCCTATTGGTTCATCAGCGCTGCCGAGATCGGCGCAATCGCCACCGATTTCGCCCGGTTGCCCGCCGCCCATTCGAGGATCGCCACCACGGTTTCGGGCGCAGTGCTGCCCACCAGAATGACAGCGGCGTCATTGCGGGCGCGGAAGGCCGCGCGATCCAGCGTGCGGCGGATCTGATCGGCGGTTTCATTGCTGCCGTCGAGGCGCCGGAAGATCAGACCGGTCGGCACGCCCGCGCGCCCGGCCGCCTGATGGGCGGTGTTCAGACCGCGCGGGAAGGTGATCATGCCATGGCCGCTGTCCTGAACCACATCCACCACCTGCTGCACCGCGGCCCGGTCCGACTGGAAACTGGTGCCCGACAGATCCATGATCGCCACCGCTTCGGGGATGCGTTCGAAATTCGCCCGCAGCGCCTGTTCCACATCCTGGGGCCGTGCCCCCGCAGGCAACGCCGGGATCATCACCACTTCGCGCTCCGCCGCCCGGTAGCGCGCGGCAGTCTCGACCGAGGCCGCGTCGCCGGCATCCAGCCCGTAGGCCACCCCTTCGGGCAGGCTTTCGACCACCTCGGTGCTGAGCGGCGCGCCGCCCTCCTGCACCAGAATCAACGCCAGAAGCGGCGCCTGCCCGGTGTTTTCAAAAGGCCGGGCATGGCTCAGGATCGCCGGACCCGCGGGCGCCTCGCTTTCCTCGGCCATCTCCGGCGCGGTCTCTTCGGGCGCCTCCTCTTCAGGCGCGCTGTTGTCATTGCCCAGCCGCCGGACCCCCGGCAGGCTGCGCGTCTCGCCCTCCGCCTCGGCATCACCACCGATCCGGGGCAGACGGTTGGTTTCGACATTCTCCGCCCGGTTCTCGAAGGTCTCGACCGGGGTCAGAAAGCTCTCGCCCGGACGATCCTCGGCGATCTGATCATCGGGTGCGTCATCCGGCCTATCAGCGGGTGTATCATCGGGCGCGTCATCGGGCCGGTCATCGGTGTCGGGCACCGGGGCGACCGGTTGCGACGGGGCGGCCGAAATCGCCGGGCCGGAGCCCGAAGCTGCGGGCGATTGGGGCCGGGTGATCTCCGGCAGAGCACTTTCGGGCGCATCGTCTTCACCGACCACCGGGCTCAGCGGGGCCGCGCCTTCGGACGGTGCTTCCAGAGCACCGGGCGCGGTGCTGCCTGCCCCAATGGCCGGGGCGGTGCCGGTGGCAACGCCCGGGGTCTGATCCACCACGCCGGGGGCCAGCGCCGCCTGATCGGTGCTTTCGGGCGCGCGCACTTCCGCGCCGGGCGCGGCTGCCGCACTGCCTGCCTCAGGCACCGGCGCCACCGGTTGCTCGGCCGCCGTGCCCGCCTGCGGGGCAAGGGCCGGTGTCTCGGGCGGCACCAGCCCGTCGGCTTCGCCCTGGGGCCGGTCGCCGCTGGAGGCCTCGGGCACCAAAGGCGCGTCACCAGTCTCCGGTGCGCCGCTGAGACCGCCGGCCGCGCCGACAGAGGGCGTCGGCACCTGCAGGGCCGATGTGTCGAAACTGGGCGGCGTATCCACCGCATCCTGGGGCACGTCCGCCAGACCGCCCGCCCCCGCATCGGGGCGCGCATCGGCTTCGGGCAGGACCGGGTCGCTTTCTTCGCGGGCCTGATCGAATTCCGTGCCGCCGGGCACTTCCACCGCCGTGGCCTCGGGCTGCGGCAGGCTCAGCTCCTGCCGGTCCATCGCCTGGGAGGACACAAAGAGCATGCCGACGCCCACAAGACCGCCCCACGCCAGACCTCCAAGAAACCCTTGTCCCACTTTCGGCCTCCGAACTGCTCAAATGCCCATGGGTGCCTTGACCTTCGCGGGCACCTCTGTCCTTTTATACCGGCGCTTTTCGGCGCTGACACCCTCAAACTGCAAATCACGCGCCGGGGAAGGCAAGATGCTGCTCTTGATCGACAATTACGACAGTTTCACCTTCAACCTCGTCCATTATCTGGGCGAGTTGGGCACCGAGTGCCACGTGGTGCGCAATGACGCCATGAGCGTGGCCGAAGCGATGGCGCTCCAGCCCTCCGCCATCCTGCTCTCGCCCGGCCCTTGCGATCCGGACCGGGCGGGGATCTGCCTCGACATCACCCGAGCGGCCGCCGAGACCGGCACGCCGCTTCTGGGCGTCTGCCTTGGCCATCAGACCATCGGTCAGGCCTTTGGCGGCAAGGTGGTGCGCGCAGGCGAGATCGTCCATGGCAAGCTGGGTGCGATGCATCACGAAGGCGGCGGCGTCTTTGCCGGTCTGCCCTCGCCCCTGCAGGCCACACGCTATCATTCGCTGGTGGTCGAACGCGACAGCCTGCCCGATGGGCTCGAGGTCACCGCCTGGCTGGAAGACGGCACGATCATGGGGCTCAAACACCGCGATCACCCGATCGAGGGTGTGCAGTTCCACCCCGAAAGCATCCGGTCCGAACATGGCCACATGATGCTGCAAACCTTTCTCAATCGCATACCGGAGCCCGCATGAGCGACGCCATGAAACCCCTGATCTATGCCGCCTCCGAAGGCCCTTTGTCGCGCGCCCAGGCGGAAGCGGCGTTTGAACTTCTGTTCGACGGCGAAGCCACCCCGGCCCAGATGGGCGGGCTCCTGATGGCCATGCGCGGGCGCGGCGAAGCGGTCTCGGAATATACCGCCGCCGCCGCCGTCATGCGCGCCAAATGCGCCGCCGTGCGCGCCCCCGCAGGCGCGATGGACATCGTCGGCACCGGCGGTGACGGGATGGGCACGTTGAACATCTCCACCGCGACCGCCTTCGTGGTGGCCGGCGCGGGCGTGCCGGTGGCCAAACATGGCAACCGCAACCTGTCGTCGAAATCGGGCGCGGCGGATGTGCAGGCGGCGCTCGGGATCGAGGTGATGGTGGGCCCCGAGGTGGTGCAGAAGGCGCTCGACGAGATCGGCATCGGCTTCATGATGGCACCGATGCACCATCCGGCGATGAAACATGTGATGCCGGTGCGCCAGGAGTTGGGCTGCAAGACGATCTTCAACATTCTGGGGCCGCTGACCAACCCGGCGGGGGTGAAGCGGCAGCTCACTGGCGCCTTTGCCATCGACCTGATTTTTCCCATGGCGGAAACGCTGAAGGAGCTCGGGAGCGAGGCGGCCTGGCTCGTGCATGGCGCCGATGGCACCGATGAAATTTCGATCTCCGGGCCGACCTCGGCGGCGATCCTCAAGAACGGCAAGATCAACTCGGCCGAAATCCACCCCGAAGACGCGGGCCTGCCCGTCCATCCCCTGCGCGACATTCTGGGCGGCCGCCCGGAAGAAAACGCCGAGGCCTTCCGCGCGGTGATGAGCGGCGCGCCGGGCGCCTATCGTGATGCGGTGTTGCTCAATGCCGCCGCCGCTTTCGTGGTCGCCGAAAAGGCGGGAGATCTGAAGACGGGCGTGGAGATTGCAAAAGACAGCATCGATGCGGGCAAGGCCATGGCCAAGGTCGAAGGTCTGGCGCGGATCACCTCGGGTGGCTGACCTGCCCGAAGGCCTGGGTGCCTGGGCCGATCTGCCGTTCTTCGAAACCCACTGGCCCGGCATCCGCAGGGCCGTGGCAGACGACACCCGGCAGATCCTGCCCCCGGAAGACCAGCGCTTTGCCGCCCTCACGCTCTGCCAGCCCGGCGATTGCCGGGTGGTGATCCTCGGCCAGGATCCCTACCCCACGCCAGGCCATGCCATGGGGCTGGCGTTTTCGGTCACGCCGGGAACCGCTCTGCCGAAGTCCCTTAAGAACATCTATGCGGAGATGAAAGACGACATCCGCGCCGCCCCCGCCAATGGCGACCTGACCCATTGGGCAACATCCGGCGTTCTGCTTTTGAACACCGCACTTTCGGTGCCTGCAGGCGATGCGGGCGGCCACGCAAAACTCGGCTGGCAACGTCTCACCGAAGAGGTGCTCGCCCATCTTTCGGACAGCCCCCGCGCCTTCCTTCTCTGGGGCAAACATGCCCAGAAGCTCAAGTCGCACATCACCGGCAGCGATCACCTGATCCTTGAAGCCCCGCATCCCTCACCCCTGTCGGCCTATCGCGGCTTCTTCGGCTCGCGCCCCTTCAGCCAAATCAACGCCTGGCTCGAAGCCAGAAACGCGCGCCCGATCCCCTGGGCACAGCCCTGACCCTTCGTCCTGTTGCAAATACCTCGGGGGAATTGGCCACGGGCCTTGCGGGCAGAGCCCCAATCCCGCTTCCCCCCCGACGCCCGAAAGGCTATCAAACCGCCCATGACCAACGTACTCGACCGTATCAAAGCCTATAAGCTCGAAGAGGTGGCCGCCGCCAAGGCACGCCTGTCCCTTGCCGATCTTGAAACCGAGGCCAAGGCCGCCCCTGCCCCGCGCGGATTTGCCGACGCCCTGACCCAAGCCAGCGCCACCGGATATGGCCTCATTGCCGAGATCAAGAAGGCGAGTCCGTCGAAAGGGCTGATCCGCGAAGATTTCGACCCCGAGGTTCTTGCCCGTGCCTATGAGGCGGGCGGTGCGACCTGTCTTTCGGTGCTGACCGACACGCCGTCGTTTCAAGGCGCGCCCGCCTATCTGCGCCAGGCCCGCGCTGCCACGTCGCTGCCGTGTCTCAGGAAGGATTTCCTCTACGACACCTACCAGGTGGCCGAGGCCCGCGCCTGGGGCGCCGATTGCATCCTGATCATCATGGCCAGCGTTTCGGACGCCCAGGCCGCCGAACTGGAAGAGGCCGCCATGGGCTGGGGCATGGATGTGCTGGTCGAGGTTCATGACGAAGAGGAACTGGACCGGGCGCTCATGCTGAAATCGCCCCTGCTCGGGGTGAACAACCGCAATCTGAAAACGTTTGAGACCGATCTGGCCACCACCGAACGGCTTTCGAAACTGGTCCCCGACGACAAGGTTCTGGTCGCCGAAAGCGGGCTCTTCACGACCGACGACCTCGCCCGGCTCGCCCGGCACGGCGCCCGGCGTTTCCTCATCGGCGAAAGCCTGATGCGGCAGGCGGATGTGACGGCAGCCACCAAGGCGATCCTCGCCAACCCGGTGGCCCCATGAGCGGCCTCACCCATTTCGACGCCGCAGGCGCCGCCCATATGGTGGATGTCTCCGAAAAGGAGATCACCGACCGCATGGCGGTGGCCGAAGGCTATGTGCGGATGGAACCGGAAACGCTGGCGTTGATCACCGAAGGCCGCGCGAAGAAGGGCGACGTGCTCTCGGTCGCGCGGCTTGCGGGCATCATGGGGGCGAAGAAAACCGCCGATCTGATCCCGCTCTGCCACCCGCTGCCGATCACCAAGGTGGCGCTGGAGCTCACCGCCGATCCGGACCGCCCAGGCGTGCGGGTCGAAGCGACGGTCAAGACCTCCGGCCAGACCGGGGTCGAGATGGAAGCGCTGACCGCCGTCAGCACCGCCTGCCTGACGATCTATGACATGGTCAAGGCGGTGGAAAAATCCATGGTCATCGAAGACATCCGCCTGATGCTGAAAGATGGCGGAAAATCAGGGCGTTACGAGGCGAAACCTTGATCTCCGTCGACGACGCGCTTGCCCGTCTTTTCGACCTCGTCACGAAACCCGAGACCGAGACAATCGCCCTGCGCGACGCCGCAGGTCGCGTGCTCGCCGACCCGATCGTCGCACGCCGCAGCCAGCCCCCGTTCCGCGCCTCGGTCATGGACGGCTATGCGGTGGCGGGCGATCATCCCGCCTATGAGGTGATCGGCGAAGCGGCGGCGGGCCATGGCTATGGCGGCGCTATCGGCGACGGACAGGCGGTGCGCATCTTCACCGGCGCCCCCCTGCCCGACGGTGCGACCCGGGTGGTGATCCAGGAGGATGTCAGCGCGGAACACGGCCGCATCACCCTCGCCACGGATGCCGACACCCAGCCCTATATCCGCGAAATCGGCGTCGATTTCCGGACCGGTAACCAGATCGAAGCACCCCGTCGCCTCACCCCGTCCGACATAGCCCTTGCCGCCGCGATGAACGCCCCCGAGGTCACTGTCGCGCGCCGCCCGAAAGTGGCGATCCTGGCGACCGGCGACGAGCTGGTGCAGCCGGGTGAAAACCCCGGCGCGGATCAGATCATCGCCTCCAACGGCCTCGGCCTTGCCGCAATGCTGGAGGCCGAAGGCGCCGAAATCCGGCTGTTGCCCATCGCCCGCGACACCCAATCCTCGCTCGAAGCCGCCATCGCGCTGGCCCGTGGCGCCGATCTCCTGGTGACCCTTGGCGGCGCTTCCGTGGGCGACCATGATCTGGTCGGTCAGGTGGCGGGTGACCTCGGCATGGACCGCGCCTTCTACAAGATCGCCATGCGCCCCGGCAAACCGCTGATGGCCGGGCGGATCGGCGACATGGCCATGGTCGGCCTGCCCGGCAATCCGGTGTCCTCCATGGTCTGCGGCCATATCTTCCTGCGCCCGATGATCCGCGCCCTGCAGGGGCTGCCGGCCCGCGCGCTGCCCCGCCGACGGGCCCCCCTCGCCGCGCCCATCGGCGCCAACGGGCCGCGCGAACATTACATGCGGGCGCAGTTCGACGGCACCGCCCTGAATGTGGCCGAGCGGCAGGATTCCTCGCTCCTGTCGGTGCTCGCGGGCGCCAATGCGCTGGTGATCCGCGCGCCCCATGCCCCGGCCGCCGAGGCCGGCGCGCCGGTGGCCTTTATCGACCTGTCCGAAAGAATTTGACACAAAACGGGAACGCGCGTAGAACATAGCTTGAACACCCGGCGCGACAATCCGGGACGAGCAGAGGAGTACCACCGCGATGCTGACCCGTAAGCAGCTGGATTTGCTGGAGTTCATCCACAGCCGCGTGAAACGCGACGGGGTGCCGCCCTCCTTTGACGAAATGAAGGAAGCGCTCGGTCTGCGCTCCAAATCCGGCATTCACCGGCTGATCACCGGGCTCGAGGAACGCGGCTATATCCGCCGCCTCGCCCATCGCGCCCGCGCGATCGAGATCACCAAACTGCCCGAAGCACTTGATAAGGTGGAAACTTTCGTCCCCCGGGTGATCGAGGGCGACAAGACCGACGGCCCGCAGCCGCCCGCCAATGCCCTGCCGGTGGAAACCCATGTGCAGACCGTGCCGCTGATGGGCCGGATCGCCGCCGGCGTGCCGATCGAGGCGATTTCCGAGGTCAGCCACAACGTGGCCGTGCCCGGCCAGATGGTCGGCAAGGGTCACCATTATGCCCTTGAGGTCAAAGGGGATTCCATGATCGACGCGGGTATCAACGATGGCGATATCGTGGTCATCCGCGAGGTCACCACCGCCGACAATGGCGAAATTGTCGTGGCCCTTGTCGAAGATCAGGAGGCGACGCTGAAGCGCTTCCGCCAGCAGGGCAGCACCATTGCCCTGGAAGCGGCAAACCCGGCCTATGAAACCCGGCTTTACCGCGACGATCAGGTCAAGGTGCAGGGCCGCCTCGTCGGGCTGATCCGCCACTACTAGGCGTTCACCCTTTCGCAAATACGCCGCTGCCGCGCGCCCCAGCGCGGCATGTCACGGGGACCAGAGCCGGTGCCCCGTTACCTCCCGCGCACTGGTGATCTCGATCCCCGAAGGCCCCGGCCGAAGCGCCAGCGCGCCCTCCCGGCGCAGACGTTTCGGATCATAAAGATCACATCCCGCAGGTCGGTTGACACTCACATTCACCACCACCAGCGCCCGGCCGCAGAAGGCCAGCGCCTCACGCGCCGCCGCCTTGCCGGTGCCATGGACCAGCCGGATGCTGCCCAGATCAAAGGCGCGCAGCCGCCCCGGATCGCCGCCGCGCCCATGGGCCACCGCCTGTTCCACCGGATCACCGTCATTCTCCAGCCAGACCCGGGCGGCAAACCCGTCACCGCGCGCCTTCGACAGGATCCGCCCCTCTGCCCCCAACACGCCCACAAGTCCGCCCGAGGGGCTGACCAGCGCCAGCGGGCGCTCTGCCATGGGCCAGAGCGCCAGCGCCAGCCCCATCACCGGCGCGCCGCACCACCGAAACGGCCCGCGCCAGATCACCAGCCAAAGCGCGCCCGCTGCCAGAAGCGGCAGCACCGCGGTGCCCGGCATCGGCACGAAGGACAGCGCGCCGGGCCAGCCCGCCACCGTCTCGGCCACCGCCAGGATCCAGCGGATCGCGGGCGCCATCAGGCCCAGCCCGATCCAGGACAGACCAAAAGGGGCAAGCAGAGCGGCCAGCACCGCGCCGGGGATCACCACCGCCCCCATCAGCGGCACCGACAGCATGTTGGCGATCAGCCCGTAATGGGGCACCTGATTGAAATGCGCCGCCGCGATCGGGGCCGTTGCCATCCCTGCCACGAGGGACGACACCGCCACCCCGAAGACAAAGCGCGCGCCCCGGGGCCAGCGCCGCCCCTCGCCCGGCGGGCGGCGCAGCGCGCCGAAGACCGCCACCAGCGCGGTTGTGGCCGCAAAGGACATCTGGAACCCGGGACCGTAAAGCGCCTCCGGCCTGAGCGTCAGCACGATCAGCGCCGCCACCGCCACCGCCCGCAGGGTCACCGCGCGCCGGTTGAGAAGCAGTGCTGCAAACATCACCGCCACCATGACAAAGGCCCGCTCGGTCGCCACATTGCCCCCCGACAGCGCCAGATAGGCAGCCCCCGCGATCAGGGCCCCGAGTGCTGCGATCTTCCGGGTCGGCCAGCGCAGGGCGAACGGCGCCAGCCCATAGCGCAGCGAGGCAAAGACGAACCCGGTCAGAAGCCCCATATGCAGACCCGAAATCGCCAGGAGATGGGCCAGATTGGCCGCCCGCAGATCGTCGAGCACCGCGCGGTCGATATGGCTTCGCTCGCCGGTGGTGATCGCCACGGCAAAGCCGCCTTCGCGCCCGGGCAGCACCGCGCGCACATGGGCCGAGACCGCCTGCCGGATCCGGTTAATCCCCAGCCGCAGCCCGCCGGGCTCTGCCGGGGCCAGCACCAGTGCCGGCGTGCGGGTATAGCCGACCGCGCCCAGACGCAGGAACCAGGCATGGCGACGGAAATCGAAGCCCCCCGGCTCGACCGCGCCCGAAGGCGGCGAAAGATGGCCCGTGAGCCCGATGATCTGCCCCGGTGCCGGATCGATGAAACGCTGATCCCCATGGAGCGACACCCGCACCCGCGCCGGGGTCCGCCCGGGGGGCACATCGCGCAGCCGCACCCGGTCCAGGGTCAGCCGGGGCGCATCCGATTGGGACCGGTCGATGGCGATGATCCGCCCCTCCACCGGCCCGTAATAGCGAAAGCTCAACACCTCTTCGGCCACCCCGTGGGCGCGCCAGCCGGCGACGGCGATCCCCGACGCGACCACCAGCGGGATCATCAGCACCAGCCGGACACCGGGACCTGCGCGCCAGATCCCCATGGCAAGGACCAGCGCCACGCAGGCCAGCCCCGCCCAATGGGCCCCGTCGGGCTCGAACCGCAGGGAGAAATACAGACCGATGCCCGCGCCATAAAGCACCGCGACCCAGGGAAAGAGCCCGCCGCGCTGTGCATCCAAACCGGAGAGGATCGAACCGATGAGCCCTGCCCTTGTCACCTGCCTGTACCTTGACTACACCGCCCGGAGCTTCACCCTTCATGGTTTCCAAAAGGTTAATTCCGATGACCGACCGTCCCGTCGTGACCCGTTTCGCCCCCTCGCCCACCGGCTTCCTGCATATCGGGGGGGCGCGCACTGCGCTGTTCAACTGGCTCTATGCCCGGCACGCGGGCGGCAAGTTCCTGTTGCGCATCGAAGACACCGACCGCGCCCGCTCCACCCCCGAGGCGACCGAGGCGATCTTTGCCGGCATGCGCTGGCTGGGTCTCGACTGGGACGGTGATGCGATCAGCCAGTTCGAACGCGCCGACCGCCATGCTGAGGTGGCGCAAGAGATGCTGGCGGCGGGCAAGGCCTACAAGTGCTTCTCGACCCAGGAGGAAATCGAGGCCTTCCGCGAAGCGGCCCGGGCCGAGGGCAATTCGACCCTCTTCCGCTCCCCCTGGCGCGATGCGGCGGAGGCCGATCACCCGGATGCGCCTTATGTGGTCCGCGTGAAAGCGCCGCGCGAGGGTGAAACCGTGATCCGGGATTCGGTCCAGGGCGATGTGACGATCCGCAACGATCAGCTCGATGACATGATCGTGCTGCGCTCGGACGGCACGCCGGTCTACATGCTCGCCGTGGTGGTCGATGACCATGACATGGGTGTCACCCATGTGGTGCGCGGCGATGATCACCTGAACAACGCCGCCCGGCAGATGCTGGTCTACAACGCCATGGGCTGGGACGTGCCGCAATGGGCCCATATCCCGCTGATCCATGGCGAGGATGGCAAGAAACTCTCCAAACGCCATGGCGCGCTCGGGGTCGAGGAATGGGCGGCCGACGGCTATCCGGCCTCAGGCATGCGCAACTATCTCGCCCGGCTCGGCTGGTCCCATGGCGACGACGAATTCTTCACCACCGAACAGGCGATCGAATGGTTCGACCTTTCCGCCATCAAGAAATCGCCCGCCCGCTTCGACACCAAGAAGCTCGCCAACCTCTCGGGCCAGCACATTGCCGTGACGGAAGATGCGACACTTGTGCAGGAGATTTCCGAGTATCTGACATATTCTGGTAACACGTCTCTGTCAGAGACGCAGAAAGCTGCGTTAGAGACCGCCATGTACTGCCTGAAAGATAGGGCAAAATCCTATCCCGAGCTTCTTGAGAAAGCGCATTTCGCGCTCACCCAGCGCCCCATCGTGCCGGATGAGAAATCCGGGAAGGCGCTTGATCCGGTACACATTGGTATACTGCGCGAATTGACGCCGCAGCTGCAAAATGCTAGCTGGGAGCGCGAGACGCTGGAGACATTGGTAAAGGCTCTGGCCGAAGCAAACGACGTAAAGCTTGGCAAGCTTGCAGGGGCGCTGCGTGCGGCCCTGGCAGGCAGAAGCGTGTCGCCCAGTGTGTTCGACATGATGTTGGTGCTTGGGCGCGACGAAACCATGCAAAGGCTGAACGACGCGGCAAGCTGATCCGCCGGGGATGAACGCGGTGGCGGCGAGGAAAGACAAGGATGATAAGGGTATGAACGATATGGCAGACACTCCGAAGACAGCCAAACTGACAATCGGCGACAAGGATTACGAGCTTCCCGTTCTGTCCCCCACCGCCGGGCCCGACGTGCTCGACATCCGCAAGCTCTATGGCCAGGCCGATGTCTTCACCTATGACCCCGGCTTCACCTCCACCGCCTCCTGCGACAGCACCATCACCTTTATCGATGGCGACAAGGGCGAATTGCTGCACCGCGGCTACCCGATCGACCAGCTGGCGGAAAAATCGCACTTTCTCGAAGTCTGCTACCTGCTGCTTTACGGCGAACTGCCCTCGGCCACCCAGTTGGAAGATTTCGAAAACCGGGTGACCAACCACACCATGCTGCACGAGCAGATGGTCTATTTCTATCGTGGCTTCCGCCGGGATGCGCACCCGATGGCGATCATGGTGGGCGTGGTCGGCGCCATGTCGGCCTTCTATCACGACAGCACCGACATCAATGATGAATGGCAGCGCGAAGTGGCGTCGATCCGCCTGATCGCCAAGATGCCCACCATCGCCGCCTGGGCGTATAAATTCTCGATCGGTCAGCCCTTCGTCTATCCGCGCAACGATCTGGATTACGCCTCGAACTTCCTGCACATGTGCTTTGCCGTGCCTGCCGAAGATTACGAAGTGAACCCGATCCTGTCGCGCGCCATGGACCGGATT
Organism: Silicimonas sp.; assembly: GCA_025800205.1. GTDB lineage: Bacteria > Pseudomonadota > Alphaproteobacteria > Rhodobacterales > Rhodobacteraceae > CALKXV01. The sequence goes on along the minus strand of JAOXSD010000365.1, from coordinate 19,638 downwards.
TTCACGCTCCATGCGGATCACGAACAAAACGCCTCGACCTCGACCGTGCGTCTGGCCTCGTCGTCGGGTGCGAACCCGTTCGCCTGTATCGCCGCCGGCATCGCCTGTCTCTGGGGCCCGGCCCATGGTGGCGCCAACCAGGCCTGCCTCGAGATGCTACGCGAGATCGGCACGCCCGACCGTATTCCGGAGTTCATCGCACGCGCCAAGGACAAGAACGACCCGTTCCGCCTGATGGGCTTTGGTCACCGGGTCTACAAGAATTTCGACCCGCGTGCGAAGGTGATGAAGCAGTCCGCCGACGAGGTGCTCGACCTTCTGGGGATCGAGAACAACCCGACGCTTCAGGTCGCCAAGGAACTCGAAAAAGTCGCGCTGGAAGATCCGTATTTCGCCGAGAAGAAACTCTATCCGAACGTGGATTTCTACTCGGGCATCATCCTCGATGCGATGGGCTTCCCCACTTCGATGTTCACCCCGATCTTTGCGCTGGCGCGCACCGTGGGCTGGATCAGCCAGTGGAAAGAGATGATCGAGGATCCGACCATGAAAATCGGCCGCCCCCGTCAGCTCTACACCGGCGCCGAAATGCGCGACTATGTCGACGTGGAAAAGCGCTGAGCAAGATCCGCACAGAACGATTGCTGCTGCGCGCCGCCCGAAAGGGTGAGCGCGCAGCGCTTTTTCGGCTCTATTCGAACCGCGACGCCATGCGGTACTGGGACAGCCCGCCCCACCAGAGCCCCGAAGACACCCAACCCATGTTCGACAGCCTCACCCGCCCGGGTGCGCGGCAGTATTTCGTCTGGGATCTGGCGGGCGAGGTGATCGGCGTGGGCGGGGTCCATTCCGGCGATGAGCTGGGGTTTCTCCTGCATCCCGATCACTGGGGCAAAGGGCTGGCGTTCGAGGGCGCCCGGGCCGTGATCGGGCATTTCTGGACGGTGAGCCCATCGCCCCGCCTCACCGCCGAAGCCGATCCCTGCAACCGCGCCTCCGTCGGCCTGCTGACGCGGCTCGGCTTTCAGGTGACGGGCTTTCGGCGCGACGCGCTCTGTGTCGCGGGGCATTGGTCCGACAGTGTCTACATGGCGCTGGAACGGCCTTAGCCCCCACCTCCACCCCATTCATCAGACAATAAAAAACCCCGGGCGCAGGCCCGGGGTTCCGTGTCTCTCAGCCGCGTCTCAGCGCAGGATCGACTTGCCCGCATAGATCGCCGTTTCGCCCAGCATCTCCTCGATCCGGATCAGCTGGTTGTATTTCGCCAGCCGGTCCGAGCGCGCGAGCGAGCCGGTCTTGATCTGACCGCAATTGGTGGCCACGGCCAGATCGGCGATGGTGGCATCCTCGGTCTCGCCCGAACGGTGCGACATGACGGAGGTCATCCGCGCCCGGTGCGCCATATCGACGGCGGCCAGAGTCTCCGACAGCGAACCGATCTGGTTGACCTTGACGAGAAGCGCATTGCCGGCACCTTCGGCAATGCCACGCGACAGGCGTTCGGGGTTGGTGACGAAAAGGTCGTCGCCCACAAGCTGGACCTTGTCGCCCAGCTCGGCGGTCAGCGCCTTCCAGCCTTCCCAATCGTCCTCGTCGCAGCCGTCTTCGATCGACAGGATCGGGTAATCGGCGCAGAGCGCAGCCAGATAGGCGACGTTTTCATCCGACGACAGCGATTTGCCCTCGCCCGCCATCTCATATTTGCCGTCCTTGTAATATTCGGTGGCGGCGCAATCGAGCGCCAGCATGATGTCGTCGCCCGGCGTGTAGCCGGCCTTTTCCACCGCCTTGAGGACGAAATCGAGCGCCACGCGGGTCGAGGACAGGTTGGGCGCAAACCCACCTTCATCACCGATGCCGGTGTTGTGGCCTGCTGCGGTCAGTTCTTTCTTCAGGGTGTGGAACACCTCGGCGCCCATGCGCACCGCGTCGCGGATATTTTCCGCGCTCACCGGCATGATCATGAACTCCTGAATGTCGATCGGGTTGTCCGCATGTTCGCCGCCATTGATGATGTTCATCATCGGCACCGGCAGCACGCGGGCCGAGGTGCCGCCCACATAGCGATAGAGCGGCTGGGCGGTGAATTCGGCAGCGGCTTTCGCGGTGGCGAGCGACACACCGAGGATCGCATTGGCGCCCAGACGGCCCTTGTTGTCGGTCCCGTCCAGCTCGATCATGGCGGCATCGATGGCTTCCTGTTCGGTGGCATCAAAACCGACAAGGGTTTCGGCAATCTCGCCATTCACCGCCTCGACCGCCTGCAGGACACCCTTGCCCATGTAGCGGGACGCATCACCATCTCTTTTCTCGACCGCCTCATAGGCGCCGGTGGAGGCCCCGGACGGCACGGCGGCGCGGCCCATGGCGCCGTCTTCGAGGGTGACATCGACTTCGACAGTCGGATTGCCCCGGCTGTCGAGAATTTCGCGGGCGTGAATATCGAGAATAATGCTCATCGGGCAGTCCTTTCATACGACTCGCGCGGGTCTATAACAGCCCGGAGCCCTTTGGGAAACGCGCTTGGGATCTGTCTGCGCCGCTGTGGGATTCCTGCCCCGCCCGATGCGTCATCAGTTTGTTTCCAGCCCGTCGCAAACGGGGCATGGGTTTGCCCCATTCCTGCCGTAATCGAGGGATTTAAACTTGAGTGTCATTTACAGGATGACAGGACGTCCGACGCTCACTCGCCGGAAACTCACTCACCCATCAGGGGCCAACCACCCCGCCAGAAACATCAGGGATTGTCATAGCCGCCGCGTTGACAATCCCTTGTTGTTTGTGCGCCTTCACCCTTTGCGGGTCCGGCGCCGTTCGCGCCAGAAACTGTAGATCCCCGAGCCGACGATCAGCGCCGCCCCGACCCAGGTCAGCGCATCCGGCACCTCGTTGAACACCACAAAGCCCAGGATCAGCGCAAAGACGATCCGCGAATAGCGGAACGGCGCCACCGCCGAGACCTCGCCAATGCGCATCGCCGTGGTCAGGGTCCAGAGCGCAACGGAAACCGCAATCGACATGCCGGTGTAATAGAGCCAGACCTGACCCGAGACCGGCAGCCAGCCGCCTTGCCAGACCACCCCGATGGCGGAGACGACAATCAGCGGGATCATCGACCAGGCGACCGCGAAAGCGGTCGAAACATCGCCGGGCAGACGGCGGCTGGCAATGTCGCGGATCGCCAGACCGAAGACATAGACCAGCACCCACAAAAGCCCCGGCTCAAAGGCGCTCAGGCCCGGGCGCAGGATGATCAGCACCCCGACCAGACCGAAGCCCACGGACATCCAGCGCCGCCAGCCCACGGTTTCGCCCAGAAACAGCGCCGCCCCCGCGACCACCGCGAGCGGTTGCGCCTGGGCCAGCGCCATCACCGTCGGCAAGGGGGCAAGGCCAAGGGCCAAGACGATACCATAAGAGCCCGTCACCTCGCCGAAACTGCGCCACAAAAGCGGTATCGACAGGGCCTGGCGGGTGAAGAAGGCGGTTTTCTCGCGCCACATCATCACGCCATAGACAAGGAAGGTGAAGCTTGAGGAGACCAGCAGGATCTGCGCCGCCGACTGGGTCGGACTGGCCAGCTTCACGAAACCGTCCACCGCGGCAAAGGCCGCCATGGAGGCCACGAGAAGCGCAATTGCGCGCCCGTTGGTGGGATGATCAGCCATCAGGCACGCCTTTTTCGGGTCGGGCTCAGCGCTCGACCGTGACTTTCTGCATCACGTCGGGCGCGCCGATGACGGCCCCGTTGGGCCCGGCGCCGCGCTTGATCGCATCGACCACATCCATGCCTTCGATGACCCGGCCCACGACGGTGTATTGACCGTTCAGGAAGTGCCCTTCGGCGAACATGATGAAGAACTGGCTGTTGGCCGAATCCGGGTTCTGGCTCCGCGCCATGCCGACGATGCCGCGGTCATAGGGCACGTCCGAAAACTCGGCCGGCAGATCCGCGCGGGTCGACCCGCCCCGGCCGGCCATGCGCATGTCACCGCCCAGCTTGCCGAATTCCACATCGCCGGTCTGCGCCATGAAACCTTCGATCACCCGGTGAAACACCACGTTGTCGTAAGCACCTTCCTCGGCCAGTTCGGTGATCTGCGCCACATGCTTGGGGGCCACGTCTTCGAGCATGTCGATCACGACGCGGCCCTGGGCCTCGCCGCCGATCTCGATCACCAGGTTCGGGCCCGGTCCGTCTTCGGCGGCCAGGGCGGGGCTGGCGGCCAGCGCCAGCGCGAGGGAGGCAATCAGCTTACGCATCGGCGGCCACCTTCACGGAAATCATCCGGTCGGGGTTCATCGGCGGCTCGCCCCGCACGATGGCGTCCACATGATCCATCCCTTCGATCACCCGGCCATAGACCGTGTACTGACCGTTCAGAAAGTGGTTGTCGTTGAAATTGATGAAGAACTGGCTGTTGGCCGAATCCGGGTTCTGGGAACGCGCCGCCCCCAGCGTGCCCCGGTCATGGGGCAGCGAGGAAAACTCAGCCGGCAGATCGGGCTTCGAAGACCCACCGGTGCCCGCGCGGCGGATGTTCAGCCCGTCGCCATGAACGCCGTGTTCCACATCGCCGGTCTGCGCCATGAAGCCATCGATCACCCGGTGGAAGATCACCCCGTCATAGGCGCCTTCGCGCGCCAGTTCCTTCATCCGCGCCGAATGCTGGGGCGCCACGTCGGGCAGAAGCTCGATGGCGACAATGCCGTCTTTCAGCTCGATCAGGATGGTGTTTTCAGGATCGTTATACTCGGCCATCGGGCCCTCCGTCTTTTCTTTGCGTCGGAAATTTGGGCGGACCCTAGTGCGCGCGCCGGAAAAGGGAAACCCCATGTGGGACGCACCGGCGATCTTTCCCCCTGCCGCGCGATTTACCCCATTGACCTTTGCCCGCACATCCTTAGGCACGAGGCCAGATTTTAAGGAGCGTTTCAATGGCCTGGAAAACCCTCGACGACATGGATCTTGCCCGCAAGGTGGTGCTGACCCGTGTGGACCTCAACGTGCCCATGGAAGCAGGCCAGGTGAGTGACACCACGCGGATCGAGCGCGTCAAGCCGACGATCATGGATATTCTCGGCAAGGGCGGCAAGCCGGTGCTGCTGGCCCATTTCGCCCGCCCCAAGGGCAAGGTGGTGCCCGAGATGTCGCTGGAACAGATCCGGGGCGCGGTCGAGGACGTGCTGGGCGTGACGGTGGCGTTCGGGTCGGATTGCATCGGGGCGGAGGCCAAGAAAGCCGTGGCCGCCCTTGAGGCCGGTCAGGTGCTGCTCCTGGAGAACACCCGGTTCCATGCGGGCGAAGAAGGCAATGACGCCATGTTCGCCGCCTCGCTCGCCGCTTTGGGTGAGGTTTACGTCAATGACGCCTTTTCCGCCGCCCACCGGGCCCATGCTTCGACCGAGGCGCTGGCGCGGCTTCTGCCCGCCGCCGCAGGCCGGTTGATGGAAGCCGAATTGAAGGCGCTGGAAGGGGCTCTGTCCGAACCCGAACGCCCGGTGGTGGCCGTGGTCGGCGGGGCGAAAGTGTCGACCAAGCTCGACCTTCTGGGCAATCTGGTGCGCAAAGTCGACAGCCTGGTGATCGGTGGCGGCATGGCCAATACCTTCCTCGCCGCGCAAGGGATCGATGTGGGCAAATCGCTCGCCGAACATGACATGACCGACACTGCCCGCGAGATCCTCGCCAAGGCCGAGGAAGCCGCCTGCGAGATCCTGCTGCCGTCCGACATCGTGGTCGCCAAGGAATTCAAGGCCAATGCGCCGAGCGAGGTGCTCGACGTCAATGCCTGCCCCGCCGATGGCATGATCTTCGACGCAGGCCCCGCCTCGGTCGAGAAAATCGCCACCGCCATCAAGGGCGCGAAAACCCTGATCATGAACGGCCCCCTCGGGGTCTTCGAACTGGAGCCCTTCCACAAGGGCACATTCGCCATGATCGACGTGATCGCGGAACAGACCGGCGCAGGCGCGCTGGTGTCGGTGGCCGGTGGTGGCGACACGGTGGCCTCGGTCAATGCCTCCGGCCATGGCGACGACTTCACCTATATTTCCACCGCCGGCGGCGCCTTCCTCGAATGGATGGAAGGCAAGGAATTGCCGGGCGTGGTGGCGCTCAATCAGGGCTGAAACCGCTCCGGGGCCGCGCGCAGGTGTGGCCCCATTGGACCATGGGACGATGAATCGCCCATGTTAGCGGCACCATAATTGACTCCCTGCCCCACCCGCCTAAGAAGCGGGCAAATGTCATTTATACGAGGGTAACATGTCCAACGGTCAACAAATCGAGCAGATGCGCTCGGGCAAAGGCTTTGTCGCAGCACTGGATCAATCGGGCGGTTCGACCCCGAAGGCCCTGCGGCTCTATGGTGTCGAGGAAGATCGCTACAGCTCGGAAGCCGAGATGTTCGACCTGATCCACGCCATGCGCGGCCGCATCGTCAAGGCGCCCGCCTTCACTGGCGAGAAAGTCGTGGGCGCGATCCTCTTTGAAATGACCATGGACCGCGAATTCGAAGGCAAGCCTTCGGCCGCCTATCTCTGGGAAGATCGCGGCGTGGTGCCCTTCCTGAAATGCGACAAGGGTCTCGCAGACGAGGAAAACGGCGTCCAGCTGATGAAGCCCATGGGCGATCTCGACGGCCTTCTGTCGCGCGCCAAGTCGCTGGGTGTCTTCGGCACCAAGATGCGCTCGGTCATCAACGCGGCCAATGCCGAGGGCATCAAGGCCAATGTGGCCCAGCAGTTCGAAATCGGCCGTCAGATCCTGGGCCACGGGCTGGTGCCGATCATCGAACCCGAGGTGAACATCACCATTGCCGACAAGGCCGAGGCCGAAGCGATCCTGCGCGATGAGCTGATGGCGAACCTCGACGCGATGGATCAGGACGTGATGCTGAAACTGTCGCTGCCGTCGGAGGCGAATTTCTACGCCGACGCCATTGCCCACAAGAACTGCATGCGGGTCGTGGCGCTGTCGGGCGGTTATTCGCGCGAAGACGCCAACCGGATGCTGTCGGAAAACAACGGCATGATCGCCTCCTTCAGCCGTGCGCTGACCGAAGGTCTGAGCGACGCCCAGTCCGACGATGAGTTCAACGCAATGATCGCAGCGACCATCGACAGCATCTATCAGGCCTCGATCACCTGATTGGTGGTTTGATGTGAGTTGAGGGGCCGGTCCGCAAAAGCGGGCCGGCCTTTTTCTTTGGGAGAGCGCGGAGCGGCACCCCCAAGCAAAGACCCGCCAATTAACCAATTTTCCTTTGCCCTGTCCCGACAAACATGCGATTCTCTCCCAAAGCGCCGTTCAGAGCGTTCAAAGGGGCAGTGATCCACACCATGCAGCGACCGGGACTTGGCGTCTTCGTCTATTTCACACTCATGTTCGGCCTGGGCATCTATTTCATGTTCGCCAGCGTGCAGGGTGATTTCGGCCTGTTCAAACGGGTCCAGATCGAAGCCGAAGTGGTGACATTGGAAGAAGAGCGCGACCGGCTCGCCGCAGAAGTGGCGGCGCTTGAGAACAAGACCCTGCGGCTGTCGGATGATTTCCTCGACCTCGATCTTCTGGACAGCCAGGCCCGCGACGTGCTCGGCCTGATCCGCCCTGACGAAATCGTGGTGAACTGACCGCGTCAGCCCGGATGGGCGCCGCGCACCGCCGCTTCCGCCGCCGCCGCCAGCGCCTTGCGGTTGCCATGGGCGGTGACATTCAGCGGCCCGTGCCAGACCACCCGCACCCGACCATGGCGCGCGCTGCCCAGCATCGCCAGCAGATGGCCGCCAAATTCCATATCGCCCCACCAGCCATAATGGCGCGGATCAGCCCCCTCAGGCGCCTCATAAACCACCGTCACCGGCTGCACCGAAAGCCCCGGCAGATCGGGGGAATACAGCGCGGCAAAGAGCGTCGGCTTGAAGGGCAGCACCCGGCACCCGTCGCTCGATGTGCCTTCGGGAAAGAACAGCAACTGATGCCCCGCCCGCAGACGATCCTCGAAGATCTGCCGCTGCAGATCCGCCTGGGCGCGGTCGCGGGTCACGAACACCGTGCCGGTGGCCCGCGCCAGCCAGCCGATGCCGGGCCAGGCCGCCACTTCGGATTTCGACACGAAATAGAGCGGCCGCGCGGCGTTCAGCACGAAAATATCCAGCCAGGAGGAATGGTTGGCCACGATCACCCCGGGCCGGTCTCCGGGCGCACCTTCGGTCACCACCGGCAGGCCGATCAGCCGCAGGGCGATGCGGCAGACCACGACGGTGATCCAGGGCGTCCAGGGCCTGTGGGCGCCAAAGACCGGACGTTCGATCAGCCGCAGCGCCAGAAGGAGGCTCAGCCCCAGGATCAGCACCAGCGCCAGGGGCAGACCGCGCAACACCGCCCGCAGAACGCCGCGCGGGCCAAGGCGGACCGGGGCCGGTGCCTCGTCCGATTGCCAGGTCGGGCTCACGACCGCCCGGCCCCGTAACGCGCCCGGGCCGAGGGGCTCATCGCCGCCACATCGATCACCAGGCAGACATCGGTGGTGTTGAAGGCGTGATCGACAAAGGCCCCATCACCGACCACACCGCCCAGCTTGAGATAGGATTTGATCAGCGGCGGCACCGCGCGCATGGCCGCCACCCGGTCGATCGCCTCAAGCGGCATCAGATCCATCGGCTGGTAAACCTCCGGCTGGGCGCGGACCCGCAGCGCGGGCGGCGCCAGATGCTTGTGATGGAGAAGCGACAGCGGCGCCGCGAGGGTGTCCAGATCGGTGCCATGGAGGCTGGCGACGCCAAACAGCAGCTCGATCTCTCGCGCGCGCGCATACTCCGCCAGCCCGGCCCAGAGCATCGGCAGCGCCATGCCGCTGCGATATTCGGGATGCACGCAGGACCGGCCCAGTTCCAGCAATCGCCGCCCCGAGGCCTTGAGCGGGGCCAGGTCGTATTCATCCTCGGAGTAGAACCGCGTCTCCGCCCCGCCCGGCTGCACCCGGTAGACGCCGACCACATGATCCAGCGCCGCCCGGTCGCGGGTTTCGTCGATCAGCACCAGATGGTCATAGACCGGATCGAACCGGTCCCGCTCGAACCGGCCCTCGTGATCCACCAATGGCCCGTCGCCGCCCAGTTCCTCGACAAAAACCCGGTAGCGCAGGCGCTCCGAAGCACGACGATCCTCGTCGCTTTCGGCCAGGCGCAGGGTCAGATGAGAGGCGTCTATGTTCATGTGCATTGTTCAACAAAAAAAGGTCATCACGGGGGATTGACACCAAAAGGCAACATCCCTTTGCAGATGAATCAATCCGTTGTTTACCCTCTTAGGTTGTGCTACCGTCGCTGCGTTGTTGTTCAAAAACCGGAACCAGTTCGATCATGTGCCCGTCGATAACGACTTTTCCCGCGTCGGGAAAGTTCACCGTGATGCGCCCGCCAATGTTGGATTGCACCTGTCCCAGCCCCCAATCCGGGCAATCGGGATGGCGCACCAGCATTCCGGGTGTCAGTAGCGCGTTCAGACCGTTCATGAAGAACTTCCATCCAATCCGTTATGGGGAGGCGACACCATGAACGAAGCAGAACTGAATGCCCTTGTGGGCTCGCGCATTTGCCACGATCTGATTTCGCCCCTGGGCGCCATCGGCAACGGGGTCGAGTTGCTTTCGATGTCCGGCGTCGGCGCGGCCCCCGAAATCGCGCTGATTTCGGAAAGCGTGGAAAGCGCCTCGGCCCGCATCCGGTTCTTCCGCATCGCATATGGCGCGGCGAACCCGGGCGACATGATCGGCCAGTCGGAACTGAAATCCGTGCTCGACGACATCTTTCGCGGCGCCCGACTGACCGTGGACTGGAAGGTCGGCGAAGACGTCCCGCGCGTGGAAGCGAAGCTTGCCTTCCTCCTGCTGCAATGTCTCGAAAGCGCCATGCCCTGGGGCGGCAAGGTTCTGGTCACCCGCTCCGGCGGGGCCTGGAATGTCTTCGGCTCGGGCGACCGGATCAAGGTGGATGAAGACCTCTGGGGCCTGCTCATCGATCCCAACAAATCGGTCAATGTCACCCCGTCCCATGTGCATTTCGCGCTGGTGCATCCGGTGACCCAGCTGATCGACAGCCGACTCACCGCGAATATCGGCGAAAGCTCCATCTCGCTCAGCTTCTGACCGTTCCGTCGCCGCGCACCAGATATTTAAAACTGGTGAGCTGTGCGGCACCGACCGGGCCGCGGGCATGCATCTTGCCCGTGGCAATCCCGATCTCCGCCCCCATGCCGAACTCGCCCCCATCGGCGAATTGCGTCGAGGCATTGCGCATCAGGATCGCGCTGTCGAGCCGCTGGAAGAAGCGGTCAGCGGCGGCGTCATCCTCGGTCAGGATGCAATCGGTATGGTCCGAGCCATATTGGCGAATATGGGCAATCGCGCCGTCGATATCATCCACCACCCGGGCCGCGATGATCATGTCGAGATATTCGCAGCCCCAATCCTCGTCACGCGCGGGCGTGACACCGGGGATCGCCTGAAGGGGTTCATCGCCGCGCACTTCGACGCCCGCTTTCAGCAGGTCTTCGATCAGGGCGCGCCCGAGCGTCTCGGCCACATCCCGGTGGATCAGCAGGCATTCGGCAGCACCACAGATACCGGTGCGGCGGGTCTTGGCGTTCATCACCACCCGCGCGGTCTTCTCCGCATCAGCGGCGGCATCCACATAGACATGCACGATGCCTTCGAGATGGGCAAAGACCGGCACGCGGGCCTCGCGCTGCACGAGACCAACGAGCCCCTTGCCGCCGCGCGGCACGATCACGTCGACATATTCCGTCATCCGCAAAAGCTCCGCCACCGCCGCCCGGTCGCGGGTCGGGATGCGCTGGATCGCGTCTTCGGGCAGGCCTGCGGCCCTGAGCCCTTCGACCAGACAGGCATGGATGGCACTGGCGGAATGAAAACTCTCCGAGCCACCGCGCAGGATCACCGCATTGCCGGCCTTGAGACAGAGCGCTCCCGCATCCGCCGTCACATTGGGGCGGCTTTCGTAGATCACGCCGATGACGCCCAAGGGCGTGCGAACGCGGCGGATGTTGAGACCCGTCGGGCGGTCCCATTCCTCGGTCACCTGCCCCACGGGATCATCCTGGGCGGCCACCGCGCGGAGCCCGTCGCAAATGCCCTGAATGCGCGGCTCGTCCAGCATCAGCCGGTCCATCATCGCGGGGCTCAGGCCCTTCTCGGCACCGAATTCCATGTCCTTGGCGTTCGCCGCGATGACCTCGTCGCGACGCGCCCAGACCGCATCGGCCGCGTGCTCCAGCGCGGCACGTTTGGCCTCCGATGGCGCGAAAGCCAGCTCAGCCGCCGCCGCGCGGGCCTTTTGCCCGATCTCTTCCATCATCGCCTGAATATCCGTGCCGTCCTTCATCGCCCTCTCCTGTCACCGATGGGGAACGCCCCCATCATATCGCCATATCATCCCGATGCACCAGCGCGGCGCGCCCGGGATAGCCCAGAAGCGCCTCGATCCGGTCCGAGCGTTCGCCCTTGATCTGCGCCGCTTCCTCCGAGGTGTAGCGCGTCAGCCCGATGCCGAGCCCCGCGCCTTCGGGGCCAAGGATCGCCACCGGCTCGCCACGCCCGAAGTTGCCGGTGACCTCCGTCACCCCCGCAGGCAGCAGCGAATTGCCCCCCGCCAGCGCCTTTGCGGCCCCCGCATCCACGTGCAATTCGCCTTTGGGTTTCATCGCCGCGATCCAGCGCTTGCGCGCCGCACGCGGGTCGATCTCGGGCGTGAACCAGGTGGCAGGCGCCCCATCTTCTAGGGATTTCAAAGGGTTCAACGGCGATCCCAATGTAATCGCCATGGCCGCCCCGCCGGCGGCTGCCGTCTTTGCCGCCAGCACCTTGGTCTTCATCCCGCCTTTCGAGAGACCAGTGCCCGCATCCCCCGCCATCGCCTCAATCTCGGGCGTGACCTTCTCGACCACCTCATAGCGGGTGGCGCTCGGGTCATTCCTCGGGTCGCCCGAATAGAACCCATCCACATCCGACAGCAGCACAAGCACATCGGCGCCGATGGTCACCGCGATCTGAGCCGCCAGCCGGTCATTGTCACCAAAGCGGATTTCGTCGGTGGCAATTGTGTCGTTTTCATTGACGATCGGCACCACGCCCAGGGTCAAAAGCTGTTCCAGTGTCGCGCGCGAATTCAGATAACGCCGCCGATCCGCACTGTCTTCCAGCGTCACCAGCACCTGCGCGGTGGTCAGTCCGTGGGGGGCCAGCACCTCTTCATAGGCGCGCGCCAGCCGGATCTGCCCCACGGCGGCAGCAGCTTGCGATTGCTCCAGCGCCAGCGAGCCGCCGGGGAGCCTGAGTGCGGCGCGCCCAAGCGCGATGGAGCCCGACGACACCAGCACCACATCCTTGCCCAGAGAGCGCAGCCAGGCCACGTCTTCTGCCAGCGTTTTCAACCATTTGTCCCGAAGCGCGCCGTGTTCGACCAACAGGGCCGAACCGATCTTGACGACGACCCGCCGGGCCGTCTTCAGGGACGCCATGGGCCCGGCTCCTCCACCGCGTCGCGTTCGGCGCGCGCCTTCGCGTCGATCTGACGGCGGAGCGCGCGGAGCGTGTCCATCACCCCCTCGCCCGCCACACCGGACATGGGGCGCACGGGGCCGGCCACCGTTTCAAGCTCGGCAAGCCGCTCGGCCCGTTCTTCCTCGGTCAGCGCATCAACCTTGTTCAGCACGGTGATGCGGGGTTTCTCGGCCAGTTCGCCGCCGTAGGCCTGCAATTCGCCGATGATCGTTTCCCAATCGCCCGCCACGTCTTCGCTGGTGCCGTCGACCAGATGCAACAGCACCGCGCAGCGTTCCACATGGCCGAGGAAGCGATCGCCGATGCCGCGCCCTTCATGGGCGCCTTCGATCAGGCCGGGGATGTCGGCCACGACGAATTCGGTTTCATCGACGCCGACAACGCCGAGGTTCGGGTGCAGCGTGGTGAAGGGGTAATCCGCGATCTTGGGCCGCGCGTTCGAGGTGGCCGCCAGAAAGGTGGATTTGCCCGCATTGGGCAGACCCAGCAGCCCCACATCGGCAATCAGTTTCAGCCGCAGCCAAATCTCGCGCTCGATGCCGGGCTGGCCGGGATTGGCGCGCCGGGGCGCCTGATTGGTCGAGGATTTGAAATGCAGGTTACCAAAACCGCCATTGCCGCCCTTGGCCAGCAAAACGCGCTCGCCCACCGCCGTCATGTCGGCGATCACCGTTTCCTGATCCTCGTCGAGGATCTCGGTTCCCACCGGCACCCGCAGCACCACATCATCACCATCCTTGCCGGTGCGCTGCCGGCCCATGCCGGGGACGCCGTTCTTGGCAAAGAAATGCTGCTGATAGCGGAAATCGATCAGCGTGTTCAGCGCATCCACCGCCTCGGCCCAGACATCGCCGCCGCGCCCGCCGTCGCCGCCATCGGGGCCGCCGTATTCGATGTATTTCTCGCGCCGGAAGCTGACACAGCCTCCCCCGCCGGAGCCGGACCGGATCATCACGCGGGCGAGATCAAGGAATTTCATGGCAAAGCCTCATGTTTTCACGCCTCAGGGCGTATGTGATCAGGGCCGCAGGCTCAACCCTTGCCGGCGATGTGCCGCTGTCAAATCCCGTTGTTTCAAAGCCCGCGCGGCGCAAAACCACGCCTGAGGCCGGGTTGTCCTCGAAATGATCGGCAACGATCCGGTCGATCGGGAAACGCGCGAAAACGCCCGCACAGAAGGCCGGCAGCGCCTCGGACATCAGCCCCTGGCCCCAAAGCGCTGGCTCCAGCACATAGCCCACCGACGCGGGCCTGCCGCCCGCACCGATGAACCCGACCATCCGGCGGCGATATTCGATGGCCAGCGAGAACCCCAGATAGCCGCGCCAGGCGCGCCGGGCCACCTGATCGCGGGCCTTCCCCAGGCTGATGTCGGGCTCAAGCTGGGTGTTGCGCGCGATCTTCTCCACCGTCAGGGCCGCAAAAGCCCGCGCATCACCAGGCTCCATCGGACGCAAGAGCAGCCGGTCGGTGCGCAGACGGAAATCCATCCGCGCGCGCCAGGCCTTGCGGGTCAGCGCCACATCGGTGCCCGACACCTCCTGGGCCAGCGACTTCGCATAGCGCGGCCCCGTTCCCACGGGCCTAAATCCAAGGGCGCTCAGCACCCGGCGCGAGCGGTCGTTTTCGTCGAAATACCCAGATGGCAGATCGCCACGCCGGGTTTTCGAAAACCAATGGGCCACCGCCCCATGGGCCGCCTCGAAGCCCAGCCCCTGCCCCCAGGCCGGACGGGCCAGCCAATAGCCCAGCTCTTCATCCAGCCCCACGGCACCGATCAGGGCGCCGTCGTTGATGATCCCCCAGATCATCTTCTGCTGGTCCGAAATACGGGTGAAGAATTCGTCGTAATCCCTTGGACCATAAGGATAAGGCACGCGCCCCAACCAGCGGGACACGTCATAATTGCCGATCCCCGCCACAACGGCATCGGAATCAGTCAGTTCCAGGGGACGGAGCGTCAGACGCGGCGTCCTGAGAACCGGAAGCGCCGCGTATGACATCAGATCATCCCAGCCGCTTCAGATAGGTCCAGGTTGGCACATTGGCGCCGCGGGCGACCGAAAACGCCTCCGCATCGCCAAGATATTCGAACCCCGAATTGGTCAGCACCCGGGCCGAGGCCGGGTTGTCCTGAAACACGCTGGCGAACAAGGTCTTGTCGGAATGGGGGTTGGCCCCGATCAGCCCGGCCACCGCTTCCGAGGCAAGCCCGGTGTTCCAGAAAGCCGGTGCGGTCCAGTACCAGACCTCGGATTGGTCCCGGTCCATGCGTTCGAGCCCGATCAGCCCCAACAGCTCCCCCAGCCCCTGGGCAGCGCCATCGAGCACCCAGACATCTTCGGCGCGGGTCTCATCCTGCGCGTTCTGGATCAGTTGTTCCACGGCTCCGGGCGGCAACGGATGGGGCAGCGTCCGGGTCATCCGGGCCACCCGTTCATCGGCGCCATACATTTCCAGCAGCCCCGCGTCGGAGCGGCGCAAAGGCCGGAGCACGAGACGCTCGGTCTCGATCACAGGCTGGTTCAAAATCATATCATGTTTCACGGGGCACCTCCTCTGCCTCGCGCGGGCCGGTCTTAACTCTGTCTTCGTGGCCCTTCTTTCAAATGGGTATGGCAGCGGTGTGACACAACCGGCGCCCAAAAACTTTAAGGGGCCGGTTAACGACCGACCCCTTTGAAAACGCTTGTAAATAGGTCGGTTATTCGGCTGCTTTGGCCACCGGAAGGACGGAAATGAAGGTTCGACCCTTCAGGCCCTTGTGAAAGGTGACGGCGCCTTCGGTGGTTGCAAAGATCGTGTGATCCTTGCCCAGGCCCACGCCTTCACCCGGCCACCACTTGGTGCCGCGCTGACGCACGATGATGTTGCCCGGGATCACGGCTTCGCCGCCGAATTTCTTGACGCCAAGACGACGACCGGCTGAATCGCGGCCGTTCCGGCTGGAGCCACCTGCTTTTTTATGTGCCATCTGATCTTACTCCTTCTCGGCTTCGAAGGCTTTGGCCTGATCGACCCAGCCATCGCGCTCAATCCGGCCTTTGAACGAAAGCTTTTCGTCCATGGCGGCAATGTCCTCTGCACCCCAGCCTGCGATCTGGGCAAAGCTGGTCACGCCAGCCTCATGCAGTTTCTTCTCCAGCGCGGGGCCAACGCCCGACAGACGCTTGAGATCGTCCGCACCGGCAGCCGCCTTCGGCGCTGCGGCGGGTTTGTCTTCGGCCTTGGCAGCCTCTTTCTTCGGGGCGGCCTTCTTGGCAGGCTTCGCGGCAGCGGCAACAGCCACGGCAGCAACGGAACCGGCGCCCACGGCGGCTTTCACGCCAGATTTATCACCGTCCTTTTCGAGGATCTCGGTGATCTTCACCAGGGTCAGCTGCTGACGGTGGCCCTTGGTGCGCTTCGACGAATGCTTCCGGCGACGCTTGACGAAGTTGATGACCTTCTCACCCTTGATCTGGTCGACCACTTCGGCCTGCACGGCAGCCCCTTCGATCGTCGGCGTGCCGACGGTGGCGCCCACCATCAGGACGTCGTTGAACTGAATCGTTTCGCCAGCATCCGCAGCCAGTTTTTCCACGCGGAGCATGTCGCCCGCCTGAACCCGGTACTGCTTGCCGCCGGTTTTGAGGACCGCAAACATCTGTTTTCCTTCTCGTTTTCCGCGCTCTTCGGCCCCGGTTGCCCGGTGTTCAAGCTGTCGCTGCCTCGAACGGCGCGCCCCAGATTGGGCGTTGGTCAAATATGAAAAGGCGGGATCCCCCCGCCAGAGCCCGGCTTATGGCCGCGCGAGGCCTGTTCGTCAAGGGAATTCTCGGAACGACGGCCAGACTTCAACACGGTTAATGGGGCATTCAGCAATTCTGCCGAGATTGCCCCGCGAGGCAGGTTTCTGACGCGAAGACTTACGCCCCGGAAAGGGATCAGGCAGATGGCACGCGACGATGACAACTTCAGCGCCCCCCGGGCTTTCCGGGCACCGTTCAAAACACACCGGGCCGCCCCAATGAAACCGCTACCACCGGGGCGTTGAACCACAGCCAGACCAACATTCCAGCCATGCCCCCCCAGCGGTTTGAGCGATGGTTCCTACCGGCATTTTCCCATTGGGGATACAACCAGCTGCACCAGCAATGACACGGTGATGGAAAACACCCACAGCCCGACCTGCCGCAGATCGCTGAAAAGCCGGACCTCCGCATCCTGATGAGCTTGCAGGACGGGGCCTGATGTCCTTGCGCGACTAACTGGCCGCCCTTGACGAGGGCCCACGGCTCACGGCCGATTGGGACCAGCTGCGGCTGCACCCCGCCGCCCTGCGGGACCGAAATTGCGAAACGCTGACCCTGAAGGGCCTGACGCTGGACACGGCAGAGCTGAACCGGCTGCCCCATCCGGTCGCACGGCTGACCGCCGCGGACGCGGTGCCGCGGCAGGCGGGCCGCCTCATGGCGTCGCCCGACGACCACGGTCACCTCTTCGCCTGGATCAATGCGCTCGACATGATGGCCACCAAGGCGCTGCTGCTGGCCGATGCCGCCCTGGCCCGGGCGGGCAGGGTTTTCGCCCTCGGGCGGGTCCTGTCACTGGATTATAGCGTGTTGGCCTCGCCCGGCTTCGACCAGCTCCTGCTCCTCACCTGGAAGGCGGAACGCCGGATCGACGCCCTGTTCGGCCCCGAAAACCGCCCCTATGTCACCGTCACCGGCGTCGTCTCCCTGCCCCGGCAGGCGCCCTTCAGCCTCGATTTCGAATTCGAAGTGACCCGCGATGCAGCGACTTAACTTTCTCACCGGCCTGCCCCGCTCCGGCTCGACCCTGCTGGCCGCCATCCTGCGCCAGAACCCGGCGATCGAGGCGGGCATGACCACGCCGGTGGGGGCGCTGACCCGGATGATGCGGCTTGCCATGTCCCAGAACCTGGAAATCGACGCCCGTCTCACCGACCGGCAGCGGATCAACATCCTGCGCGGCGTGTTCGACGGATATTACCGCGATTGCGACCGGCCGATTATCTTCGACACCAACCGGGACTGGAGCGCGCGGGTGCCCGAACTGCTGTCGCTCTTCGACGAGGTGAAACTGATCGCCATGGTCCGCGACCCGGCCTGGATCATCGATTCCCTGGAACGGATCATCCGCCGCGATCCCCTGCGCCAGTCCCGGGTCGCCGCCCCCGGCGCCAATCTCGACCGCCGGATCGAGGGGGTCCTGGGGCATGACGGCATCCTCGGCGCCCCGATGGCCGCCCTGCGCGAGGTGATGTTCTCGGACCATGCCACACGGCTGCTGGTGGTGGAATATGATGCGCTCTGCGCCGATCCCGCGCGCATCCTGGAGCAGATCTACCGCTTCTTCGACATCCCGCCCCATGCCCATGACTTCAACCATGTGGAATACCGGGAGGACGGATTTGACGAGGTGGTCCACACGCCGGGGCTGCACACCGTTTCGGGCCCGGTGCGCGAAACCGCCCGGCAGACGATCCTGCCCCCCGACGTGTTCGAACGGGCCTCCGCCAGCGCGTTCTGGCGTCGCGACATCACCACCGGCGCATCGCGCATCCTGCTGGGCGGACCCGATTACAGCTCTTCCACGCTCAGAAACCGCGCCACCGCCTCGCCCATGTCATAAGAGACGTCGGTGAAAACATCATAGAACCCGGCAAACAACGCCCGGTTCAGGGCGCGCCCGGGTTTGCTGCGCGCCAGCACCACATACTCCGCCAGTTCCGCGTCGCTCAGGGGCGCATAGGCCAGCGCCATGAAGGCCTGCACCCAGCTTTCCGCGCCTGCGCGGATCTCGGGCTCCTGCCCCCAGACCTCCGCGCCCATTGCGCCCTCGTCCATCTCCAGCGCCCCGCCTGCGGCCATGCCCCGATAGAAGGCCAGGTTGGCGGTCATGGCGCCCGCCACATTCATCTCCACCAGGCTGTTCATCCGGACGAACTCCGTCAGCAACCCGTGCCGTCGGCCCTCGGGGTCAAGGGCGGCAAAGGCCTCCGCCCCGGCCACCTCGACCGCTTCATCGGACACGGCCCGGCGCGCCGCCAGTTCCGCCCCGATCACCTTCTGCCCCGCCGGGCTTTCGAAGAAATCGATCAAGGGGGTGATGTCGGCCCCGGCCAGCTCGGCGTCAAACGTGGCGCGAAACCCGGCCTCGATCCGCTCCATCCGGTAGATCCGCTCGATCCGCGCACCCCAGGCCGCGCCCCCGCGCCCGCCCAGCATGTCCTGCTGCAAGGCCAACCCGTTGGCCCGGCCCTCCTCGGCCATGGACGCCAGCATGTCGGAGTTTCGCATCGCCGCAAGCAGCGCCTCGATCTCGGCCTTCGACGCGGCGGTGACAGGCGGGGCGGCAAGGGCGCAGACGAGGGTCAGAACGACAAGAAGATGTTTCATTTGCCAAACCTAGGCGGTCCCGCGCACCGATCAAAGCACCGACGATGAAAAACCCTGCAAAAGGGGTTGCACGGGTCAATCCGATCCCGTATTCGGCCCTCCAGACCCCCGCGGAGAGGTGCCGGAGTGGTCGAACGGGGCGGTCTCGAAAACCGTTGTGGGTGCAAGCCTACCCAGGGTTCGAATCCCTGTCTCTCCGCCACTTTACACTTTTTTGGCAAGATTCCCTCTAACCCCCTGAAAACTATACTGGTTTGGGGTGTTCGAACTCCTGCTTCTCGGGAGTATGCAATTCGTTCTGCAAACACCAGTTTCAGCACCGTTCTTTGCAGCGCCAAGTTGCCGCTTTCCCAGATTTTCCAAGGGCTTGCCAAGAATGTGAGGGCGTGTTCGAACTTTTCCTGGAAGGTCTTCTGTGACGTGTTCTTTCTGTCTAGTTTTTCGGTGAGAATCAGCTTTTCTCTGTCCAGCTTCTTGAGACGTTGCTCGTAAGCCGTGATCAACGATCCACTATCCGCTTCAACAATTCGGTCCAGCAAACCTTCGATTTTCTTTTCCACGGCATTCAAGTCACGCCGTAGCAGCGCCCTGTCTGCTTCGGCCTGTTGCAGGCGCGTGTTCCACGCATCCGCAAACATGCGTTTGGT
>JAOXSD010000328.1 GCA_025800205.1 Silicimonas sp. | reverse complement strand
CATGTCGCTGACTGACATTCGCACCCGTATCGCCAAGGCCGCCACCGCCCATGGGCGCGACCCGGAGGACATCACCCTGATCTCGGTTTCGAAGGTGCAGCCCGATGAACGGGTCGCCGCCGTGCTGGACGAAGGCCACCGGGTCTTTGGCGAGAACCGGCTGCAGGAGGCCGAGGGCAAATGGCCCGGCTTCCGTGAGACCTATTCGAATATCGATCTTCACCTGATCGGCCCCTTGCAGACCAACAAGGTGCGCGCGGCCATGGCGCTGTTCGATGCGATCCATGTGGTCGACCGGATCAAACTCGCGCGCACCATCGCCCGGATCGCCGATGAAACCGGCGCCTGCCCGGATCTTTTCGTGCAGGTGAACACCGGGGATGAGGGGCAGAAGGCCGGCGTCGCGCTCGGCGATCTTGACGGGCTTCTGGCCGAATGCCGCAGCCTTGATCTGCCGGTGAAGGGGCTGATGTGCCTGCCGCCGCAGGATGAGGCCCCGAGCCTGCATTTCGCATTACTGGCCAAGCTGGCCGCGCGCCACGGGCTGGATCAGCTGTCGATGGGGATGAGCGGTGATTTCGAGGCGGCGATTGCCCAGGGCGCGACCCATATCCGCGTCGGTTCCGCCATTTTCGGCGCCCGCGATTACGGCTGAGGCGGAACAATAAGGCGCGTGCCGGGGGGGATCCGTTCGGCGAGCCACAGCAGATCTTGCGGTGCCATTGCGATACAGCCCTCGGTCTGTGCACCCGGCCGTCGCCAGCGATGCAGGAAGATCGCCGAGCCCGCACCGGGCATGGCGCGCGGATAGTTCCAATCCACCACCAGCACCAGATCATAAAGCGGATCGGCCCGGCGCATCACCTCATGGGATGCCGCGAAGGGCGCTTTGACGGGCAGGTTGTAATCGGGGTGCTCCGGGGCATCGCACCACAGATCACGGGGCCGGATCGGCACCGCCCAGGGGGCAGGGCGCGGCATCCGGTCGGGCCTGTAAAGCATGCCCGCGATCCGGTGGGTGCCGATGGGCGTGGCCCCGTCACCCTCGCGTTTCGCCTGTGTCACGCCGCCGCGCCCGATGCTGCAGGGCAGGCGCCTGCCCGCAAAGCGCAACCCCATCGGGGTCAGCACCATGGCGGCGGGTCGGCTCACAGAAGATGCCCCGACTTCTGCGCCTTCACATCCAGATAGCGGGCATTCTCGGCCTGACGGCCCACCTGCAGCGGCACCCGCTCGACCACCTCGATGCCCTGGGCCTCCATCATCGCCACTTTGGCGGGGTTGTTGGTCATCAGCCGAACCGCGCTGAACCCCATCTTTTTCAAGAGATCGGCCCCGGTGCGAAAGTCGCGCTCGTCATCTTCAAAGCCCAGCCGGTGGTTCGCCTCCACCGTGTCAAACCCTTGATCCTGAAGGGAATAAGCGCGCATCTTGTTGGCCAGGCCAATGCCGCGCCCCTCCTGGTTGAGATAGAGAAGCACGCCCGCGCCACCCTCGCCCATCCGCGCCAAGGCACCCTGCAATTGCGCCCCGCAATCGCATTTGAGCGAGCCCAGCACATCGCCGGTGAAACAGGCCGAATGAAGCCGGGCCAGCACCGGTTCGTCGCGGGCAGGCGTGCCGATCTCGACCGCCACGTGATCTTCGCCGCCGTCGCCCGGACGAAAGACATGGACCCGGCCGGCCTGGGCCAGTGCCATGGGCACCCGGCCGGAGACGACGGCTTTATGGTTCACGGGTGCCGCGAGTGCGCCGATCAGACCTTCGAGCGGCAGGCGGGTGAGGTCGGCGGGCAGGGCGCTTTGCACCTCGACCACCAGGGCGGCGGGCAGAAGCCAGGCGGATTTCACCAGCTGCAGGGCGGCGCGATGGGGGGCGGTGTCGCCGTCGCGGAGGGCACGAAACGGGCCCTTCATCGGCCGCATCAGATCATCCTGGGGATCGGCCACGGCGGCGAGCCAGGCGGCATCGGCGTCGCGGGGCAGTTCCAGCCGGGCCAGATCGCCGTCATAGGCGCGGGCGTTCAGGGTCCGGGCGCGGCGCTCGGTCACCGCAAGGCAGGCGGGGCCGAGGTCGAGACAGGCGGTGAACCGCGCCTGCATCGCCCCGTCGGCGGCTAGCACCGCATGCACCGTGCCGCCGCTTTCGAGCAGAATCGGCAGGCCAAGCCGCAGATCGGTGCGCGCGCGCGCGATCCGTTCCAGCAATGTGGGCATCAGCACCATGATCTTTCGCCCATCCTTCCCGGCGATTGTGACAGAACCCGCCCTGTTTCCGCGATTTTCTGAAACATTTCCAGCACCCGCGACACGGCTGTGTGAAGAATTGCAGCATTTCTTGCAACTCCCGCAGTGGTTGCCATTTTAAGCGCAACGGCCCGGAGGATAAAATGGCTCAGACTTTGAAGAAAATTCTGCTTGTCGACGATGACGACGATCTGCGTGAAGCACTTGGCGAGCAATTGATCATTACCGAGGATTTCGACGTCTTCGAGGCCGGCAATGGCGCCGAGGCCATGGAAAAGGCGAAACAGGGCATTTACGACCTGGTCATTCTTGATGTGGGCCTGCCCGATACCGATGGCCGCGAATTGTGCCGGGTGCTGCGCAAACATGG
>JAOXSD010000320.1 GCA_025800205.1 Silicimonas sp. | reverse complement strand
TTGGCGGAGAATTCCATTTTGCAGCCGGCAGCGGCTTCGAATTCGGCCAGTTCATATTGCTGCGGGAAGGCACCGGGGGCAACGCCGCCCATGTCAGCCATGGTGATGCCGGGGCAGTTGGCCAGCGCCATGCCCGGCAATACGACCGAAGCCACCCCTGAAAGAAGTATGCGTTTCATCATCTCTCCTGTTGAGTTTGTTGTTATTGCGCGTGTTGTTCGCGCGATTTTTCAGCGGCCCGACGAATCGAACCTGTCATGGGACCAGCCATGCGGCCTCCGCCGCAACTTTCGCTGCTCCTGGATTGTTTCTGTCTGTCCCCCTTCTCTGATCCGGCGCTAGGCCGCCCGACCCTCTTTCGTTGTTTTTCTTGCGCCTCGAACATGACAGCCGCGTGACAGAATCCGGTTCCGCTTCGACCTCAAGTGAGACGTTTTTTCACGCCGCCGTCAATCACCATCGTGTTGGCAAAAGTGCTTTCGGCATGCACCATGCGATGGCAGAGCATTTTCTGCGACAAATCAAGGCAAATCTTGTCTGCACCGGGCTGCCCGGCCAGATTTCTCGCCTCTCCGGCCCCTTCCATGTCATTGAGAACCTGAGGGAATCCCCCCGCAAACTGCACCAGGCGGTGACGCCCGTCGCGCAGCACCGCCAGATTGGCTTCCCGGGCGTCGCAGCCCAGCATCTGCTGCAATCGGGTGGGGCTGATCGGGTCGCCAAAATCATGCTCCGACAGGGTGGTCGCCTTCCCCCCCTGCCCGGTCTCCATCATCTCCCGCAGGCTCATCCCGTTCATCGCATCGGGGATGTCGGCGCCCACCAGATCCAGCAGTGTCGGGGCCACATCGATGGATTCGCTCATCCCCTCGATGCGCCGCGGCATGCCCCCGGGAACCCGGATCATCAGCGGCACATGGAACGCCGCCTCCTGATAGGTGCCCTTCCCCCAGACCCCGTAATCACCCAGCATCTCCCCGTGGTCGGCGGTCACCACAAGGATCGTGTCGTCCCAGCGCCCGGTGTCCTTCAGCCAGTCAACGATCCGTCCGATATGGTG
This sequence comes from Silicimonas sp., assembly GCA_025800205.1. Classification (GTDB taxonomy): domain Bacteria; phylum Pseudomonadota; class Alphaproteobacteria; order Rhodobacterales; family Rhodobacteraceae; genus CALKXV01. The sequence continues at coordinate 17,728 of JAOXSD010000320.1, read as the reverse complement.
ATCCACCTCGGCGGCCAGCCCGAGATAGAGCGCGCGCAACCGGTCCACCACGTCGGGCGTCGCCTCCAGATCGGGGAATCCCTCGACCGTACCGCGTGCCGGACGCACCGCGCGCACCGCCTCCAGATAGGGATGATCGGAATTGTCGGTGCCCTGGGCAGGGGCCGGAATATCGCCGGGCGCATGGGAGGCATTGTAGGGCGCGGGAGCCACGAAAGGCGGATGGGGCCGGATATAGGTCAGGGTCGCAAACCAGCCCGGCGCCGCGCCGTCGATCCGCTCCATGAAACGGTCGGTGAGAAAGGCGGTGTCGCTGTCCTCCGCCCGGTAGCGCGCCGGCGCGTCGATCTCATCCCCGTCGGGCCGGTAGAGCGCATTGCCCTCGGGCACCTCATAGCCCTTCGCACGCAGATGATCCCGCCAGGCGCTGTCATCGGTCTCCTGTCGCATCCGCAAGGCTTCGGTGAAGCCCGGCAGCAATTCCTCGTAGCTCGTCAATCGCGGATCATCCGCATCGAGCACGCGCGGATCCTGCGCCACATCGGTATAGCCGAAGAGAAGCGGATCATACCCCGCCGCCCGCATCGACCGCGCCAGATTGGGCGTGTCATGCCTGAGCGGCGTGCCATTGCGCACCGCCCGGTGGTTCATCGCATATTGCCCGGTGAACAGGGACACCCGCGACGGCCCGCACGGGGTCACAACGGTGTAATGGCGCGCAAAGGTCGCACATTCCTCCGCCAGCGCCGAAAGCCGCTTCAAACCGGCAACCTCCGCCAGACGCCCATCCAGAAGATCGGCACGAAACTGATCGATCACGATCAGCAGAATATTGGGGCGGTCCGCCATGGCGTCCTCACGCATTTGCCATTTCCCCGAAACGGTCCCCCATTTTCGACCGATCTGCAAGTCGCGCTTTTCCCTTGGAACCGGCCCGGATTTTTGATCGACTTGACGAAGGCGACTTCACAGGCAGACACCACCTTTCATGGAAGACTACGACTTCATCATCGTCGGCGCGGGCTCTGCCGGCTGCATCCTCGCCGAACGGCTTTCGGCCTCCCGGCGCTACAAGGTTCTGCTGCTCGAAGCCGGCGGGCGCGGCCGCTCCCCCTGGATCGCCCTGCCCCTTGGCTACGGCAAGACCTATTATGATCCGCGGGTGAACTGGCAATACGAAGCCGCCCCCGAAGACAGTCTCGATGGCCGCCGCATGTACTGGCCGCGCGGCAAGGGCGTTGGTGGCTCGGGGGCGATCAATGCCATGGTCTATCTGCACGGGCTGCCGCGCGACTTCGACGATTGGGCAGCGGCCGGCGCCACCGGCTGGGGCTGGAACGCGGTGCGCGCCACCTATGACGCGCTCGAAACCCGGAGCGACGGCGGCGGGCACGGCCCGCTCCATGTCCAGAACGTCACCGACCAGATCCACCCGGCCAACCGCCACTACTTCGCCGCCGCCCGCGCACTGGGCCTGCCCGAAACCGATGATCCGCTGGGCGCCAGCCCCGAAGGCGCCACGGCCTACCGGATCAACACCAAGGGCGGCCGCCGCATGCATTCCGCCCGCGCCTTTCTGAAACCCGCACTCAGGCGCCGCAATCTCACCCTTCTGACCGGCGCCTTTGTCGAACGCATCACCTTCGAAGGCAGCCGCGCCACCGGCGTCACCTTCCGCCACAAGGGCGTCGAGAAAACCATTCAGGCCGGGCGCGAGATCATCCTGGCCGCCGGCGCCGTCACCTCGCCCCGGATCCTGCAATTGTCCGGCATCGGCCCCGCCGACCTGCTGCAACGCCACGGCATCACGCCGCGTCTCGCGAATGACAATGTGGGCGGCCACCTGCAGGATCACCTGGGCAACGACTATTTCTTCCGCGCCACGGAACCGACCCTGAACAACGTGCTGCGCCCGACCCTGGGCAAGATCCGCGCCGCGCTTCGATACATGCTGACCCGGCGCGGGCCGCTGTCGCTGTCGGTCAACCAATGCGGCGGCTATCTGCGGTCCGACCCGAGCCTGGCCAGCCCCGATCAGCAGCTTTATTTCAACCCGGTCACCTATTCGACCACCCCCAAGAGCACCCGCACGGTGATCCAGCCCGATCCCTTTCCCGGCTTCATCATCGGTTTCAACCCGGCCCGTCCCACCAGCCGGGGCCGGATCGACATCTCCGGCCCTGACCCGGAGGCTCCGCCGCTGATCCAGCCCAATTCCCTCGCCACCGAAGAGGACCGCGCCCAGGCGATCGCCGGCGGTCGTCTCTGCCAGCGGCTGATGGCAACCGAAGCGCTGCGGGCGCTGACCGAAAAAGCGCTCGGTCCCGATCTCATGACCATGGATGATGCCGCCCTGCTGGCCGATTTCCGCGCCCGCGCCACCACCGTCTTTCACCCGGTCAGCACCTGCCGCATGGGCCCTGACGCGAGCACATCGGTGACCTCGCCCCAGCTCAATGTCCATGGCATTCACGGACTGCGCGTGGTGGACGCCTCGGTCTTTCCGAACATCACCTCCGGCAACACCAATGCGCCGACCATGATGGTGGCCCATCGCGGCGCAGACATGATCCTGGCCGATCACTAGGCCAGCGGCAGGCGGGAAATGCCCGCCCCCCGGTCACTCTGCGACACCGCGCCTTCATGACGGTCTGACCTCCAGCGACCCGGTGATCAGATCGAACATCCACCGGGTCGCGGCATCCCCGTCCGACCGCCGGTGCCGGTAGAGCCGCAATTCCAGTTCCGGCAGATCCACCGGCAAAGGCAGCACCGCCAGCCCCAGATCCCGCGCCAGACCCTCGGTCAGGGTCACCGCCAGATCGGTGTCCCGCACCGCGTCGCGCACCAGATTGTATTGCCGCATCCGCAGCCGGATCTGCCGCGCCCGCCCGATCCGCCTGAGCGCCAGATCCACCGGCGCGTCCTCCTCGGGCCGGTTCGACACATGCAGATGGGTCAACCCCAGATAGGCCTCAAGCGTCAGATTCCCCGTCGCCATCGGATGATCGGGCCGCAGGGCACAGACCCAGCGGTCCTTGCTGATGGCGCGATAGACAAGATCCCGTGTGTCCTTCAATGGCGCATCGGCCGCGATCTCCACCGCGCCTTCCTGCAACCTCCGCAACAGATCCGCCCGCGCGGTTCGGGTGATGTGCAATTCCACCTGCGGCGCCAACGCCCGGACCTGTCGGATCAACCCCGGCAGTACCAGCGTGTCATAAGGGTCCAGCAGGCTGAGCCGGAACACCCGGCGGCTGGTTGCGGGATCAAAGGCCGCAGGCCCGGTCGCAGCCACCGACAGGGCCGAGAGAGCTTCGCGCACCGGTCCCGCAAGACTTTCTGCCAGCGCGGTCGGCGCCATCCCAGCACTCGTCTTGACGAAAAGCGGGTCATCCATGGCCGACCGCAACCGCCCCAAGGCATTGCTGACCGCCGGCTGCGTCACCGACAAGCGGCCCGCCGCCCGGGTGATGCTGCGTTCCGCATAGATCGCATCGAAGACCACGAATAGGTTCAGATCAAACCGGGTCAGGTCCATGGGTGTAATTCACCGTGCTTATTCTGAGCATCATCATAATAAATTTTCATAATGAGCACCACTCCCCTAAACTGCGCCGAAACGAAGGAGGGGGAAGATGGCCACAGATGTGATGGCGCTCGATTGCACGTCGCTCGCCGCCTGGATGGCGGAGCATGTGCCCGGCTTCAAGGGCCCGGTGGAGGCCGAGAAATTCGCAGGCGGCCAGTCGAACCCGACGTATTTGCTCACCGCGCCTTCCGGCAAATACGTCCTGCGCCGCAAACCGCCGGGCAAGCTCCTACCCTCGGCCCATGCGGTGGACCGGGAGTTCGCCGTCCTGACTGCGCTTGCGGACAGCGACGTCCCCGTCGCCCGCGCCATCGCGCTTTGCGAAGACGACAGCGTCATCGGCTCGATGTTCTACCTCATGTCCTTTGAAGACGGCCGCATCTTCTGGGATCCCGCCCTGCCCGAACTCGACACCAAGGCCCGGGGCGAAATCTACCGCGAAATGATCCGCGTGTTGGCCGCCCTTCACTCGGTGGATGTGGACGCCGTCGGTCTCGGCACCTTCGGCAAGCCCGGCAGCTATTTCGAACGGCAATATGCCCGCTGGGTCAAACAATACCGCGCCGCCGAAACCGATGCGATCCCCGAGATCGAGAGCCTGATCGACTGGCTGGGCGGCAACATGCCCGAAGACGACGGCGCCGTCAGCCTGATCCACGGCGACTACCGGCTCGACAATTTCATCTTCGCCCCCGACGCGAACCGCATGATCGCCGTGCTCGACTGGGAACTCTCCACCCTCGGCCATCCCATGGCCGATCTCGGCTATACCTGCATGTGCCTCCGCCTGCCCCCGGTGGGAACGGTGCGCGGGCTCATGGGCGTCGACCGCGCCGAACGCGGGATCCCCAGCGAAGAGGACATCGTCGCCCAATACTGCGCGTTGCGCGGCGTTGATCGCATCGACAACTGGCACTTCTACTTGGCCTTCGCCTTCTTCCGCCTCGCCGCCATTGCGCAGGGCGTCTACAAACGCGCGCTTGACGGCAACGCCTCCAACACCCGCGCCATCGAGATCGGCAAGGCCGTCCAACCCATGGCGCAGATGGCACTCGACATCATCGCCAACCCGCCCACATCCTGACAAGCGAGACCAACATGGATTTCTCCCATTCCCCCCGCGCGCTCGACTATATCGAGAAACTCGGCGCCTTCATGGAAGCCCACATCTATCCCCGCATCGCCCAGCACAAGGCCGAGATCGAGGCAGGCACCTTCCCCGTCTCCTTCATGGAAGACCTCAAGGCGCTTGCCCGCGAAGAAGGCCTCTGGAACCTCTTCCTCCCCAGCCTGAAGGACGAGGAACCGGGCACCGGCCTGTCGAACCTCGACTATGCGCCGCTCGCGGAAATGATGGGCAAGGTGCCCTGGTCGGCCGAGGTCTTCAACTGCAACGCCCCCGACACCGGCAACATGGAACTCCTGCACATGTTCGCGACGCCCGGGCAGCGCGAAGACTGGTTACTGCCCCTTCTGCGCGGAGAAATCCGCTCGGCCTTTGCGATGACCGAACCCGATGTGGCCTCTTCGGATGCCACCAACATCACCACCTCGATCCGCCGCGATGGCGACGACTACGTGATCAACGGCCGCAAATGGTTCATCACCAATTCCTGCCATCCGAATTGCAAGCTGTTGATCGTGATGGGAAAAACCGATCCGAACGCGGAACGCCACAAACAGCAGAGCATGATCATCGTCCCCCGCGACACGCCGGGTGTGACCATCGTCCGCAACCCCACGATCCTCAACATGCACGACCCCGAAGGGCACGCCGAAATCACCTTCGAAAACGTCCGCGTGCCCGCCACCAACCTTCTGGGCGAGGAAGGCAGCGGCTTTGCGCTCGCGCAAGCCCGGCTCGGGCCGGGCCGCATCCACCATTGCATGCGCTCGGTGGGCGCCGCCGAAATGGCGCTGGCGCTGATGGTCGAACGGGCCCATGAACGGCACGCCTTTGGCAAATACCTCTCCGATCAGGGCGTCACCCGCGAATGGATCGCCAAGTCGCGGCTCGAGATCGAACAGGCCCGCCTGCTCACCCTCAAAGCCGCCTGGAAAATCGACCAGGTGGGCGCCAAGGAGGCCCGTCAGGAAATCGCCCTGATCAAGGTCGTCGCCCCCAATGTCCATGCGGTGGTCACCGACCGCGCCATGCAGGTCTTCGGCGCCATGGGGCTGACCCCCGACACGCCGCTCGCGGACAGCTACACCTGGGCGCGCGCCCTCCGCTATGCCGACGGGCCAGACGAGGTGCACCTGCAAGCCATCGCCAAGATGGAACTCAAATCCTCCAACCGCAGCGCCTCGGCCACCTGGCTGACGCCGCCCGCCCGCTGAAGGAAACGCAATGTCCGACCTCTTCAACCTCAACGGAAAGATCGCCCTCGTCACCGGCGCCAGCCGCGGCATCGGCGAGGAAATCGCCAAATGCCTCGCCCGGCACGGCGCCCATGTCATCGTCTCCAGCCGCAAGCTTGACGGCTGCCAGGCCGTCGCCGACGCCATCACCCAGGCAGGCGGCAGCGCCGAGGCCCTGCCCTGCCATATCGGCGAGATGGAGCAGATCACGACGCTGATGGAGGAAATCGACAGCCGCCACGGCCGGCTCGACATTCTGATCAACAACGCCGCGACGAACCCCTATTACGGCCATATCCTCGACACCACCGAAGCCGCCTTTCAGAAGACCGTCGACGTCAACATCCGCGGCTATTTCTTCATGTCGGTCGAAGCGGGCAAACGCATGAAGGCGCAAGGCGGCGGCTCCATCGTCAACACGGCGTCGGTGAACGGCCTCCGCCCCGGCCCGAAACAGGGGATCTATTCGATCACCAAGGCCGCCGTCATCTCGATGACCAAGACCTTCGCCACCGAATGCGCCCCCCATGGCATCCGCGTCAACGCGCTCCTGCCCGGGCTGACCAAGACGAAATTCGCCGGTGCCCTCTTCACCAATGAAGACGCCTACGAACATTTCATGGGCTCGATCCCCATGGGCCGCCACGCGGAACCGCAGGAGATGGCCGGCACGGTGCTCTATCTCGTCTCTGATGCCGCAAGCTATGTCACCGGCGAATGCATCGTCGTCGACGGCGGCTACACCCTATGAGCGCCTTTGAGGGCCAGCGCGTCCTGATCACCGGGGCCGCCAGCGGCTTTGGCAAGGCGCTGGCCCAAGCCCTCTCGGCCCAGGGCGCCCGGCTTGTCTTGGGGGACATCGACGCCGAGAGGCTCGAAACGGTCGCCACCGCGCTCCCCTGCCCCGCCCATTCGCAACGGTGCGACGTGTCCCGGGAGGCCGATCAGGCCGCTCTGGCTGCCCTCGCACGGGAAGCCCTTGGCGGGCTCGATATCGCGGTGAACAATGCGGGCGTCACCACGGGGTTCAAGAGCCTGCTGGAGACCACCGAGGCGGAGATGGACCGCAATTTCGCGATCAACGCCAAGGGCGTTTTTTTCGGAATGAAACATCAGATCCCGCTTATGCTGGAATCCGGGGGTCAAATCCTGAATGTGGCCTCTTCAGCCGGTGTCGGGGGAGCGCCCAAACTCGCCGCCTATTGCGCCGCAAAACACGCCGTGGTCGGCATGACCAAGACGGCGGCCTTTGAGTTTGCCCGGAAGAACATCCGGGTGAACGCCATCTGCCCGTTCTATTCCACCACGCCGATGGTGACCGAAATGGCCGATGATGCAATGCAGGGCTTTCTTGCGTCGGCCAGCCCGATGGGGCGGCTGGGTGAGACCGGGGAAGTCGTGGCGGCGATGTTGGGGATCTTGAATCCGGCAAATTCCTACATGACCGGACAGGCGATTTCGGTGGATGGTGGGGTCAGCGCGGTCTGACCCCATCCAAGAATTCATTTTCATGCAAAAACAATCACTTAATACCACCTTATCCGCGGATAAGGTCAGCTCAGCCCTTCGATCAGGGAAGCAATGGCCGCTTCGAGCCGTGTGCGCTCGATGGAAGAGAAATCCCGGTCTGCCTTGATCTCAAGACGCCCCTGGGCGGCGGTGCATTTGATCTGTCCTGCGGCTGATTTGATGTGGAACGTGGTCTTGGTCCGCGCCCGGCGCCCGCGCTTTTCGGGCGCGGCGGCGCCATACGGCTTGCCCGCCCCTGCCCCCTCCCGATCGACAAAACCGCGCAGAAGGGCCAGCTCTGTTTCTGCCGTATGGGTCGCCAATCTGGCAAGCTCGGACCGGATTGCGGCGACGAGATCGGGCTGATCCTTAAGCAACCGCGCCAGCGAAACACCCAGGGCGCGGGGCACTTCGGTTGGAAAACGGAGAGCCGAGCCGAGCGTGTCGAGAAGGGCAGCGAACGACCGAATGTAGCTACGCTTGGAATAGGGCGCAGACTGGAATAGAGCCGCGACAGCCGCGGAGAGATCCGCCGCCTCGGTGCTGGGATCGGCCAGGTAGACCTGGGCCACATGGGCCATTTCTGCAAAGGAGAGATCCTTGCGCACAATGTTCTCATCCACCATGCGCCGGTAGAGCCCCGCCGTATCGGGCGCTTCCGACAGGATCAGCGCGGGGATCTGCGCCCAGCCCCCCTGCCCTTCTGCACCATGAAGCTGGCGATAGGCAGACAATCGGCGATAGCCCTGAACCAGTTCATATCCGTCCCCGCCGGGCCGCGCCACGACCCGGATCGGATTGGACAGACCGATATCGCGGATCGACGTGACGAGATCCTGCAACTCGGAGTCTTCGACCTCCAGCAAGCGGTCACGCACCAGCAGGTCCGTATGAACCTGATCAAGTGGAATGGTATCCACCACCTGCCCCGCCTCGCGCAGCGCCACATATTCATGGGCCAGTGCATCATTCTCGTCGCGGATCTGCTCGGCCGCGGACTTGCGCGCCTGCAAGGCCTCCGCGTTTTCGGCAATGGCAGAGGCCATGGGCCCCTTGCGGAGACCTTCTGATTTCACCTCCGGCGCGACCGGCATGTCCTCCGGCAGATCGATTTCGAAGACCCTGCGCTTCCTGCTCATGCGTCAACTCCTTCCCCGACCTTATCCGCGGATAAGGCATCCGCGCCGCCCCGCCAATGGGGCAACATAACGTCTCTAAACTCCCCATAGGCACGATCAAAGCTCTCCCGCGCGCGCCGCCAGGTCTCTCTTGTCATGTCCCGGTAATCCATTTCATAGATCGAACTCAGGAAGCGGCCGGATTGTTCCACCGCCCGGGTCATCTCCACCGGATGCTGGCAGAGCTTGTCACCGAAGACCTTGCCGAACGCTGAATTCATCGCACGGTGCAACTCATTGCCGGGCTCATAGCGTGTCAACAGAAAGCGCACGTCATGGAAAGCCTTCGGGAGCCGCACCTTATCCGCGGATAAGGCGCCTTCGAACCCATAGGCCAGATCCTCCAGCGCCTCGGAAAGCTGCCCGATGAAACTCGTGGTGCTGTCATATTCCCAGTAACCGGGCCCCGAGGGGATATAGAGCATGTCGGCGGCAAAGACCGCGTTCATCGACTGGTAGCCGATGGCGGGCGGGCAGTCGAAGAAGATCAGATCCCACTGATCATCGGGCAGCTGATCGAGGAAGCGATTGACCGCGGCGAAGAAGGACCATTCGGGATTGAGATGCCTGTACTGGGCGCTGGCAAATTCGACAAAGGCCGCGTTGGCACAGGAGGGGATCACATCGATCGTGGGCCAGTTGGTGGGCTGAATGAAATCCGCCAGACGCAAACGCTGGAGCCCGAGATCGGTGATGCTCGACGGGATGCTGCGCCGGGGCAGGGCGGTGCCTGAGGCAGCACCCTTCGGCACGTTGTTCTGCGCTTCGGTTTCGTTGATCAGGTCGCGGGCCATGATCCCCCAGACCGTCTGCTCTTCGCTCACATCCGTCAGCCCCATGGAATGGCTGAGCGTCGCCTGCGGATCGAAATCAACACACAACACCCGGTAGCCGTCGAGCGCGGCGGCATGGGCGAAGTGAAGCGCGATGGTCGATTTGCCGGCGCCGCCTTTGAAATTGGCAATCGCCGTGCGGAAGGCACGCCCCTGGGGCCGCTCGGGCATCAGCGACTTGCCCCGGGGGTTGATCTTGCGCCGCAGGATATTGACCTCGTCCAGCGTGAACCAGCGCTGCCGCCCCTCCGGTTCGACCATGCCTGCCGGCAAGGAAGGATCAGCCGCCATCTTGCCCCGGAAGGTCGACTGGTTGAGCCCAAGGATCAATTCCGACACCTCCCAGGAGGAAAAGCGGCGCAGGGTCTTTTCGTTTTCCGGTGAAAAGGTCTGTCGCCGGATCCACCCTTGCATCTTGAGCGAGTTGGTCTGCAATTCTCGTAGGTCTGAATGTGTCAGCATGTTTGCCTCGGACGCTATTATTACTGTTTCCGTGATTTACGCTTAACTTGCAGCTTTTGTCGAGATCTATAATATGACGGAAGCGGCTTGTCCGATTGAGGTTTCAACCAGAAACACCTTCGAATCGGTGATCCCCTGCACGAATCTCCAAACGGGCAGGGCGCCCCCTGATAAGGGGACATTTACAAGGCGCAGAAACGATTTGGGGGGACATATGAGCCCTTTGAGGGGACATCCCTAGCGTCCCCCTATACCAACTCATACCGGTTTTGATCCTTTTATCCTTTTGAAATTTCCAGACATCTTGACATTCTCCGATTTTCAAACGCTAATTCAGGACAAGATCGGAAAAGCGTTTGAAGTCTCACCGAAGGGACCGGCAATCCGACATTGAGGCAACTGGCCGGACGGCTGGGCAGGAGATGGAATGCGGGAGATGCATCAGGGTATCCCGATGGGCAGTACGCCGGTGACAGGACCGGGCGCATCGGCTCTCAAGTACGACATTGTCACGGCGTTGCTCGTGATGGCCGCACGGGGCGAGACAACAGAGGCGCGACTGGCGCTGCGATTGTCTTTGCTGATCACGGCGCGATACAATTGGCGTCAGGGTCAATTCACCGTCGGACAGCGCGAATTGGCGCGAATGTGGGGGGTCACCGAGCGGACGGCAAAGCGGGAGCTGGCCAGCATGCGCCATCGCGGCTGGATCACCGTCAGTCGGCCGGCGGCGCGGGGCAGGGTGGCAAGCTACCGACTGGAACTGCCTGTGGTGCTGCGCAGCACCATGCCCCATTGGGACGCGGTGGGACCGGATTTTTCAGCCCGTATGTCGGGCGCTTCGGAGCAACCAGAACCGACAAGCAATGTGGTGCCCCTGACCAAGAAGAGCTCCGCTCTGCCGGTGGAGGATGATTTTGGCTGGCACCGGGCGGCGCAACGATTGCGAGATCAGGATCCGTCGGTCTATGAAGCCTGGTTTGCCGGTTTGCGGCCGCTGGAGGCGGAGGGGGGACATTTGACCTTTTCCGCACCTTCACATTTCGTGGCGGACTACGTGCGTACACATTTTCTTACGCGGATGTTGGCGGCGGTTACCGCCGAATGCCGTGATATTCGCGAAGTGGGGATTGTCTGCGAGACGCGTTAGATCGGATTCTGGAGGTTGTCCGATAATGCAAACTTATTGGACATGTATGGGAGTGGCTAAGACAGGGCGGTTAGGATCCCAAATTTTGCGCGAAAAGCGCCGCGATGGGATGTTCTTGAGTCATGACGGCATTGCAAAAGTGTTTGTGTCTGCCGAAACAAGTAGACCCGCGACATGCAGTTCCCATCGTGGATGCCTCGCTTGAAGAGTTTCCGTTTCCCGCGCGAGGCCATTGCTTACGCGGTTTGGGCTTACCACCGCTTCGCCTTGAGCACGGCGGATGTGGGGGATCTATTGGCGGAGCACGGCGTGATCGTCAGCCGCTAAGCTATCCGCCAGGCAACAGGTGCCGTTCACCGGGCCCACAAAAGCCTCAACAACAGGATCGAGGGCGGCCACAGGCCGATGCGGCGGCGAGAGAAGATCATCGGGCGGTTCAAGTCGCCCAGGCAGGCGCAGCGGTTTCTTGCCCCGCAAGACCAGATCAACGCCATTTTCAAACCCCGCCGCTATCGCCTCACGGCCGATTCCTATCGTCATGCAAGGGCAGATGCGTTCAGCCTTTGGGGCGACTACGCTCACAAGATGATCGCCTGACGGACTTCGGTCACGTTGCTTGCGGTTGGCTGAAAGCAACTTGGCATTGCCGCTATCAAGGCTGAGCCTGCGTTGCGGAGGCTCCCGCTGATGATGTGGGGATCAGGGGGCGGCGGTTTCCGGGGTGATTAATTCTGTCGTTTTTTGCTTGTTTGATGGGCTTGCCCTCGTGAATTGCGTTTGCGTGCCGCTTCCGCGGGTTTTTTCCTGCCAATGCGATGGGGGGCGGTGATAATTGAAGGCAGAGCGAGAGATTTTCCCGCCACCTTGAATGTGCGCCCGCGAATTTTGGAGGTATGACTATGAGATCAGTGATTTTGCCCGTCGCAGGAAAAGGCACCCGGCTTTTGCCTCTTACGAAAGTGACGCCAAAGGAATTGCTGCCGGTGTTTGACAAGCCGGTTCTGCAATATGCTATTGATGAGGCGATTGCGGCTGGGGCCGAGCGGCTGGTGGTCGTGTCGCACCGGATGAAACCGGCCATCGCCGACTACTTTAATGAAGACACCAAGGCTGTGGCGGCGCTGCGGCGCAAGGAGAGCCACGATCTGGCCGACCGGCTGGAACAGGCCGGTGCGGACCGGCGGATCGAGGTCCGCCTTGTGTATCAGGACGAGGCATTGGGGCTGGGTCATGCGATCCTGTGCGGGGCCGATCACGTGCTCGATGGCCCGGTGGGCGTGGTCCTGCCCGATGACGTAATCCTGGGGCGGGGCATGGCCCTGGTGGAAATGGCCGAGGCCTATCGCGGCGGCAACATGGTTGCGGGCATGGAAGTGGCGGCGGCCGATGTGTCGAAATACGGCATCTTTGATCTGCAGGGCCCTGTCGCCTCCGGCCAAAGCGCACCGGCGGCGGGCATGGTCGAAAAACCTGCGCCCGAGGTCGCCCCGTCGCGGATGGCGGCGATCGGACGGTATATATTGTCGCCGGACATCTTTGATGTGTTGCGTGCGATCCCGCGCGGTGCGGGCGGCGAATATCAACTGACCGATGCGATTTCCCGGATGATCGGGCAGACCGATCTGTCGGTGTTCCGTTTCACCGGCAGCCGCTTTGATTGCGGCCATCACGCGGGTCTTCTGGCGGCGTCCAATGCGCGCTGTGCGGAGCGGGCGGCGCTGCCGGATGCCCGGATAGTTGCGGCCTGATCAGAAATCGCAGATCCGCATTGGATCTGCGCGGCCCGTGGCGATGTGCCAAAGACCGCGCAGATTGCCCCTAAGGCGACCGAACCGGTCGATATGCGGCTCGGGTCGAGGTGTTTTCACCAGGTTTGCCAATATATTGCGCCCCGCCAGCCGCAGACCGAAGGCCCAGGCGACCGTGCCCTTCCGGGCCAGGTAGAACGGGTTGACGATCTGCGAATATCCCAGGCGCAACCCCGGTGTCCGCCCCGATGCGACGCCCATATGGACGCCGCGGGCACCATCGGCGCGGTATATCTTGCCGTAGGGGGCCAGCCTGCGGCTGAAGTCGACATCCTCCAGCCAGGAATAGAGCGGCAGGTTTTCGTCAAAGCGCAGGGTCTCGGCGTGCAGCGCGGACATGCGCACCGCCATGTTGCAGCCATAGCCATTATACACCGGCGTCAGGGCGCGGCTGGTGGCGGGCCCGGCGGCGGTGACGATGTCTTCGGCCGCCTCGAAGGGGATCCCGCCGGTGAGCACGCCATCGGCCAGAACCTTGCCGGTGACAAGGACGATCTCGGGCCGGTTGGCCAACAGGTTGTGGAGTTCTGCGAGGTAATCATCGCAGGGCAGGAAGTCGTCATCGAAGAAGACGACGATGTCGTGGCTGTTGCATCGGTCGAGAATGTGGTTGCGCTGCTGGGACGCCCCCCGGCCCGTGGTCAGGCAGGTCACGGGGGCGCTGCATTCGGGAAGGCCTTCGTAGTCTTCGGGGCGAATGGCGCTGATGATGATGCGATCGGGGCGCCGGGTCTGGCGATCCAGCCGGGCCAGTGTCTGCGCAAGAACAGTGCTGCGCCCCGTGGTTGCGATCCCGACAATGATGTTCGGCACGATTTTCTCAGGGGGATGGGTCAAGGGAATGTCCTGTCGATGGGGGCGTTCGGGAAATCTCATTTCGATCATAGGGGGAGAATTAGGCCGGACGCATTTGGGTTTCAGGAATTCAGCATTGATTTGAAGAAATGGCTGTTTCTTGGGCATCCGAGATTTAATGATGCATCTTTCCCCGGCAATACTTTTCAGGTCCGCGTTTTTATCTAGGCTTGGGAGGATCGGCTATTTTCAGGAAAGGTGATCCCATGTCGCGTGATTCCAGGTTTTTGCTGGTCACACGCGTTGGTCCGGAGAGCCTGCATAAAAATTGGATTGGAACCTCGCAGACCCGCAACTTCGATGTCTTTCTGAGTGCCTATGATCCGTTTGTTTCGAGGCAAGAGCAGGATGGCGTGTTTTTTGAGCATCGTGCGGGCTACAAGGTGGCCGGATATGGCGGGTTCCTGACGGATCACCAGGACCTGTGGCGGTCCTATGACTTCATCGGCTTTTTTGACGAGGACCTTGAGACATCGACCGAGGCGATCAATGCCATGTTTGCCCTGTGCGAGACCGGTCAGTTCAAGATTGCGCAACCGGCGCTGACGCCGGACAGTCATTTCACCTATGCCGCCCTGGTGCAGCAGAAGGCCTGGATTCTGCGACATGTCACCTTCATCGAGATGATGTGCCCGATCTTTCGATGTGATGTTCTGGAGCGGGTCGCGCCACTGTATCATTCGGGGCATGAAACCGGGATTGATATTGTGTGGAGCCAGGAGGTGGGCGCGGCACCCGGGGATCTAGCGGTTCTCGATGCGGTACCGCTGCGCCATACCCAGCCGGTCGCCGGGCGGCTGGAAGACAACGGCTTTGATCGGGACACGGGCTACAATGCGCCGATCGAGACCGTGCTGCGGGAGTATGGCGTGCCCTGGACCGGCTGTGTGCCGCTGAGTGCGGTGCGCCGCTCGGGCCGGGTGGTGACGTCGCGCCTAGCCATGATCGCCGCCGCCCTGCCGCTGTTTCTTGCGGTGCCTTTGCAGGCACCGATGGGCAAGCGGCTTCGTTTTGTGTTGGTGCATCTCAAGCATCTTGCTGTCTCGGCGCTGGGTCAGATCCCGCGGCGGCAGGCGGTGTATGAGACGGGGTCTGACCCTTAGCGGGTCGGTATGGTGGCTGGTGTCACAGTCACGATCAGCGTGTCGCCGGGGAGCAGTCTGGTCGCGGGGGTGATCGGGGTTGTGGTGTCGCGCTCTGGTCGCGGGCTGATCAGGTCGAAGCGGACGACGAAGTGATCATCGGCCAGAACGGAGACCGGATTGACCTGCGACAGGGCGGCGAGGCTTGCCAGGTCGCGCTGATGATCGAGGCGTCTTTTCTCGAGGGAAACCAAAAGATTGCGGCGTTCGCGAAGGGCCTCCTGGCGCTGCTGGCTTTGGAAGGAAAACCGCTCGAGCGTGGCGTCTGAAATGGATTGATCGAGCAGGATCTGGGCGCTTTCGATCTCAAGGGCGCGCGCCCGCGCATTGGCGTCGCGCTGGATGATTTCCGACAGGCGGTTGGCGGTCTGGACCCCCCGTTCCACCAGCGCCCGCGAGTTGTCGAGTTCGGATTCGAGATTTTCAACGATCCGGTTTTGCAGCGCCAGCCGGGTGCCCGAGATGCCGGCGCGCGTTTCCATGTTGTCGATTTCGGCCGCCCACATGCGCAGCATTTCCCGGTCGCGTTCAAGCCGCGTCTGCAAGAGCACCGTTTCACCGGCCACCAGTTCGGGCAGACGATCCCGGGCTGAGGCGGGCACGGTTGCGATCTGGGCGTCGGTCAGGGTGAAGCTGTCGCGCCCGTCGAGAAAGGCATTCAACCCCGCGAGCCTGACCAGCCCCTGAGCGATGTCGAGCGCGGATTGGCGCAAGCGTCCGCGCGTTTCGATTTCGTTGCGTGTAAGTTCGAAGGTGCCGGGCCCTTCGGCGCTGCGCCCGCCCGCCAGACCGAGGGCGGCCGACACCGTCATGCCAGGCAGAAAATCGAACCGCCCCGGTCCCGACACGTCCCCCGCCACGATCACCGGCGCGTAGCGCGACACCGACATCGACACCCGCGGCCCGACATAGAGGTTGGCCTCTGACAGGGCCTGTTCGATGAAAACCTCGGCCTCGTCCAGCGATTTTGCGGCGATTGAAACGCCGCGCAGGCCGGGCAGACGGATATTGCCATCCATGTCGATCATGGCGACGACGGGGCTTGCGGAGCCGGGGTAGGTGATCCGGACTTCGTCGCCGATCACCAGCCGATAGGGGGATGTTTCGGCGCGCACAGACCATGGGAGCAGGGCCAGTGCGAGGACAAGGCCGGAACGGAGAAACGGGCGGGTTTTCATAGGCGGCAGTGTTGCGGAGTTGCGCGCCGTTACAAGCGGAGGTGTTGCATTTGGGCTCGGGACGTCGCGGGGATCGTGATTCCCGGAAATTATGCCGAAAAAATAGACGAGGCTCACATAAATTACGCAAATATGGAGATTTTTTCCCATCTCAATTGGCGCATGTGAAATGGCTATTCGCCTGCGTGTTTTGGTGTGACTAGGTGGGTTTGAAAAAATGATTGGTGGCCCTTTATGAAGGTCGGCATTTTAACCTTGCCTCTCGTTGATAATTTTGGCGGGATTTTACAGGCGGCGGCTCTTTATCGTGTTTTGAGCGTTATGGGCCATCACCCGGTCTTGCTGAAAAAGAAATTCTGGCGGCCTGCGTCGCAGCGGCTGGTCGGCTCTGTTCTGCGCAAGGTGCCGGGGCATGATCTGGGCAAGGTGCGGTCGATGGCGAAGGCGCGGGACCGTCATATTCCGTTTCTCGATGCAATGATGCCGAACCAGGCCGGGCCGGTTTATTCCCGCGACGATCTGGAGCGCGCGGCGCGGCGTCTGGGGCTTGATGCGGTGGTTGTTGGCAGTGATCAGGTCTGGCGCCCGGATTACATCGAGGACATCGACACGGCGTCGTTCTTTCTGGATCTGCCCGGTGACATCCGGAAGATCTCCTATGCCGCCTCGTTTGGAAAAAGCGAATGGACGGCCCCCCATCGGTTGGGCGAGGTGCGGCGGTTGCTGGCCGGTTTCGATGCGGTGTCGCTGCGGGAATCCTCGGGTGTGGATCTCTGCCGGGAGGTGTTGGGTCGCCGCGTCTGTACTCAGACGCTTGATCCGACCCTGCTGGTCGATGCCCGGTTTTACGATGAGATCATCGGCCCCGGTGAAGACCGCGCGCCCTATGTGCTGAATTATGCGCTCGATCCTTCGGCGGGCGCGAAGGCGGTGCTGTCCGGTGATTTTGACGGTCCGGCTCAGGGGCTGGATGTCAGAACGCTGACGCTGGATGACGGTGCCGATACGATGGATGTGCCGTCCTGGCTGCGGGCGTTTCGGGACGCGGCTTTCGTGGTCACGGATTCGTTCCATGGCACGGTGTTTTCGATCCTGTTTCAGAAGCCCTTTGTCTGCTTTGGCAATCAGTCCCGGGGCATGGACCGGTTCACGTCGCTGTTGTCCCTGTTGGGGCTGGAAGACCGTCTGGTTCTGGAGGCGGCGGCGCTGGCGGGGCTGGAGGCGGAGATTGACTATGGGGCCGTCCTGTCGCGGCTGGCGGAGCATCGCGCGGCTTCGGCGGCTTTTCTGGAAGGTGCGCTTGCGCCGGTTCCGGTCGATGCCTGATCGGCTGTGCATCCCGGGGCGGGGGGCGTGATGCTGACGCGCCCGCAAAGCCTGACCGACGGCTATGCTGTCGATGTCCCCGACGCGGCGCAGGATGAGCGCATGCTGCTGGATCTGCGCGATCTGTGGCGGAGCATTCGCGCCCAGTCCTGGATCGTGGGGCTGTCGGTGGTGCTGTGTCTGTCGGCCGGGCTGGCCCATGTGATCACGACCACGCCGAAATACTGGGCAGCGTCCGAATTGCTGCTTGATCCGCGGCAATTGCGCCTTGGGGCCGGGGCTTCGACCATTCAGCAGCAGGAAATCACCGATGTGATGATCGCCAATGCGGTGG
>JAOXSD010000316.1 GCA_025800205.1 Silicimonas sp. | reverse complement strand
CGCATCCAGCACCGCGCCCAGACCCGAGTTCGGGTTCACACCGGCCTCGGCCAGTTCGGACGCGTATTGCTCAAAAACCGGCTTGAGGAAGGCTTTCACCGCATGACCGAAGATGATCGGGTCCGAGACCTTCATCATCGTGGCTTTCATATGCAGCGAGAACAGCACGCCCTTGTCTTTCGAGGCGGCGATCTGCGCATCGAGGAAGGCGGCGAGCGCCTTGGCGGACATGAAGGTGGCATCGACAATGGTGCCGGCGGGGAAATCCACACCGTCTTTCAGAACGGTTTCGGTGCCGTCCTTGGCGACAAGCACGATCTTGGCGGGGCCGGCCTGTTCGGCACCCAGGGTCACCGAGGTTTCATTGGAGCGGAAATCATTCGCGCCCATGGTCGACACATGGGTCAGGCTGTCCGAGGCCCAGGTGCCCATGGAATGGGGGTTGGCCTGGGCGAATTTCTTCACCGCAACGGCCGAGCGACGGTCCGAATTGCCTTCGCGCAAGACCGGGTTCACCGCCGACCCCTTGATCGCGTCGAACCGGGCACGGATCGCCTTTTCTTCATCCGTTGCAGGGGCTTCGGGGTAGTTCGGGATCGCATACCCCTGGGCCTGAAGCTCTTCCACAGCGGCCACAAGCTGGGGCACCGAGGCCGAGATGTTCGGCAGTTTGATCACGTTGGCTTCGGGGGTTTTCACCAGATCGCCCAGAAGCGCAAGATCATCCGCCTGACGCTGTGCCTCGGTCAGACCCTCCGGGAAGGTCGCGATGATGCGGCCCGCGAGCGAAATATCCTTGGTGCCGACCGAGACACCTGCGGCTGCGGCAAAGGTCTGGATGATCGGGAGAAGCGAGGCCGAGGCCAGTTCCGGGGCTTCATCAACTTTGGTGTAAATAATGTCAGGCTTGTCCATCGCGCGCGGCTCCTAAGAGAAATTGTCGGCTTTCGGCGTGTACTTACCAAAAACCGCCGCAAGGTCCACCGGAAGCGTCGTTTCTGCGTCAATAAGCCAGAAACACGCTCAGGCGGAGGCGTTTCGCATATCGCTCTGCCCCGCCCATGCGCGGACCAGAGCTTCGGCCTCGTGGCGCTTCAGGACCGGTCGCGCGGCCCGTGCAGCAGGTCCACGGGTTGGTCGCTCAGGAAAGAGCGCCTGAAGCTCTGATGCCAGCGCCCGGTCGGTCTCAGCATGGCGGTTCGCGGGCAGGAAGCTCTCGCAGGGCGCATCCTCGGCCCAGAGGATTTCGTGGCCCGCGCACATAAGGTGGAAGTAATCCAGCTTGCCCGTGGGGGCGAGACGAATGCCGGGATGGCCGGTCAGATGCACGGCCGCAACAAGAAGCTGCGGGCGCGAGAACAGCAGTTCGCAGGCCCAACCCGAGACCATGACCCGGTGCTGTTGCGAAAGCAGAAGCCTGCGACGATTGCCAAGCACACCGGGGGCGATTTCCACAGGGGCAAATCGACCGACACCGGCGACCGGGCTGCGCCCGACCCAGCGCAATTCCTGCGCGCCATGATCAAGGGTCTCGACCAGATCGCCCACTCGCAGCCGCTCCACCGGCACCGCACCGCCGGGTGTCCGGATCAGCGTGCCCGGCGTGAAACAGGGTGGGCCCAGATTGCCCACGATCAGCGGGCCCTCGGTTGTCACAAAGGTAGAGGACACGAAGGTGCCGGCCTGCAGTACCTGCCCGTCGGTAGGGGTGAAGACCTGTCGCCCGTCGGCAAGATAGAATGTGGTGCCCGTGTAGGTCACATTCCCCACACCCGGCACGTTGATCGTCACCGTGTCGCCGGGCCAGGATCGGGTGACGTCTTGCCCATCGACGTTGTCATTGTCAAAGCTGTCGATGTCGTTGTCGTCGTTCTGATCAACCAGATCGAAGTTCGAGGCCGAAACCGCAGAACCCGACGCCGGTGGGTTGGCCGGGTCGAGCGAATAGAATTGATCTGTATAGGTCGCAGGCACGGCGGCAGCACGTTCGCATTATGAAAGACCCCAGTGCGTTGAACCTAGCAACCAAGCCGCTTCCTGTCCAACCTCGGCTTCGCGGTCGGCGCGGCCTTGCCGAAACAGACCCAATCCACAGAAAAAAGGGCCGTGCAATGTCGCACGGCCCTTTCGTGTTCTCGCTCGGGACCCTGTGTCAGCCGCCGCGTTTCTTCCAGAGCACGCGGAGCGATTTCGCCAGCTCCTCCACGCTTTCATTGCCGGTCAGGCTGCCGTCGAAGGCGTCGAGGCCGACCGAAGCATAGACATTGGCGAATGCGCCCTGCATTTCCGCATAGGTGGCGTCATAGCGCAGGGAGGCGAGGATCGCGTTCAGGTTCTCGCGCACATATTCGCGCTGCGAGCCGACCCCCGACTGATATTCGCTGCGTGCCTGGGCGAGGATCTGATCCGAGACATTGTGGCGCTGACGGGCGGTTTCCGCCTCGTGCTGGAGGTTGTGGAACCGCTTGTCGGCCACGTTCACCTGGGTCGCAATCGCCTGGGTCAGGGCCAGCGCACGGGCGTCAAGAAGGGCATCCTGCCCCTTGATCACCTTCTTGCGCCGATCGATCCGGGTCAGTTCCATCAGATCCCAGGACACCCGCGCCCCGTATTCGGTCCAGTTGTCATTCACCAGGAAGTCATTGGTGTCGTAGTTCACGCCCACATAACCCCGGATCGACGGCAGCAGCGCCAGGGCGCGGCTCTTGTCCTCGACCTCGTTGATGCGCAGACGATAGGCGATTTCACGCATCTCGGGCCGGTTGCGCAGCGCCATCTCGGTCATCTGCTTGGCGCTGAGCGCGGTGATCGGCGTTTTCAGACGCGCATGGCGCGGCACGACAACGGAATATTTCTGACCCTGCGGCAGGTTCATGAGGGCTGCCAGCTGGTTCTTGGCTACGAAAAGATCGCGGCGCAGTTCCTGTGCGGCGCGAATGGTTTCCAGCATCTCGCGCTGATAGCGCAGCGCTTCCAGCTTGTCGCCCTCGCCGGACTTCACCTGGCGGCGGGCAGCATTCAGCGCCACCTGGGCGCGGCTTTCGAGCTGGTTGATCTGGCCCATCAGACGCTGGGCCGCGACCGCACGCCAATAGGCCGTGCGCACGTCTTCCATCACCCGGTTGATCGTCGCGCGGCGCTGTTCCTCGGCGATCAGATATTCGTCGCCGCGCTGCTTGGCGCGATAGTAGGAGAGACCGTAATCCAACACATCCCAGCTGAGTTCCAGACCCGCCGAGGCGCTGCCGGGATCGGCCGAGGTGGAGCCCAGCGGATCGCTGATGCCATTTTCGTCAATCGAGCGGCTGAAAGGATCGTTGGAACGATCCGACCAGTCGACCCGGGCCACCAGATCGGGCAGCATGTCGAATTCGCCGTCTTTCAACTCGGCAAAGCGCAGCGCGACTTCGGAGACTTCCAGCTTGTGGTCGAGATTGTATTTCAGCGCCCGCGCCATCGCCTCGTAAAGGTCGATGCGGCCGGTGACCGGCTCCTGATCCGCCGCAACCGCCCGGCGTGCCTTGTCGGCGGCGAAGCGGTCGAGTTCGGCCTGGGAGAAGGGCTCCGGCGTGACCGTACAAGCCGCCAGAACCGCCAGGCCTGCGACCAGTCCCGCCCGTTTTACCATCGCACCGAGCTTGCGCCGGGGCGCACGTGCAGCGGGGGACACCGCACCTGCCTCAATCATATCCATCTTACGTTCCTCGCCGTAGTGCCTGTAGCAATTGCGCCGATTGGTGGGCGCCGTTTTGGGCCAGGCTTGTCGCCTGTGCCGTGAATGTCTGTGCGCGCGGCTCCGACAGGGCCACGCCGCCGTCGTCGCTGGCCAGCGTCAGCTGCAGCTCCGTGCCATCGCTCAGAGTGATGTCGAGCCCGGTTTCGCCGGGAAGCGCGGCTCCGGTCCGAAGTGCCGCCTCACCGCTGGCAGCCAGCCGCAGTTCGGCCTCCGTGGTCAGGGTGACGTCGGCAATCGCCAGCCGCGCCCCCTCGCCGGTAAAGGCGCCCAGACGCAGCAGCGTCTCGCCCTCGCCGGCGAGCCGGTAAAGCTGGATCACCTGGCCGCCTGCGGTCACGATCGTGCCCTCGGTCAGATGGCCGGCGGAGTAATCCGCGCCGGGATCCAGCATCGGGAAATCCCTCTCGAAGAAATCGAGCGGATCGAAGATCGGGCCAAGGCCGATGCCGTGCACCGCCGTGCCAATCGGCCCGGTGGCGCGAATGCCGGTGAAATAGCCGTCATCCACCACCGGAAGCTCTGCGGTCCCGCCCAGCGCCTGGATGTCATTGAGCGCGGTCAGGATCGGGTGCTGCTCGGCAATCAGGCTGCGGGTGCCCTCAAGGCTGAATTGCGCATCCGCCACCTCGTCGATGATGTGATCGACGGTGATCCGCGGTTCCTCCTGCGCCGGCGGCTCCGGCGTGGGCGGCAGAGGCGGTTTGGGCTCCGGCGAGTTCGCGGGCTGCACTTCGATCGAAAGGGTCGAACTGTCGGCTCCGCCATTGCCGTCGTCGACCGTGTAGGAAACGGGCGGCACATCGCCATCGAAGCCGGGTGCGGGATCGAACCGGTAGGAGCCGTCGGCATTGATCACCAGCCTGCCCTCGGCAAGGGTGGCCGGGGTGCCTGCGGGATAGGTTGTGCCGCCGACGGTGAAGTCGCGGATCACCAGGGTATCGCCATCCGCATCACTGGCATTGGCCAGCAGATCCTCGGGCGATCCGTCCGCCACCACCAGAGGCGTGTTGGCCCTCGTGCTGTCGGTTTCATCCCCATCCACCGGCGCATCATTGACCGGGGTGACATCGGCGAAGCTCAACACCGCCGTATCCGTCAAACTGCCATCGGTGATCTCATAGGTCACCGGCGGAACCGGCCCGTTGTAATCCGCAACCGGAGTGAAGGTGAAGCTTCCGTCCGGGTTGATCACCAGCGTGCCTTCGGTGAGCGTCACGCTGGTGCCCGCCGGATAGGTCGTCCCGCCCACGGTGAAGCGGGTCACCACCAGCGGGTCGTTTTCCGGATCGCTGTCATTGCCCAGCACATTGCCGGTGGCCGGCGTGTCCTCGGTCACCGCAACGGGCCCGTCATTCACCGCATCGGGCGGATCATTCACCGGCGTCACATTCAGCGTCAGTGTCGAGGTGTCCGTGCCCCCTGCCCCGTCATCCACCGTGTAGGTGATGACCGGAACCGCGCCGTTGAAATTCGGCGCAGGCGCAAAGCTGTAGCTTCCGTTCGCATTGATCGTCAGCGTGCCTTCGGTCAGCGTGAGCGGCGTGCCGATCACCGGCGCCGGGCCGCTATAGCCTGCCACGGTATAGCCGGTGACGCTGGGCGCGCCCCCATCCAGGTCGGTGGTATTGGCCAGCAGATCGTCGGGTCCATCGGCCACGGTCAGCGGGGTGTCTTCTGCAAGCGTGTTGGTTTCATCCCCATCCACCGGCGCATCGTTGACCGGAGTGATGGTAAGATCGAGTGTCGAGACGGTCGAGGCCCCGCTCGGGTCTTCGACCGTGTAGGTCACCTGCGGGAAGCTGCCGTTGAAATTGGGCGCGGGCGTGAAGGTGTAGCTGCCATTGGCATTCACCACCAGCGTGCCCTCGGTCAGACTTGCCGTTGCACCGGGCGCGTAGTTCGTTCCCCCGATGGTGAAGCCGGTGATGGTCAGCGTATCGCCATCCGGATCGCTCGCATTGGTCAGCAGGTCATCAGCCGAACCGTCCGCGACGGTCAGCGTGGTGTCCTCAGGGGTGCTGTTGGTCTCGTTTCCGTCACTTGGCGTATCGTTCACTGGCGTCACGTTGAGCGAGAGCGTCGAAGTATCGCTGCCCCCTGCCCCATCCGAAACCGTGTAGGTGATGGCGGGCACCGTGCCGTTGAAATCCGGCGCCGGAGCGAAGCTGTAGCTGCCGTTCGCGTTGATGGTCAGCGTGCCTTCGGTCAGCGTGAGCGGCGTGCCGATCACCGGCGCCGGGCCGGTATAGCCCGCCACAGTGTAGCCGGTGACACTGGGCGCGCCACCATCGGGATCGGTGGTGTTGGCCAGCAGATCATTCGGCCCGTCCGCTACGGTAAGCGTGGTGTCTTCGGGCGTGTTGTTGCTTTCGTCCCCATCCACCGGATCGTCATTGACCGGGGTGACATCGGCAAAGCTGAGCACGGCGGTGTCGGTCAGGGCGCCATCGCTGATCACATAGGTCGCAGGTGGCACCGGACCAGTGTAGTTGGCCGCAGGGGTGAACGTGTAGCTGCCATCGGTGTTGATCACCAGCGTGCCCTCGGTCAGGGTCGCCGTGGTCCCGGCCGGATAGGTGGTGCCACCGATGGTGAATTCGGTCACGGTGATCGGGTCGCCATCGGGATCGCTGTCATTGGCCAGCACGCTGCCGGTCGCGGGCGTGTCCTCGGCCACGGCCACCGGCCCGTCATTGACGGCCACCGGAGGATCGGCCACCGGGGTCACGGTGATCGCCACGTCCGCCGTATCCGTATGGCCGTTGCCATCGCTGAGCGTGTAGGTGATCTTCGGGACAGACCCGTTGAAATTCGCCGCCGGTGCGAAGGTCAGCGCGCCCGCGCTGGTTAGCGTCAGCGTGCCGATCGAGGCCCCACCGACCAGAACCTGCGTCGGCGTCCCCAGGGTCAGCGCATCCGGGTTGCCGTCATCGTCCAGATCAAGCTCGGCTGCGGTGATCGACAGGGTGTCGCCCTCGGGATCGGTGTCGTTCGGCGTGATCACATTGGCATTGAGCGTGGTGTCTTCCACCGTGGTCAGCGCATCATTCACCGCATCGGGCGGTAGATTGTCATCGCGGAAATCGAGGTCGTTGTTGGTGGCGCTGGCGTCATTGGTGACCCGCCCCGGCACGGCTTCGTTGGCATTGGTGTCTTCGTCGGTATCGGCCAGATCGAACCGGCCGTAATCGCCATCGGTGCCGCCATCGTCGCCCGCGACATTCTCGTCATTCACGTCATAGGCGTCATTGGCATTGCCGCCTTCGAAGATGTCGAGAAGCCCGTCGCCATCGGTATCGACACTGGAGGTCTCCGAGGTCGGCGCGCCATCGCCGCGTTCGGCAATATCCGCCACGCCGTCGTTGTCGCTGTCGGCATCGAGCATGTCGGCCGTGCCGTCGCCGTCGCTGTCCACCGGCGAAAACGCCGCTTCGGCCACGGTCGCAGCCGCGTCGCCCGCCATCAGGCCGGAGCCCCGGTTGTCGAACGCATCGTCCAGACCGTCGCCGTTGACATCGGTGATGCCGACACCGGTGCCCGAGGGCGCGATGTAGCCTGCGGTGGTCTGCGCCTCCACATTGTCGGTGATGCCATCGTTGTCGGCATCGATATCGAGCCGGTCGACAACGCCGTCGCCATCGGTGTCGCATTCGGTCTCGCCGGGCACACCGTCATAGAAGAAGAACACCTTGCCATCGGGACCGTCCGTGGTGGCCCCGGGGCCGAAGGTGACTTCGAGATAAGCAATTTCCGCGCCAATCGCGGCCAGATCATCCACCGCGAAGACCGCGATTTCAACATTCTGGCTGCCGATGTTGGAGGCATGCCCGCTGTCGACGTAGTCCTGATTGGCGCGCGCCGTCACCGTGCCCAGGGAGTTCCCGTCCACGTCAAAGGCTTCGATCACCGTGCTGTTGTTGCCGTTGCGCTCGGTCACCGCAAAGAACCCGCCCACGCGGCTTTCAATCGGCGTGTTGTAATAGAGCCGGTAGGCATCGTCGCTGAAATCATGGCCGTCCATGCGCTGGAACAGGCCCAGGTTGCGCGATTGGAAGGCGGGCAGGATGTTGTCGTCGAAATTGGGATCCGTCAGGAAATCGCTTCCCGTGGCCAGACCATTCTGTTCGACCAGCGAACCCGAGGACAAGTTGAACTCGCCCTCATAGCGGTCCGGAACGATCAGATCCTCATAGCGGCCATCCACATCCGCATTCCCGGTCCCCGAGATCACGATGGCATCCAGCACATGGGTTCCGCCCGCCGCCGTCGGATCGCTCGAGGTGATGTCGAAACTCACCTGTCCTGCAGGAAGGGCGCCCGAAATTCCGCTGCCGCCACCGGGCGTCGTGGTGCATTCCAGCGCGTCGAGAATGCCGTCGTTGTCATCGTCGACGTCGTTCCGGTCGACCACCCCGTCGCCGTCGGTGTCGGTGTCGTCAAGCGCATCGCGGAAATCCACATCCGCACTCTGCGCGACCGCATCATTGCTCGTCCGGCCCGGCACATCCTCGTTGGCGTTGGTGTCGTCATCCGCATCGCCCAGGGCGAGCGCGGTGTAATCCCCATCGGTGCCGCCATTGTCGCCCGCGACGTTTTCGTCATTGCTGTCGAAGCCGTCGTTGTCGTCAGAGCCTTCGAAAATGTCGACCAGCCCGTCGCCATCGGTGTCCGTGATCGAGCTCAGCCATTCCGAGGCACCATCGCCCCGTTCGGCGATATCGTCGGTACCGTCCCCGTCGCTGTCATCATCCAGCGTATCGACCGTGCCGTCACCATCGGTATCGACCTGGGTCAGACCCTCCGAGCCCAGCGCGCCACTGGTATCGGAGTCATAATTGTCATCCAGCCCGTCGCTATCGACATCAACGAGCCCAGCCCCGGAACCCGAAGGCGCGACGTATCCAGAAGTGGTCTGCGCCTCAACGTTGTCGGTAATGCCGTCGTTGTCTCTGTCAATATCCAAGTGATCGTCGATTCCGTCCAAGTCGGAATCCACTCCAGCAATACTGCCGACATTGATCAGATCAACTCCAATGAACGACCCGCGTCCGTTGCCTTCATCATTCGGCACGATCAGGATCGTATCGTAGTTTCGAAGTGCGACAAACCCGATCAGATGCTCCGACCAAGCACTGGAAGAAGAAATGACATCCGTCGTTCCCAGCAGGTCAACATCAGGATGCGCCGCAACGGTGGCGGTACTCGTCGCAGGGCTGGAGGGCGCGATGGCCGCTTGTCCAGCGGTCGAGCCTTCCACAATCCCCAGGATGCTGATGGTGCCCGGGCTCTGGAATGACCCGCCCGCGGCGCTGCCCAGGTTCATCAGGTAGGCTGCAAAGCTAATCCCATAATATTCGCCTGCGGAGATGTTTGTCGTCAGATCAATGGAGGCGATTTCCTGGGCGTAATCGCCTCCAGAATGCAAACCGATGTAATTGCTCCCTGAGAACGCATCGAGGAAATTCAACCCCGAGACGTTGACATTTGGGCCGCTCAGAAACCCTGCGGTCCCGACGTAGTTCTCAACCGGGCTGGTGCCGGCCGGGTAGGCAGACGACAGATTGTTGAAGCCCGAAGCAACGGAATTGAACGGTGCTTCAAAATCCTCGTTGGTTCCAATGGAAGCAGTAAGGCCTTCATTGACATCCAGAACACCATCATTGTCATCGTCAACATCAACCGTGTCCAAAACACCGTC
Source organism: Silicimonas sp. (assembly GCA_025800205.1). Classification (GTDB taxonomy): domain Bacteria; phylum Pseudomonadota; class Alphaproteobacteria; order Rhodobacterales; family Rhodobacteraceae; genus CALKXV01. Next base: position 14,140 of record JAOXSD010000316.1, on the reverse strand, counting down.
GCCATCCGTGTCGGCATCGTTTCGCAGATCCCGGAAGCTCAGATCCGCAACAAGAGCTGACGCATCATTGCTAGTTCGCCCGGGCACCACGCTATTGGCATTGGTGTCAGCATCCGTGTCGGACAGCCCGAAGCCCGCATAATCTCCATCCGCGCCACCATCATCGCCCAGTACGTTACCGTCGTTGACGTCGAACCCGTCATTGGCGTTCCCACCTTCGAAAATATCCAGCAGACCGTCGGAATCGGTATCCAAGGTCGAGGTGATCGAGGTCGGCGCGCCGTCGCCCCGCTCGGCAATGTCGTCGGTGCCATCCCCATCGCTGTCATCATCAAGATAGTCGGCGGTGCTGTCACTGTCGGTGTCAACCGGGGTCAGCCCGACCGACCCGGCCGCACCCGAAGTGTCGCTGTCATATCTGTCGTCCAGCCCGTCATTGTCGGCATCGATCATCGCGCCCGCCTGACCAGAAGGCGCGAGGTATCCGGCCGTGGTCTGCGCTTCCACATTGTCGGTGATACCATCATTGTCGGTATCGATGTCCAGATGATCGGGAACACTGTCGCCGTCGGTATCCGTGGGCCGCACGATCCCGAAGGCCATCGCCTGAAGACCGCCACTGCCCGAGGTCGGCGTCACGCTCCAGGTCAGTTCCGAAACACTGTCCGAACGAACGATTGGGACACCGGATTGGGTGTTGGTGATCTGGAATGTCTGGGTTCCCAGCCCGGTCGCCGTGAAGGTGCCGACCTGTTCCACCAACCGCCAGGCACTGCCATCGGTGACCATCGTGTTGGTTTCACCCGTATCGGTGGTTTCCGGGTCCGAAAACAGAATGTCCGGGGCAAAGGCAACGCCGTTCACATCCACAGCCGAAACCGAAAAAGTCACCTGAGCGGAGAGACCGCCAACCGTAGCATAAAGCGCCTCGCTCGTGCCGGCTGTGTTGTAGACGGGCGCCAGTTGCGACCCGCCCCAGGTCTGCAGATCGCTGAACGCATAATTCGCCGCATCGGCATTCGCGGCTGTGACCGTAAGCGTGATGACCGATCCGTCGCTCAGAGTGAAGGTATTGACGTCGCCCGGCTGAATCCCGTCGGCAAAATCAGCGCCCCAGTTGATCCAGTAGAAGGTATCGGTGTTCGCGCCCGTCCCACTGGCGTTGCCGATCGCTGCCCCTTCATTCTCGACCGTGTCGAGAATGCCGTCATTGTCGTCGTCCAGATCGACATCGTCATTCACGCCATCGCCGTCGGTATCAACCACCGGCAAACGCCCCAGCCAGGTCTCGGCAGCCAGGGCCTCGGCCTCGATCACACCGACTTCCGTCTCCAGATCCCAGTCGCCGCCAAAGCTCCCATGGCCGGTGATGTCCTCCGATGCTGCCACATCGGCACCGGTCGCCGCACTCAGAAGCCGGGCCGCCTCTTCGCCCGCCGCGCCGCCGGTAAAGTCGCAGCCATAAATCAGAATGTCGCCGGTTTCGGACAGCGCCGCGCCGATCCGGGCAAGATCTTCCGCATGATCGCCGGAGATCGAAGCCGCATTGAGCACCGCATCCGCGAGCACCAATTGCCCTTCGCGTCCGTGCGACAGGATATGCACCGCATCGAGACCTTCGCGCCCGTCAAGCACGTCGGCAATCTGCGCCACACCATCCGCGCCATCCTGCAGGAAGACGATCTCGGCCCCATCGGGCATCTGAGCAATGAGCGCGTCTGCATTGTTCAGACCCGGCGCAATGAAGAAGATCGACCGGTCGCTTTCCGCAGGCACCAGACCCGAAGCGGCGGTGAGCGCCTCGCTCTCCTCCGCCGTCACGTCCTCTGCGGCAACTGCGCCCACGTCGGCCAGTGTGTCTGCCAGCTCCGCTCCGGCGGCCCCATCGAACATCATCCGCTCTTCAAGCGCGAAAAGGTCATCCTGATGCGTGTAGATGGTCTGATCCGCCGCTTTTGCAGCGGTGCTGCCCGGTTTGGTCGACACGATGGGTCTGTTCATTTGCAACCTGCTCCAAACGCCCAGCCGGGCGCATCTTCGTTAAACACTCAACCTCCAGACTGAAAAACGCATATGCCCTCCGGCCGGTTGTGCCGGGGCTGTCCGATACGCTGATGCGGGGGTTTGCCTGCTCTTTCTGACCTTCACTTCTTCCAACCGTTTGGCGCAACTTTGATCAAATTTCGTTCGAACTTTGACTTTGTTAACGTCTCATTGACGGCGTTTTTAATCCCTTAACGGTACCGATTCGAATTGCCAAGTCTCAGGGGAAAAACAATTTTTGGACCGTTTAGGAAGGAAGTGTAACAAACCGGCAACGGTCGGCAGGTTTGTCGAATCCTCCTATAGGCTTGCTTCCCTTACCGTCACCTTGGCCAGAATCGTCATCATACGCCGGGCCCAGGATTCGGGCTTGGTCGACAGCACAACCACGCCCCGCAAGCTGCGGCCGACCATCGCCGGGTCCCCGTGCCCCATGCCCGCAACGGAGGCCCGCAACGGGTACCAGACCCCCAGGGGCACATCGGCGTCGCCTTGACCATTTGCCACATCCACCCCGCCGCCGTTCTGCGCCGCATGATAGCCGTCCGCCAGATGGTCCACCGCATAATCCGCCAGCACCGGTGCGCCCAGATCCAGCACCGGCAGCGCCGCATCCTCGGGAATGAAACGGGGCACGGCCTGCAGATCGATCCGGCGGCGATCCGCCTCGGAAATCAAACCGCGCAACCCCAGCCCCCCGTCACCGACAATCCGCGCCAGCGGGGCCTGACGGTCCACCCAGACCCCGGGCGCCAGGTCACGGGCCAAACCGCGCACCCGACCCGCCTGCCCGGCCCGCAGGTCAAGCTTTGCCACATCCGCGCGCAGGCCCGCGAGGCGCACGCGCTCCTCCTTCAACTGACGGGTCAGCACCCGCCGCTGAGCGCGCTCCCGGTCGTCACCCGCCCCACTGAGAAGCCGCGCCTCGCGCAGAGCGATCCGCACTTCCGATTGTTCGATCTGAAAGCCCAGCGCAGGATCTTCGAAGCGGAACATCAGATCACCCGGCGCAACCCGTGCCCCCTCCTCCACCAGAACCTCGGCCAGCCGCACCGGCCCGGGCGCAAAGACCACCTGCTGGGCGGCCACCTCGACAATCGCAGGCGCTTCCACCTGTCCGCGCATTGGCCAGAGCGCGAGCGCCCCCAGCCCCACCAGCAAAGCCGCTGTCACACCGACCCGTCTTGCAGCGAAAATCCGATCCCGCATCGCACCCCACTCCCGCATTTCGCGCCAGATCGGGCGCATGATGAAAACCGCAATTTCCACGATGAACAACAAGATCCCCAGCGCCTTGAAGGTCAGCGCATAGACCAGCAGCGCGATGCCGAGGAACAGAAAGAACCGGTAGATCCAGACCGCATAGGCATAGAGCACCATGAAGAGCGTCATCCGGCGGCTCAGCCGCTCGGGCCGTGGATCACCCAGGCCGAACAGGGCTTCGCGCAGAGCCCAGCGGCCGAAGGCATTGGCGCGCGGCTGCAGATTGTGCACGCCCAGCGCATCGGCCAGAAAGTAATAGCCGTCGAACCGCATCAGCGGGTTCAGATTGACCAGCAGTGAAAACACCCAGGACACGGTCGCCACCGCAAAGACTGCCGAGCGCCAGGCGCCGTCGGGCAGAAAGCACCACAGAAGCGTCGCGAAAGCGGCAATCGCCAGTTCCACCATCACGCCGCCGGCATCCACCATGATCCGGTCGCGCCGTTTGCGCAGCCGCCAGGCATCGGTCACATCGGTGTAAAGAAGCGGGAACATCACCAGAAAGGCCACCCCCATCACCGGCACCCGCAGCCCGCGTGTGACCGCCTGATAGGCGTGGCCCAACTCATGGAGCACCTTCACAAAGACGATGGCCAGCACATAGACCCAGGCGCCCGACAGGCTGAAAGCGGCACGCCCATAGGCCAGCACATCGGCCCAGGCCCGGCTGGCGAGGTAGAGCGCCAGAACGGCAATGAGGGTGGTGAAGATCACGAAGCCCCGGCTCAACAGGGGCGCGACAAAGCCCTGGGTCGCCTCTAGAAATCCCTGCGGCCGGACCAAGGGGACACGGAAGAAGACGTATTTGTGCGCCGCCCAGTGCCACAGCCGCCCGCGCTGCCGGGCAGCCGCCGCGGCCAGCCGCGCGCCTGTCCCCGCCCCGCCTTCCGCCGTCAGGCTGTTGGCACGCAGGAACCGCACCACGGCCTCCACATCCGACGGCTCCGCCTCGACCGCGCGCTCCTGCCGCAACTGCCCCAGAAGCGCACCAATGCTGCCCGCCGACCAGCAGGCGATCATCTCGATCGTTCGCTGGGTGATCTGGAAATAGCGATGCCGGATCGGATCATAGATCACCCAGCTTGGCGCGCCTGACAGAAGCGGTGCCCCGGGCGCGATGGTCAGATCCTCGCGCAAAGCCGGCAGGCTGGGATCCTGGGCGATGTCCACGGTCAGGCACCGAAGCTCTGCCGCAGCCAGGACAGGGGGCGACGAAAGACGATGAAGAACAGCGTATGTCGTGCGCCAAAGACCTGCGCCGTGCCGCGCGCGCCGATCCGCGTCTCCTGGGGCGGGGTCTCGGCGCCCGCAACCAGCGTATAGCCAAAACTGCCATCGGGTTGGGTCGTCGCGTGATAGCTGCTGCGGATCAACTCTGCCTCCAGCGGCTCGAGCGGCGCGCTGTCGAGGAAGACCCGCACCCGGGCACCGTCGTTGACCACGATGGAATCGTCGACCGGCATGGTGATGGTGAATTCAAGCGCGCCGGGATCCGCGATTTCCATCAGGCGCTCGCCCAGCGACACCGGGCGTCCGGTCAGATCGCGCGCATCCTCGAAGATGGCAATGCCGTCACGCCGGGCGCGCAACTCGACCCGCGACAGCCGTTCCCGCGCCTGGGCCGCCTCCGATTGCGCTAACGCCAATTCCGCCTCCGCGACTTTCAGATCACGGGCCGCCGTCCGGTCCCCGAAGGCCGCGTTCTGGACCTGCTCCAGCCGTGCCGATGCCACGATCACCCGCTGTTCGGCCACTTCGACATCGTTGCGCAACTCATTGTCTTCAAAGCGCGCCAGCAGGGTTCCCTCGCGCACCGGCTGGTTCGGCGCCACCATCACCGCATCTATCGTGCCATTCAGGGGCGCCGCCACCGCCAGCCGGTCGCGCCCCGTTACCTCCACCGGCGCCATGACCGTGAGCGGCATCGGAAGGAACCCGGTCGCCACAACCGCCGCTCCCAGCGCCAGCGCCAGAACCCGGCCCGACACCCGGCTGCGCCGCTCCAGCCGCTTGCCCGCCAGCGCCCGCCAGGAATAGGCATAGGCATCGCGCATCCGTTCGGCGAGCGGCAGAAAACTGTCAGGCCAGGGTTTTTCCTGCAGCAGAAGCACCCCCGCGAAGGCGCGCCCTTTGCCGCCTCGAAACGGCAGCCAGAGCCCATGGCGCAGGGCATGATCGCGCAGCGCGGGCAATTCGTTCTCGTCGGCCAGATCGACCCTTGGAACGTCCTCCCCCGCCCTGTCGAGCCGCCGGGCCAGTTGCACCACCTGCCGGTTCAGCGGTGCGTGACGGTCAAACCCCGGCACCGAGGACACCGCCTCCAAATGCCAGCCGCGCCTGCGTCGCAGCACGAAGGCCTGGCGGAACCCAAGCACCGCGCGGCTCTCATTGGCCAGGTGATAGACCAGTTCACGAGCGCTCTCGATCTTGCGGATGTCGGCCTCAAGCTGAAGGATGCGCAGCAGCGACGCGGTGTCGCCTGCGGCGTCCCGCGCGGGCCGGATCATCCCCGCCACCACCGGTTCGCGCGCCTCGGTCATCCGTCGAACCCGACCAGCCCCGACATGCCCGGCAATATATCCGGCGCCGCCTCGGTCAGGCCTGCGGTCAGTTTCACCGTCCGGCTCACCGGATCGACCGACGCGCCGATGCCGGTCACCGTGACGGCATAGTCGCGCCCCGTCGCATCCAGACGCAGGCGCCCGGTGCTGCCCGGTTTGATCCAGCGCAGCCAATCGGCCGGGGCGATCACATCGATCTCGGGGCGTGCCGAGGACAGGACCGACACCAGCGGCTCGGAGGCCTGGACATATTCATGGCGGTTCACCGCATATTCCGAGACATAGCCGTCAAAGGGCGCGATCACCGTACAGCCCGCCAGCCGCAACTCCGCCGCCCGCGCCCGCGCCCGCGCCGCCGCCGCATCGGCCTTGGCGATCGCCACTTCCGTCCGGCCGGTGCCGCCACGCTCGGCCAGCGCCGCCAGCGCCTGATACTGCGCCTCGGCCGAATTCTGACCGGCGAGCGCCGCTTGCGCCTCGGCCTCGGGAATGGCGCAATCGAGCGCGATCAGAACATCGCCCGCGGCAAAGGCCGCACCTTCCTCGAAGGGGCGTTTGGCAATCACACCCGACAGCGCCGCCGACAGGGTCGCCTCCGCCTCGGCACGCACGACCGCTGGCGCGGTCCGGTCCTGAGCCGATGCGCACTGCGGGAAAACCGCCGCCAAAACCCCAAACGAAATGAAAGAAAAAAGCGCACAACGCGCCCGGAATTCCAATGGCATCTTATGCCCTTTACTGCTCGTCCCGGCCCGCTTTCCCCCGGGGCCTTAACCGCGTGTTAAATCATGCAAGCGCGGATTTCACCCCTTTTCCGCACCGCGCCCGGCGGGATGACGCGCAGGAAGACTGGGAAAAACCGTCTCAAATCCACAGGATTTTGCCGGGGCTGATTGGCAATAAGTTAATTTTGCGCGCGTATTCCTTAGCGGAACTGCGTTGCCTTAGCCGGAGCCCTGCCATGCGCCTGATGCCGATGACCGCAATTGTTTTTCTTTTTTTCCAAAGTGTTGGCGGCCCGCTTCTGGCTGAAACCCTGGTGCTGGGCAGTGTTAACGACAATGTGCGCAAACATATCGACCGGATGACACCGATGGCGCACTATCTGGAAAAACATCTCGCGCCTGCCGGTGTGACCGACGTGCAGATCAAGATTTCCACCACCTCGGAAGATATGGCGAAGGCCCTGCGCGCTGGCACGGTGGATCTCTATTTCGACAGCCCGCTGGTGGCTGCACGGGTTGCCCGCGCCTCCGGTGCGACACCGTTCTTGCGACGCTGGAAACGTGGGGTGGCCAGTTATCACGCGCTGATCATCGTGCCCGCCGAAAGCGAAATCCAGACGCTTTCCGATCTGGCCGGGCGACGCATCGGGTTCCAGGAACCCGATTCCACCTCCGGCTTCCTGCTGCCGGCCGACATGATCCTCGGCGCTGCCCTGCCGCTGGCCAGGCTGGGCGATCGCTCGGATAGCCCGGCCGACGGCCAGGTGGGCTATGTCTTTACCGGCGACGACAAGAACACGCTTCTGTGGCTCACCCGCGGCTGGATCGACGCGGGCGCCACCGATCCGCGCAATTGGGAGACATTGCAGGAGGCCCGCCCCGGTGCCTTCCGGGCTATTGCCCAAAGCATCGAAGTGCCGCGCCAGGTGGTGATCCGCCGGGCGGGCCTTGACGCCGGTCTTCTCGACGAAATCGCAACCGTTCTGATGGCTATGGGTGACAGGCCAGAGGCAGCGAAGGTTCTGAAGAAATTCCACAAGACCACCCGGTTCGACAAATTCCCGCGCGGGGTCGACGCCACGTTCGCCCCGATCCATGAGCTCCTCGACCGGCTTGATGCCGCAGGCACTGTCGGCGCCTCCTGAGCGGCGCCGACGACGGCACCATGCCTGCCCCCCGGCCCACATCCAACGCGCCCGGCTACGGTCTGGGCCGCAAGCTGACCTTCACCTTCGGTGGGCTGATCAGCATTTTTGTCGTCGCTGTCGTCTTCCTCAACGTGCAGATCCAGATCGAACTGGTCCGCCAGCGGGTCGAGCTGCGCTCCCAACAGCTGGTGCGCCTCGGTGTCGAAGTGTCGTTGCCCTACCTGCTGGATGGACGCCCGGCCGAACTCGAGGCGATCTTCGAGGAGATCAGCGCCCAGAGGGACGTGGCCCATGTCTATCTGCTCGACAAGGACGGCCACATGCTGGTTGACGGGGCCGATGTCGAAGTGACCGACTTCCTGGCTCCCTTCGACGATCCCTTTGCCCGGCGCGCTCTGGCCGCGCGCACCCAATTGCGCGAAATCACCGGAAATCTCGACCGGTTCGCCCATCCGATCCTGCTCGGTGACGCCCATTATGGCACGCTGCGGCTTGATATCCGCCGCGACACCCTGCGCAGCGAACTGGTCACGGTCTGGACCCGCAATGCCTATGTTGGCGTCTTCTTCATCTTCCTCGGCCTCGCCACCTCATCGGCCCTGGCCCGTCGTCTCACCACCCCTCTGATCCATCTCACGCGAGCAACAGAACGGGCAGCCGCGGGCGAGTTGGACCAGAAGATCGACGTTGAAACCAATGACGAAATCGAGAGCCTCGCCCATTCCTTTGCCCAGATGCTGGGCACCATGCGCGACCACATCACCCAGATCCAGGAGCTGGCCTATGTGGACAAGCTCACCCAGATCCCGAACCGCGCCTGGTTCTCCGACCAGATCGAGGCGAAGACGATGGACCCCCACACCCCGTCCTTCGCGGTGATGTTCCTCGACATCGACAATTTCAAGACCATCAACGACCGCTACGGTCACGACGTGGGGGATGTCCTGCTGACCACCTTCGCCCAGCGCCTTGCCGCGTGCCTTGCCGATGAACATCTTTCGATGGCCCGGGTCGGTAACCGGGGGCCTCTGCGCCGCAACCGCGCCCTGCTGGCCCGGCTGGGCGGCGACGAATTCACCCTGATCCTTCCCACCTTCGCCGCCGAGAACGTGGCGCGCCGGATCATCGCCGCCACCCACGCCCCGATCGAGGTTGGCAAGCTCAGCTTCACCGTCACCACCAGCATCGGCATCGGCCTGTTTCCCGACCAGGGGCGCAGCGCCCATGACCTGCTCAAGATTGCCGACACCGCCATGTACCAGGCGAAACAGGCCGGTCGAAACTGCTACCGGATCTACAACGACAGCCTGCATCAGGCGGAGATCGACCGGGAGGAAATGCAGTCGGATCTCTCTGCTGCCATCGCCGCGCAAGCTCTTGAAATACATCTGCAACCGCAGTTCGAAACAGCCACGGGCCGGGTCTCGGGGGCGGAGGTTCTGCTGCGCTGGCACCACCCGCGAAAGGGCCTGTTGTCGCCAGACACCTTTCTGCCGCTGGCCGCAACCCGGGGCCTGCTGCCAGCCATCGGGCGGGAGACCACGCGGCTTGCAATCGAGGCCGCCACCCGTATTCAATTGTTCTCCGGCCGGCCCTTCGTGCTGGCCGTCAACCTTTCGGCCGACGAAATCATGGATGCGGATCTGATCAGCGAACTGGTCGCCCAGGTGCGCCGGGCGGGCGTCGATCCCGCAGGGATCGAGATCGAGATCACCGAGGACACGGCCATGGTCGATGACCGGATTGCCGCCGATCACCTGGCCAAGCTGCGCGCGCTCGGCCTGCGGCTCGCCATCGACGATTTCGGCGTCGGCTTTTCCAACCTGGCACGCCTCAAGAACCTTGCCTTCGACACGCTGAAGATCGACCGCAGCCTGCTTGCGGATGTGGACAGCGATCCGGGTTCGGCCCGGCTGGTCACGATGATCATCGAACTCGCCCACGCGATCCACGCCGATGTGGTCGCCGAAGGGGTCGAGACCGAGGCCCAGCGCGCTTTTCTGGCCGCGCAGAACTGCCGCCACTACCAGGGTTATCTGGGCGGCAGACCCATGCCCGCCCCTGAATTCGAAGATTGGCTGCGCGCCGAATACCAGCGGGATGCGGCCCGGATCGCGCCCGTTCCCATCGGCGCGGAACACCGCTAGATCGAGGTCGCCTCGGTCAATTTCTCCAGCGAAATCGCCTCCTTGCGCCCCTGCAGCTTCACGGCACCGCGCTCCATCACCACAAAGGCGTCGCCCAGCCCATGGGCAAAGGACAGAAACTGTTCCACAAGAATGATCGCAATCGTGCCACGCGCCTTGAGGATCTGGATCGTCTCACCGATCTGCTGGATGACATTCGGCTGAATGCCCTCGGTCGGCTCATCCAGCAACAGCACCTTCGGCTCGGTCACCAGCGCCCGGGCAATCGCCAATTGCTGCTGCTGCCCGCCCGACAGATCGCCGCCCCTCCGGTTCATGAATTTCGCCAGGATCGGGAACAGATCGAAAATCTCCTCGCTCACCTTGCGGTCCCCGCGCGGCAGGCAGGCAAACCCGGTCTCCAGATTTTCCTTCACCGTCAGAAACGGAAAGATCTCCCGCCCCTGCGGCACATAGGCCACGCCCCTGCGCGCCAGATCGAAAGCCTTCAACCGCCCGATGCTCTCGCCATCCAGCACATACTCCCCATCGCTCCTCGGATGGGTCCCCGACAACGCCTTCAGCAGCGAGGTCTTGCCAACCCCGTTCGTCCCCATGATGCAGGTCACTTCACCCTGTGCTGCCTCCATATCGACCCCGTTCAGGATCCGGCTGCCGCCATAATGGAGCGTCAGCCCCCGCACATTCAGAAAGCTATCGCCCAAGGTACACCTCGATCACCTCCTGGTTCTGGGTCACATGGTCGAGCGAGCCTTCCGCCAGCACCGATCCTTCATGCAGCACCGTCACCTTGCAGTCCAAACGCCGCACGAAATCCATGTCATGCTCGACCACCACGACCGCCCGCGTCTTCGCCGCCTCGCGCAGAATCTCCGTCGTCTTCTGCCGCTCCGCCGTGGTCATCCCCGCCGCCGGTTCATCCACCAACAACAACTGCGGCTCCTGCGCCAATAACATGCCAATCTCCAGCCATTGCTTCTGCCCGTGGGACAATTCCCCGGACTTCCGCATCAGCTGCGTCTCCAGCCCGATCACCCGCGCCAATTCCTCAACCCGCGCGTAATCGTCCCGCTCCGCCTTGAACACCAGCACCGAAAACGGCGACCGCGGCTTCTTCAGCGCCATCATCAGATTGTCCGCGACAGACTGATCCTCGAACACCGTCGGCCGCTGAAATTTCCGCCCCACACCGGCCATGGCAATCGTGCTTTCCGACTTGCCCAAAAGCGACATCGGCGGCTCACCCCAGGAAATCCGCCCCTCATCGGGCCGGGTCTTGCCCGTCACCACATCCATGAAGGTCGTCTTGCCCGCCCCATTGGGCCCGATCACCGCCCGCAATTCCGCCGGTCCAATAGCAAAGGACAGGTTGTTCAAGGCTTTGAACCCGTCGAACGACACCGACACGCCGGAGACTTCCAGAAGCGTGCTCATTCGTCGGCCTCCTTCTCGCGCAGCGCCCCCGCATCGGGCCCCAGATCCTGCCCATGCCGCTGAGGCGTGCGTCGCGCATTGATCAAATCGAACAATCCACCGATCCCCTTCGGCGCAAACAATGTCACCGCCACAAAGGACAGGCCCAACAGCACCGTCCACCAATCCACCCATTGCAACCGGTAGCCCAAAATCCACAGATCCGGCGCCTGCCCGCCCGTAAACCACGTAGACAACAGCGACACGAATGCCGCCCCGATCACCGCGCCATAGAGCCGCCCGCGCCCGCCGATGGCGACCCAGACCGCAAGATAGATCGACGCAATCGGCGCGAGTTCCGCCGGGTTGATAATGCCCGCCTGCGGGTAATAGATCGCCCCCGCAATGCCCGCGAGAATGGCCGAGAAGGTGAAGACGAACAGCTTGAACGCCTCCACCGGATAACCCAGAAACCGCACCCGCGCCTCGTCATCGCGGATCCCGCGCAAGACCGATCCGAACTTGCCCGAGACGATCCAGCTTGCCAGCACATAGCCGAGGCCCAGCGCAAGGGCCGAGCCCCAGAAGAACCAGATCGACACCAGCGCCTGCGGGGTCTCTTCCATCCCCGGCAGGTTCTGCAGCCCCGACAATCCGTTGTTGCCGCGCAAGCCGCTGTCGTTCTGAAAGAGGTAGAGCGACAGTGCCAAAGTCATCGCCTGGGTCAGGATCGACAGGTAAACGCCCGTCACCCGCGACCGGAACGCCAGCCAGCCAAAGACCAGCGCCAAGAGCCCCGGCACGATCACCACGGCGGCCAGTTGCAAAGGTAGCGAATGGGCCAGCGCCCAGATCGGCGGAAATTCCGAGGCCCCCACGACCCCGAAGATCTGCGTCGCGATCCCGGAAGAAATCTCTTCCACCGTCGGCGGCAGGCCCGAGGCGGCCAGGCTGTCGACCACGATCAACCGCGTCCGCTCATACATCAGCCACATGCCAATCGCGTAGCCACCAAGGCCGAAGAACGCCATGTGCCCCAGCGACAGGATCCCGCAATAGCCCCAGACCAGATCCATCGCGAGGGCCACCAGACAGAGACACAGCGTCTTGCCCAATGTCTTGACAAAGCTCGTGGAAATCACGCCAGAGCCGAGGCCCTCCGACAAGACAGTCACGCCCAGAGTAAAGAGCCCGAGACAGGCCAGAAACACCAGCACCGACGGATAGCGCAACACCAGCGGGCCGCGCGCGGGGCCAAAGAGCGTGGCGTCGGTCATGCCACACCCCCGATCCGGACCAGGCCCCGCCCTAGAACACCTGCTGCGACCGGCGGGACAGAAAGAACCCATGTCCATCCGCGTTGCGACAGGTCAGACCTGTGCGTTCGGAATGGCAGACGATTTCGCCCCAATCCCCGGTCTGGCCGTAGGGCGCCTTGTCTTGGATGTTGGAATTCCTGGGCGGCGGTGTGCATTTCATCGTCACCGGCCCACGCCCGAACATCTCGAAATGATGCCCCCAGGTTGCGCCGCAACTCGACGGGCGCGGACGGGCCGGCGGTCCACTGCGCTGAATGACCGTGCAGATGATGTCGACCGAAGTAAGGCTCTCGCCGACCGAGCATTCGATGTTGCCCGAAGGGGTCTCGAACGAGTTGACATCCGCCGCCACCGGGCTCGCCCAGAGCGCGACGCAACAAGCAATATATCGCATGACAGGCTCTCCAAATTTTCAGGTCATGAAAACGTGGAACCAGCTTAGCACGAAATGGGCTCATTTGCATCGCTCAGGCCTCCGCCGCCCGGCCCTTGAGCGCGATGATCCCGCGCGGCCGGAATTGAATAAAGAGGATGATGAACAGGATCATGTAGGTCTGTGCCGCCAGTGTGTTCGACGGGTTCAGCCACTCGATCCCCTTCTGCAGCGACCCCACCAGGGTCGCGCCCAGAAGCGTGCCCCAGATATTGCCGACGCCACCGACCACCACGGTCATGAAGGACTGCACGATATAATCCGCGCCCATTTCCGAGGTCACCTTGGCATAAAGCCCGATGGCCACCCCGGCGATCCCGGCAATACCCGAGCCAAACCCGAAGGTCAGCATATTGATCCGGTCCGGGTTGATCCCCATCGAGGCCGCCATGCGCGGGTTCTGGGTCACGGCGCGCACTTCCAGCCCCAGCCGCGTGCGGTTCATCACGAACAGGAAAAGTGCCAGAAACATCAGCGCCATGACGAAGATCGCAATCCTGATATAGGAAATCGACACGATGTCATTGATCACCAGCGAGCCATCGAGCCAGTCAGGCGAAGTGAGCGGCCGCGCCTGGGTGCCGAAAATGTTCTTGGCGATCTGCTGCAGCGCGATGGAAATCCCGAAAGTCGCCAGCAGCGTCTCCAGTGGGCGATGATAAAGCCAGCGGATCACCAGCCGCTCCATCGCCACGCCCGCACCGAATGTCACCGCAAAGGCAAGCGGCAGCGCGACAAGGATCGACACGGTGTAATCGGGGATGATCTGCTGCACCACATATCCCGTGTAAGCTCCCATCATGATGAACTCGCCATGGGCCATGTTGATCACCCCCATCACGCCAAAGGTGATGGCCAACCCGATGGCGGCGAGGAAATAGATCGAGGCGAGCGACAGCGCATCCAGCCCCAGATCGAAGGTCTGGTTCAACGCGGCAGAGGCTTCCGTCTGCGACAGGGCCGCGCTTGCCGCCAGCGCCACGGCGGGCGGCGCGCTGGTAAACCGTTCGTAGAAAACATGGGCGTCAAGGGCTGCATCCACCTCGGCTTCGGTCACCGTCGCGGGCACCACATCGGCGGCGGCAAGG
>JAOXSD010000295.1 GCA_025800205.1 Silicimonas sp. | reverse complement strand
GAAATTGCCTCAGGGGAGATAGCGTTGAACGAAGCCAACCACACGCTTCACCGTAGGATTATCAAAAAGCTTGGGCGAGAAATAGGCCCCGGCGGCGCGTTTGTTCACCTCGCCCAATGTCGGGTATGGGGCGACCATGGCCGCGACCGCGCTCATCTTCAGCCCATTGGCAATGGCCAGCGCCCAGACGCCGACCAATTCGCCCGCCGCTTCGCCGACAATCGTGGCGCCCACGGGCTTGCCTTTCACCACCATCACCTTGATGAACCCGGCGGTCTTGCCAAAGGCAATCGCCCGGTCGTTTTCGTGGTAATCGAACCGCGCCACGGTCAATTCGCCGCCGTAGGTGGCGCGCGCCTCCGCCTCGGTCGGGCCGATCTGGGCCAGTTCCGGGTCGGTATAGGTCACCCAGGGGATATGCGAGGATTTTGCCTTTGACGGCAGTCCGAACAGCATCGACCGGATGATGACGCCCGCATGATAGCCCGCCACATGGGTGAATTGCAGCCCGCCTGCGGCGTCGCCAATGGCATAGACCTTGCGGTTCGAGGTCGAGCGCAGGCCCGCATCCACCTTGACCGCCCGGTCGTGATCCACATTGCCCTTGGCGAGATCGAGCCGGTCGATATTCACCTTGCGTCCCACCGCCATCAGGATGTGGGAGCCGGTGAAATCGCCCTTTGAGGTCTTGACCGTGATCATGCCGTTTTCTTCCGAAATGTCTTCGGCCAGCGCGTCTTCCACGATCTCCACGCCCTCGGCGCGCAGCTTTTCCAGGATCACGGCGGCGGCTTCCGGGTCGTCCCGGCCAAAGGCCTTGGCCCCTTCGATCACGGTCACCTTGGAGCCGAGCCGGATATGGGCCTGAGCCATTTCCATTCCGATGGGACCACCGCCAATCACCAGCAGGTGCTCGGGTCGTTCGCGCAGATCGAAAATGTCCTCGTTGGTATAGTAACGCACATCGCTCAGGCCGGGGATCGGCGGCACGAAAGGCGAGGAACCGGTGGCGATCACAATGCGCCGCGCCTCGATCACCGTCTCGCCCGCCTGCACTTCGGTGGGCGAGATAAAGCGGCCGAATTCCCGGATCACATGCACCCCGAAGCCTTCAAAGCGTTCCTGGCTGTCATTGGGTTCAATCGTCGCGATGACCTTGTGGACATGGTCCTTGGCCGCCGCGTAATTGACCTGAGGCATCACCGGGGCCACGCCATAGGGTTCTCCCGTTTTCATGGCATGGGCTTGTTTTCCCGCGGCGATCAGCGCTTTCGAGG
This sequence comes from Silicimonas sp., assembly GCA_025800205.1. Classification (GTDB taxonomy): domain Bacteria; phylum Pseudomonadota; class Alphaproteobacteria; order Rhodobacterales; family Rhodobacteraceae; genus CALKXV01. The sequence continues at coordinate 16,861 of JAOXSD010000295.1, read as the reverse complement.
GGACGCAGCCGAAGTTCAGGCAGTCGCCGCCCATCTTGTGACCTTCGAGCATGACCACCTTGGCCCCCATCTGCGAGGCACCTGCGGCCACCGACAACCCGCCCGAGCCCGCGCCGATGACGAGCACATCCGTCTTGATCCGTTCCATGGCTCAGAGCTCCGATTTGCCTCGCAGGGCCTTGATTGCGATGGGAAGGGCGGCGAGCAGGCAGAGGCCGAGGATCGGCAGCAGCACGTGCGGCTCGAAGATGATCCCGAGGTTCGGCGTCTCGCCTGCGGCAAAGACCTCACCCAGACCGGCGCCAACCGAAGTATAGACCACCGCGCCCGGGATGATGCCGAAGAAGGTCGAGATCACGAAACGGCGCAGGGGCACTTCAAGGAAAGCGGGCAGCAGATTCGCCACGAAGAACGGCACCGCAGGCACCAGCCGGATCAGGAACAGCATCGACCACTGGTTCTCGTCAATCCCGTCCTTGATCGCCTTGATCGGCCCTTCGGAGGATTCGAGCTTTGCCCCCAGCTTCTCGCCAAACCCCATCCGCGCGGCGAGGAAGATCGCAGTCGCCCCGATGGTGGCCGCCGTCACATTGAAAAGCGCGCCGGGGAAGGTCGCGAAGAGAAAGCCGCCCGTGAGCGTGGCGATGGTGGCGCCGGGCAGCGAGAAGGCGACGATCACCACATAGGCGGCGATAAACACCAGCACGGTGGCCAGATAATTCGCATCGCGAAAGGCGATCAGCGCCTCACGGTTGTCGGCCAGCGCCTGAAAGCTGAGGTAGTCGCGCAAGGTAAAGGCGCCAATGGCGGCGGCGGCGAGAATGACCAGAAGCGGCAGGCGCTTGGTCCATCCGGCGGCAGGTTCGGGTGTCTGGGTCATGTCGGTCATCTCAATCACGTTCCTCGGGCTCGGTCCACTTTGCTGAGACCAAAATGGCGTGAAGAGGAGGTGAATGTGAGGCCCATCACGGCCGAGTGATCATGGGTGAGAAAGGTTTCAGCTTTCGGGGCCAAATCGGCGGGTTCTGAAACATTTGCCTGGCCAACGGGCGGGGATTGTTGCAGATCCCGCCTCGGCTGGCGTGGATTTTCCGCAGCGGAGCCGTTGACTTGCTTCTCCGATCCCCATAAAGACCGGGCTTCGGAACATCATGGCCCGAATCCACGGGCTGCACAGGAGATTTGCGATGTCAAAGCGCACCTTCCAACCGTCGAACCTGGTCCGCAAGCGGCGCCACGGTTTCCGCGCGCGCATGGCGACCAAAGCCGGCCGCAAGATTCTGAACGCCCGCCGTCTGCGTGGCCGGAAGAGCCTGAGCGCGTAAAGCGCGGCCCTTATCGGGTGATGGAGCCGCCGCGGGCAACCGACGGCGGTTTTGTCGTGTGTAAACGCGGGAGTGTGACGTGAAACGCCAGGGGTTGCAGGTTCTGCGCAAACGCGCCGATTTCCTGAAAGCCGCCCGCGCCCGCCGCGTGGCGATGCCCGGTTTCGTGCTGCAGATCCGGGCGCGCGACGCGGGCGAGGCCGAGGGCATCCGCATCGGTTTCACCTGTTCTAAGAAAGTCGGCAATGCGGTGGCCCGCAACCGCGCCAAGCGGCGGCTGCGCGAGATTGCCCGGATGGAACTGCCGAAGGCCGGGCGCGACGGGTTCGACTATGTGCTGATCGGACGCCGCGAGGCGACGGCGACTCGCGATTTCGCACAAATGCGCGCCGATTTGGGCGACGCCCTGGCAAAAGCGCACAAATGACCCCGCTGGCGTATCTTCTTTCCCTGCCGGTGCGCCTTTACCGCCTGATCCTCAGCCCCTGGGTGGGAATGAGCTGCCGTTATCACCCCACCTGTTCCGCCTATGCTCTGGAGGCGCTGGAGAAACACGGCGGGATCAAGGGCGGCTACCTGACCATCCGGCGCATTATGCGCTGCCACCCCTGGGGCGGCTCGGGGATCGACAACGTGCCGGACAAGACCCCGCCCCCGGATCAGTAACCGTTCTTTTCGAGCCAGAGCGCCCGCAGCGCCTCGGCTTGATCGGCGAAATCCTCTTCCAGCATCTCGCAGGCCCAGATCCGATCGGTGCGGAACGACCGGAACCCGTCGCGCAATTCGCACCAGGCGGCGATCAGATTGGCCTCCAGATGATAAACGAGGGCAAGCGGGCGGATGGTGCGTTCGCTCTCCTGTCCTTGCGCATCGCGATAGAGGATCTTCAACTTACGGGACGACCGGATCGCCTCGCGCACCTCCGCAATCGAGACGCAACCTTTCTGCGGATCATCCACCGGCGCACCCCAGGGCGCCACCTGCAACCACGGGTCCGCCCCCTGCAACCCGTCGATCTTGGCGCTGATCCGGTCGGCGGCCTTTTGCAGCGCCGAATCGCCCGTGCGCGCCAGCAGCATCAGCCCGACGCGCAACGCCTCCACCTCTTCGGCATCGAAATTCAGCGGCGGCAGATCATAGCCACGCCGCATCACGTACCCGACCCCCGCCGCCCCCTCGATGGGAATGCGCATGGCCTGCAACGCGGCAATGTCGCGATAGATCGTGCGCGCCGAAACCTCCAGTGCCTCGGCCAGATCTTCGGCCAGCACCGGGCGCCGGGCGGCACGCACGCGCTGCACCAGTTCGAACATGCGGGGGATGCGGTTCATTCACTCGTCTCTCTGCTCTCATGACAGGTTAGCACAGGCTCCTGACATCTGTCTGTCAGGAGCGATCCGGCATCACGGGGCAAGAACAAAAGGAAAGCCCCATGCCCTATTACGATCACATCCTCTATCTGGTCTTCGGTCTCGATCACTGGACCAAACGCCCACGGGAAACACCCCCCTGGTTGCAGCGGTGACCAAGACGTGAACCTAGCGCGCCGTTTCCCTCTGGTTCCCCGCGCCCGAGCACCTATGTTGCTGGGAACCGGAAAGGAAACCGACATGTCTGACACCTACACGCCCCCCGAAGTCTGGACCTGGGAGGCCAAAAGCGGCGGTCAATTCGCCAACATCAACCGCCCCGTCGCTGGCCCCACCCATGACAAGGAACTGCCGGTCGGCAAGCATCCGTTCCAGCTTTATTCGCTGGCCACGCCGAACGGGGTGAAGGTGACGGTGCTCTTCGAAGAACTGTTGGCCGCCGGTGTCACCGAGGCCGAATATGACGCCTGGCTGATCAATATCGGCGAGGGCGATCAATTCGGCTCGGGCTTTGTCGACATCAATCCCAATTCCAAGATCCCTGCCCTCTTGGACCGTTCCGGCGACACGCCCAAACGGGTCTTTGAATCCGGCGCTATCCTCTTGCATCTGGCCGAGAAATTCGGCCATTTCCTGGGCTCGGACGAAAACCGTGCGGAAATGCTCGCCTGGCTCTTCTGGCAGATGGGCAGCGCCCCCTATCTGGGCGGCGGTTTCGGCCATTTCTACGCCTATGCGCCTGAAAAATGGGAATATCCGATCAACCGTTTCGCCATGGAAACCAAGCGCCAGCTTGACGTGCTGAACCGGCGTCTGGCGGAAAGCCCCTATATCGCCGGACCCGATTACACCATTGCCGATATGGCGATCTGGTCCTGGTACGGGCAATTGGTGCTGGGCCGTCTCTACAGTGCCGCGACCTTCCTAGACGTGGAAAGCTACGAGCATGTCCTGCGCTGGGCGAAAGACATCGACGCGCGTCCTGCCGTGCAACGCGGCCGGATGGTGAACCGCGCCTTTGGCGAACCGGAAACGCAATTGCACGAGCGCCATGATGCAAGCGATTTCGAGACCAAAACCCAGGACAAGCTGAACCCGAAAGGCGGTTAATCCGCCTCGAAAGGCTGGACCCGTCGCAGGCGCCAGAGCGTGCCTGCGGCGGCATGGTCTTCCAGTTCCGGCCCTTCGAAGTAACGGAAGGGCGCGGCCAGGGCCATCACCTCTGCCGCCGTGGCCGGGCGGGCCTCGAACCGCTCGGCACGGAAGGTGCCCGGTGCCGCAGCTGTCGAGAGTTGCGCCAGCGGGTCAGGACCAAGGAAAAACGCACCGTCGAACTCGACCGACCGCAGGTCGGCCGCGGTGAACTCCACATTGCGCAAGACCGCGTTTCTGAAGGTGCCGGCCGCCAGAACCGCCCCATCAAAGGTCGCGCCGTCCAGCACCGCGCCTTCGAACACGACACTGCCTCCCTGAATTTCTGAAAAGGCAACCGACGTCAGAATGGCGCCGGAGAAATCGGCCCCGGCCAGAAGCGTGGGATAGCTGACACCGGCCTCCCGGAACGGCACTTTCGCATCCTCACCGGGAAGGCGCGAGAACAAGCTCGCCTCGATCACCCCATTGCGGAACCGCGCGTTTTCCAGTGCCGCGCCCCGAAAATCACTGCCGCGGATCTGGCTCCGGTCGAATTCGGCAAAGCTGAGCTGGCCGTTCTGCAGCGACAGCCCGAGCAGATCCGTGTCATGGGCATAGGCAAAGCTGAGATCGAGCTGAAACCAGTTGAGCAGTTCAAACTCCCGGATCCCGGCGCGAAACAGGCTCTGCAGCAATTGCGCCCGTTCGGGGCTGGCGGGCCGATCAATCAGCGCGGTGGTTTCGGGCGGATCGCGCCAGTCAAAATTCCGCGCCATCAGCGCATAGGATTTTCCCAGTTCCTGCCGCCTGGGCTGCATCGCCACGCGCAGCTTGTCCCCGGTGTCATGGGCGCGATAGGGCGGATCGAGGAAGCGATAGGGTTTGATCGCCCGGCTGGTCGAGGTGATCCGCATGATCAGGGCGGGGGTCAGATCGGTGAACGGGTTCAGCACCGGGATGGCCGCGACCCATTGGTCAAGTTCCGGATCAGACGCGGCCTTGCGGCTCAGAACCTCGCCCAGCGCCGCCGCGATCTCGGTGATTTCAACCGCCATCTGCGCATTGCGCGCGGCTTCGGACAGTTCCACATCCTGCGCCAGATACCCGCTTTGCACCTGCAGTTTCGCATTCTGCTCCGCCAGCAGCACCGATTGCGCCGCCAGAAGCTCGTTCTGCTTGAAAAGAAGCGCGGTGCCCGCCAGCGCCGCCATGGCTGCGATCAACCCGGTGAAGGAGGCCACGATCCAGCGCCGTGTCGACAGCCACGCATAGCGCGCGAAGGTCATCCGCACCAGATCGCGCGCCGCCGAGGTTGCCGCGCGGGGGTCACCATCGATGGCGCTTTCCGCGACCCGCGACAACGGATCGGCAAAAAGCTCCATCTGCGCATTGGCCGCCCCATAGATCCGCCGGGTGATCGGGCGACGCAGAAGGAAGAGGATGCTGCCGACGAGGGCCACCACGAAAAGTGCGGCCAGAAACACCGTCACCACAAGCGACGCGCTCTCCTGCAGGACCGCATAGCCGGAAAACGCCATCAGGACCCCGGCCGCGAGACCGAAGCCGAAGATCAAGGCGCCAAAGGCCACCGGCGCCCCGCGCGCGTGACCGGGCAGATCAGGCTCGGCGGCGGGTGGTTCCTCCATCTGGGCTCCTGACGTTGGGGAAAGACTGGCAAAGCCCTGCCCTGCGCGCAAGCCCGTTGACGCCCTTGCCCCATGGGCCCGGGTGTTTTAGGTGCGGGCCATGCTCGACGGCCAGGACGACATCCACCCGCTTTTCTTCGGTGCGCCCCAGACCACCGAATTCAAGAAGCTGCGCAAACGGATCATCCGCAATGTGCGCGAGGCGGTGGAGCAATACGGCATGGTCAAACAGGGCGCCCGCGCCCCCGACGCGGCGCCGCCACGATGGCTGGTCTGTCTCTCCGGCGGCAAGGACAGCTATACGCTTCTGGCCGCTCTCTACGAGCTGAAATGGCGCGGCCTCCTGCCTGTCGATCTTCTGGCCTGCAACCTTGATCAGGGACAGCCCGGTTTCCCGGCCACCGTCCTGCCCGAGTTTCTCGAAAAGATGCAGGTGCCGCACCGGATCGAATATCAGGACACCTATTCCATCGTCACCGACAAGGTGCCCGAGGGCCGGACCTTCTGCGCGCTCTGCTCCCGCCTCAGGCGCGGCAATCTCTACCGGGTGGCGCGCGAGGAAGGCTGTTCCGCCGTGGTGCTGGGCCACCACCGCGACGACATTCTCGAAACTTTCTTCATGAACCTCTTTCACGGCGGGCGCCTCGCCACCATGCCGCCGAAACTGGTCAATGAGGAAGGCGATCTCTTCGTCTACCGCCCGCTCGCCCATGTGGCCGAGGCCGATTGCGAGAAATTCGCCAATGCAATGAACTACCCGATCATCCCCTGCGATCTCTGCGGTTCCCAGGACGGGCTGCAACGTCAACAGGTCAAGAAAATTCTCGATCAGTGGGAAGCCAATTCCCCGGGCCGCCGACAGGTGATGTTCCGGGCCCTGATGAACGCCAGGCCGTCCCATCTTCTGGACCCGAAACTCTTCGATTTTAAAGAACTTACAGGAAAATCTACCGGGCATTAACGAGTTGTACAGCGTCAGCCGCTAGGTCGGAGAAAACACCCGACGATGGACTGCCGCACGAATGCCGCCCCTTCCAAAGACACTGACTGAAAAACTGCCGCGCCTGCTGAACGGTTCACAGGCCTGGATGCTGTTTCCCCTGCTCAGCCTGGCGGCGTTCTGGTTCGGCGGCGAAATGGCGCTGGTGGCGGTGGCGGTGGCGCTCCCGCCCCTTTGGGCGCTGGCCACCCAGCTTCGCCCGCGCACCGTTCTGGCCACGGTCGACCGGGATGCGCTGACCGGTGCGGTGATGCGCGACGGGCTGATTGCCTGGGCTGACCATCAGATCCCCCTGGCCGAAAAGATCAACAAGGAAGTCGCGATCCTCGCACTCAATATCGATGATATCGACGCGCTGGAGGAACGGTTCGGACGCCCGATGCGCGATTCGGTGCTGGAAGAAACCGCTGCCCGCCTGCGTGCTTTCCTGCGCGACGACGACATGGTCGCCCGCATCGGCACCAGCTTTGCCATCGGTCTGTCGAATGTACGCTCGCCCGAGACCGAGAATCTGTTGCAATTGTCACGCCGCATGCAGTCGGTTTTCGACGAACCGTTCTGTGAAGGGCCGACGCGGACCTATTGCTCCGTCTCCATCGGCATCGCCTCCCAGTGCCACGTCAAGGGCAAGGGGGCGGTCAACCTGTTGACCGGCGCCCAGCGGGCTGCCGAACTGGCGGCTCAGGCCGGCCCCGGCTCCGTACGGGTCTATAGCGACGGGTTGTCGTCCAGCCGCTCCACCGAACGGGATCAGGCCCGCGAAATCTCCAACGCATTGGAAAACGGCGAAATTTTTGCCTGGTTCCAGCCCCAGACCACCACCGACGACGGCGATGTCACCGGGTTCGAGGCGCTGGCACGCTGGGACCATCCCGAACGCGGGCTGATCGCACCGGGCTCCTTCCTCAATGATGTGGAACGCGCGGGCCTGTCACAGCGGCTGGCGGAGGTGATCCTCAAGCAGTCGCTGACCGCGCTCAACGCCTGGGATGCGGCCGGCTTCGACGTGCCCACCATCTCGGTGAACTTCTCCTCCGAAGAGCTGCGCAATCCGCGCCTGCCCGACTACGTGCGTTGGGAACTTGATCGCCACGGGATCGCGCCTGAGCGGCTGGTGGTCGAAGTGCTGGAAAGCGTCGTCGCCGAATCGAGCGAAGATGTGATTTCCCGCACCCTGAACCAGCTCTCGCGCATCGGTTGCCGGATCGATCTCGACGATTTCGGCACCGGATACACCAGTTTCATCAATATCCGCCGGTTCAACGTCGGTCGCATCAAGATCGACCGGTCTCTGGTCAGCCAATTGGACAATGATGAGGAACAGCACCGCATGGTTGCAGCACTCCTGGCCTTCTCCGACAAGCTCGGCATCAAGGCGCTTGCGGAAGGTGTCGAAACCGAAACCGAAATCGAAGCCTTGCGCGCGCTCCATTGCGAGGAAATCCAGGGATATGTGGTTGCACGCCCGATGCCACTGGGCGAAACGCTCCTCTGGCTAGAAGAAACCGCGCCTCCCGATCAGGACCAGCAGCCGCGACTGCGCTCGGTGACCTGATCCCGCGTTGCCGCTGGCGCGGCAGATCGCCCGAAACCTGAGAAAACCCTCCGTTTCCCACTGTCAGACCGGGGAAACACCTTGACCTTTGGCCCGCCGGAGGTTTGAACCACGGACGCAATCGACAAAACCGGTGGGTCCGATGGACGATCAGAACAAGAACCTAATCCTGGCCATGGTATTGAGCTCCCTGGTCCTCGTGATCTGGATGCTGCTCTTTGCCCCCGAGCCCACCGATCCGGCGCTCGCCCCCGAGGGTGTCACCACGGCTGAGGGCGCCGATGCCACCCTGCCCGCCACCAGCACCGGCAGCGCCCCCACGGCAACCCCCGGCGAAACCGCCGAAGCCGCCCCCGAAGCGCCCCGCATCACCATCGACACCCCGAGCCTGCAAGGCTCGATCTCGCTCTCGGGTGGCCGGATCGACGAATTGGCCCTGGCCAATTACGACGTGGAGCTGAACGGCGCAGATTCCGTCACGCTCCTGTCGCCCGTCGGCAGCGCCACCCCCTATTATGCCGCTTTCGGCTGGCTGCCTGGCGGCGATCTGGCCCTCGAAGACGTGCCGACCACCGACACGCTCTGGCAGGTGGAAAGCGGCACCACGCTCAGCCCCGGAACGCCTCTGGTCCTGCGCTGGGACAGCCCGCGCGGCCTGATCTTCCGCCGCACCATCGAAGTCGATGACCGCTTCATGTTCAACGTCACTCAAGAGGTTGAAAACCCGACAGAAAATGCGGCCACCCTGCAGCCCTTCGGCCTCGTGGCCCGCCAGGGCGAACCGCAAGACCTCTCTGGTTTCTTCATCATCCACGAGGGCGCCATCCGCCGCAATGACGGCGAAACCAACGACATCGATTACGGCGACATGCCCGACATGACCGGCGCCGGCTGGGCGCCTGCCGGGCGCGCGGATATCGTCGACGTGGAAGAGAACGGCTGGGTCGGCTTCACCGATCACTACTGGATGACCACCCTGATCCCCGAACAGGGCAAACCCTTCAAATCGGTGGTCGAATACCTGCCGCAGCAGGACATCTACCGCACCGCCGCGCAATCCCAGACCCTGAATGTCGCCCCCGGCGCCACCGCTTCGACCACCACCCGGCTCTATGCCGGCGCCAAGGAGTGGGAAGCGATCCGCGACTACGAGGCCGGACGCCGGATCGAAGGTTTCGGCCCCTCGATCTCCTATTTCCTGGGCTTCGGCGGCGACGCCGAAATCGAAGGTTTCATCAACGCCATCGACTGGGGCTGGTTCTATTTCCTGACCAAGCCGATCTTCTTCGCTCTCCATGAATTCAACGCGCTGATCGGCAACATGGGCTGGGCGATCATCGCGCTGACCCTGCTGATCAAGGCACTGCTGTTCCCGCTGGCGCGCAAATCCTACGTCTCCATGGCGCGGATGAAGGAGCTTCAGCCCGAAATGGAGAAGCTCAAGGAACGCGCAGGCGACGACCGCCAGAAGATGCAGCAGGAGATGATGGCGCTCTACAAGAAGGAAAAGGTCAACCCGGCCGCGGGCTGCCTGCCGATCCTTCTGCAGATCCCGATCTTCTTCTCGCTCTACAAGGTGATCTTCGTCACCATCGAACTGCGCCACGCGCCCTTCTTCGGCCCGTTCCAGGATCTGTCGTCGCCCGACCCGACCTCGATCATGAACCTCTTCGGCCTCCTGCCCTTCGCCGCGCCCGCGCCCGAAAGCATCCTCAGCCTGATCTTCATCGGCGTCTTGCCGATCCTCCTGGGCGTGTCGATGTATCTGCAACAGAAGCTGAACCCGGCGCCCACCGATCCGACACAACAGATGATCTTTGCCTGGATGCCCTGGATCTTCATGTTCATGCTCGGCGGGTTCGCCAGCGGGTTGGTGATCTACTGGATCGCGAACAACGTGATCACCTTCTCGCAGCAATACATCATCATGCGCAATCACGGCTACAAGCCTGATATCTGGGGCAATATTCGCGGCACGACCAAACCGCCCGAGCCGGTGTCGGCCAACAAGGACACCAAACCGGCCGCAAAGGCCGAGGCGGAATCCGAAGTGGAAGCCGCCCCGGAACAGAAGCCCGAGGCGCCCAAACCGCGCAAGAAATCCTCGCGGAAGTCGCGGAAAAAGAAATGAGCATCACCCTTGCGCAGATCACCCGGCACCCGCTGAAATCCATCGGCCGGGAAGACCTTGCGCAGGTGTCCCTCACGGCGGGCGGCTGGATGCCGCTCGACCGCCTTTGGGGCGTGGCCCATGAGAAATCAAAACTGGCCAGTGGCTGGGCGAAAAAAGCCAACTTCCTGCGCGGCGTCACCGAACCTGCGCTGATGGCCGTGACATCCACCTGGGATGAGGATGCGGGCCAGTTGACCCTCGACCATCCGAACGCGGGGGCCTTCACCTTCGATCCCGACAACGGGGACGAAACCCCGGCCCTGCTCAACTATCTCGCCCGCCTCTGGCCCGCCGATTATCCCGCGCCAACCGGCATCTACCGCGCCGAAGACAGTGCGCTCACCGATGTGCCCGGCGCCTGGCTCTCGATCAATTCGCTCGCGTCCAACCGCGCACTCTCGCAGCGGATGGGTCTGGACCTCTCGCCCCACCGCTGGCGCGGCAACCTCTGGCTCGATGGGCTCGCCCCCTGGCAGGAAAAGGAGTGGGTCGGCAAGGACATTCGCATCGGCGATGTCACCTTCCACATCCATCAGGAAATCACCCGCTGCAAGGCGACCATGGCCAACCCCGACACCGGCCGCCGCGATGCCGATACGCTCGCAGCACTCGATGATCTCGGCCATCAGGAATTCGGCCTTTACGGCGAGGTGATCGAAGGCGGCACACTGAACCTTGGCGATGAAGCGCAGGTGCCCGCGTGACCCAACTCCCCTTCCCTCTTGCCGCGCCCGAGCCGTCCGAAATTGAAACGGGCCGCCTGCTTTTCGCCCAGGGCGCCGACTTCCTCAAAGGCGTCGTCGCCATGAGCGGCATGCCCCCCGCCGACCGTCTGGAAGTCTGTTTCGCAGGCCGCTCCAACGTCGGAAAATCCAGCCTGATCAACGCGCTCACGGGCCGCAAGGCGCTCGCCCGCGCCTCGAACACGCCCGGTCGCACCCAGGAGATTAACTTCTTCACCCTGACCGAAAGCCACTACCTCGTGGACCTGCCCGGCTATGGGTTCGCCAAGGCTCCCGTCGCCACGGTGGAAAAATGGCAACGGCTCCTGAAGTCCTATCTCTCCGGCCGCGCCACCCTGCGCCGCGCCTTCGTGTTGATCGATGCGCGCCACGGGATCAAAACGGTCGATTCGGACATTCTGAACCTGCTCGACCGCTCCGCCGTCACCTTTCAGGCGGTGCTGACCAAGGCCGACAAGGTCAAGGCCAAGGACCGCGAAAGCGTGCTGGCCCAGGTCCGCGCGGAACTCTCCAAACACCCCGCCGCCTTCCCCGAGATCCTGCTGACCTCGTCGGAAACCGGGCAAGGCATCGAAGACCTGCGCGCGGTGATTGCCGAGCTGACTTGAGCCCCCCCTCCGAACCGTCTAACCAAGGCGCAGAGAGAGGACGAACCCCGTGAGACAAAGAGACATGAACCGCGACTGGATCGCCGCCGCCCGCACCCTGAACGAAGCCCTGCCGAACCTGCAACGCTATGACGGGGCGACCGTGGTGGTGAAGTTCGGCGGCAACGCGATGGGCGATGCCGAGGCGATGGCCAGTTTCGCCCGCGACATCGTGCTTATGCGGCAGGTGGGCGTGAACCCGGTGGTGGTCCATGGGGGCGGGCCGATGATCAATTCCATGCTCGACCGGCTGGCCATCGAAAGCTCCTTCGTGCGTGGCAAGCGGGTGACCGATCAAGCCACGGTCGAGGTGGTCGAAATGGTGCTCTCGGGTCTTGTGAACAAGCGCATCGTTCAGGCGATCAATGCCGAAGGCGGGCGCGCGGCCGGGCTTTCCGGCAAGGATGCCAACCTGATGATCTGCGACCGCGCCGCCCCCGAACTGGGCTTTGTTGGCGATCCCTCGGAGGTGAACCCGGACATCCTGCAAACCCTGATGGATGCCGAGATGATCCCGGTGATCGCGCCTCTGGGCCTTGGCCGTGATGGCGCGACACTGAATGTGAATGGCGACACGGCGGCGGGTGCCATTGCCGCCAGCCTCGGTGCCGACCGGCTCCTGCTGCTGACCGATGTGCCCGGCGTGAAAAACGCCGAAGGCGCGGTGCTGACCGAAATGACCCCCGAACAGATCGTCGAACTCACCGACGCGGGCGTGATCGCGGGCGGCATGATCCCGAAAACCGAAACCGCGCTGCGCGCCATCGAAGGCGGGGTGCGCGCGGTGGTGATCCTCGACGGCACCGCCCCCAATGCCTGCCTGCTGGAGCTCTTCACCGATCCGGGCGCCGGCAGCCTGATCCGGCCCAAACGCTGAGATGTCGCTGGCCGCGATCCGCAACCCGGCGCGGCCGCATCACCTGACCCCGCTGGGCGCGCTCCATGCGAACGAGTCCGACGGGCTGGGAGACGGAACGATCATCCTCCTCGGCCCTCTGGAACCCGGTTTCTGGCCCCATGTCAGCACCGAACCAGAGTTTCTCGATCAGGCGCCGGACCCAATGGATCGCTGGTCGGCTCGGGTGATCGGCGCCCTTGCGGCCGACCTGAACGCCACCGCGCTCTTTCCCTTCGGCACGCCAGCGCGTCCGTTCATTTCCTGGGCGCTGCGCAGCGGCGAGGCTTTCCTGTCACCCGCCTCCATGCTGGTTCACGGCAATGCGGGCCTGCTTGTCTCCTACCGGGGCGCGCTCTTTCTACCCGAACACCTGGTCCTGCCCGAAGCGGAACCATCCCCCTGCGAGACCTGCGCCACCAAACCCTGCCTCACCGCCTGCCCGCCAAAAGCGATCATCGACGCGGGTTACGACCTGCCCGCCTGCCACGCCTTTCTCGACACGCCCCCCGGCGACACCTGTTTATCACGAGGTTGTGCCGTGCGCCGCTCTTGCCCTTTATCGGCGAGATACCCCAGAATGGAGGCGCAATCCGCATTTCATATGAGAGCTTTTCACAATTGAGCCTGACATTGATCCTGATGCGCCATGCCAAATCCTCCTGGGAGGATCCGCTGGCCGATGACTTCGACCGCATTCTGAACGGACGCGGGCGCAAGGCGGCCGCCACCATGGCCAAGTGGTTGGTGGAGAAGGGATATTTTCCAGACACCGTGCTGGTCTCAAGCGCCCGCCGCACGGTGGAAACCTGGGAACGCATGGCGCCGATCATGCCCGAGACGGCCACGATGGAAAGCAGCCCCGCGCTCTATCTCGCCGGGCCCGACATCCTTCTGGGCGCGCTCAAAAGCCAGAAATCGCCTTGCGTCATGATCATCGCCCACAACCCCGGCATCGCGGAATTTGCCGAACGCATCGTGAAAACCGCGCCCAAACACCCCGATTTCCACCGCTATCCGACAGCGGCCACCTGTGTGATGGAATTCCCCCAAAGCAACTGGTCAGACATCACATGGAACAGCGGCGCGGCGCTCGACTACGCCGTGCCCCGGGAGCTCACGCCCTAAGCTTCTTCCTGTCCAAAATACCTCGGGGGGAGCGCGTCAGCGCGGGGGGCAGAGCCCCCTCACCGCTCAATGCCCCAGAATCTGGCTCAGGAACAACTGCGTCCGCTCGCTCTGCGGATTGTTGAAGAACTCTTCCGGCTCGTTCTGTTCGACAATCTGGCCGGCATCCATGAAGATCACCCGGTTCGCCACCTGACGGGCAAAACCCATCTCGTGGGTCACGCAAAGCATGGTCATGCCTTCCTCCGCCAGCTCGATCATCGTATCCAGCACTTCCTTGATCATCTCCGGATCCAGCGCCGAGGTGGGTTCGTCAAAGAGCATGATCCGCGGCTTCATGCAGAGCGACCGGGCGATGGCCACCCGCTGTTGCTGACCGCCCGACAATTGGCCGGGATATTTCAGCGCCTGATCGGGGATCTTCACCTTTTCGAGGAAATGCATCGCCGTTTCCTCGGCTTCCTTCTTGGGCACCTTGCGGACCCAGATCGGCGCCAGCGTGCAGTTTTCCAGGATCGTCAGATGGGGGAAAAGGTTGAAGTGCTGAAAGCACATGCCCACTTCCGAGCGGATCTTGTCGATGTTCTTCAGGTCACTGGTCATTTCGATCCCGTCAACGATGATATCGCCCGCCTGATGTTCCTCCAGCCGGTTGATGCAGCGAATGAGCGTCGATTTACCGGACCCGGACGGGCCGCAGATCACGATCCGCTCGCCCTCGTAGACGGTCAGGTTCACGTCGCGGAGCACGTGGAACGAGCCGTACCACTTGTTCATGTCGTTGATCTGGATCGCCACCTCGTCCGAGACCTGCATGTGGCTCCGGTCAATCTCGCGGTCGATGGTGGTTTCGTGTGTGCCTTCGGTCATGGTCAGGCTCCTTTAGCGATGGCCGGTCTGAAGACGGCGCTCCAGATACATGGAATAACGGGACATGCCGAAACAGAAGAGCCAGAAGACCAGGGCGATGAACCCGTAGAGCTCCCAGACGATACCGTTCCAGTTCGAATCCGCGCGGATCGAGTCGCCGATCCCCAGCGGGTCATTCAGCGCCACAATCGACACCAGCGTGGTGTCCTTGAAGACCGAGATGAAGTTCGACACGATGCCGGGGATCGAGATCTTCAGTGCCTGCGGCAGGATGATCAGCCGCTGCGCCTGCCAATAGGTCAGCCCCAGCGCATCCGCCGCCTCATATTGCCCCTTGGGCAGGGCAGCCAGCCCGCCCCGGATCACTTCCGCGATATAGGCCGCGGTGAAGAGCGTGACGAGGATCATCACCGCCAGCACCGGGTCGAGATCGACCGAGGACGGCAGGAAGTACTTCATCAGCACCGTGGCGACAAAGATCAGCGTGATCAGCGGCACGCCACGGATGATCTCGATAAACCCGGTCGAAAGCTTGTTGACGATGAACATGTCCGACTGACGGCCCAGGGCGAGCACGATGGCAATGGGCAGCGAGGCGACGATGGCCACGATGCCGATGGTGATCGACAGAACGAAGCCCGAGATTTCCCGCGACGGCACCGATTGCAGTTCCAGAGGTGCGACGCCGTTCAGCACGTTGAAAATGCCGCCAAAGGCGTAAAGCAGCAGCAGGGCCACCAGCACCAGCGAGGCCACCAGCGCCATCCAGCTTAGCATGTGGTTCGAGAGTTGCTGGTAGGACAGCACACCGACGCCGATGATGATCGCCGCGGTCAGCGGGCCCCAGACCGAACCGCCCCAGATCAGCCAGGGGTAGATGAAGAGCGTCGCCAGCGTGATGTAGTACATCTTGCGCGGCAGGTTCGGATACATCATCGGCAGCAGGGCAAGTATGATCAGCACCAGCCCCAGAAGCGGCCGCCACCACAGACCCTCATGCAGGTTGCCGAAGGAATAGCCGAAGATCAGCTGGTCCCAGCGATCCCGGATCACCGCCCAGCAGGCATATTCCGTCGCATCCCCATAGCGTTCGGCAAAAATCTCCCGGCATTCCGAGAGCGAACCTGCGTTCCAGATGCCAAGGAAGATCCAGGGGATCGCGCCCGACAGCACCACATAGACGAAATAGAGTGCCACGATGGTCAGGATCGTGTTGCCGACCGAAGAAAACAGGTTCTCCTTCAGCCAATGGACAGCGCCGACGGAGGAGGCAGGGGGCGGTTTCTCCCCCAGCATTTCGGTGCGGACGTAGGAAATGTCTCGTGCCATCTTACCGCTCCACCAGCTTCATTCGGTTGTTGTACCAGTTCATCACCGTCGAAATCGTCAGCGAGATGGTCAGGTAGATCGCCATCATCATCAGCACCGCTTCCATCTCGCGCCCGGTCTGGTTCAGGGTGATGCCGCCCAGGGTCGACACCAGATCCATGTAGCCGATGGCGATGGCCAGGGATGAGTTCTTAGTCAGGTTCAGGTATTGCGAAATCAGCTGCGGGATGATCACCCGCATCGCCTGCGGCAGGATCACCAGGCTCATGGTCTGGCGCGGCTTGATGCCGAGGGCGAAAGCCGCTTCCGATTGCCCCTTGCTGACCGCCTGAATGCCCGAGCGCACCGCCTCGACGATATAGGTGCCGGTATAAAGCGACAGACCGAGCCAGAGCGCGATCAGCGAGGCATTCATGTTGATGCCACCCCGGAACCGAGCAATCCCCTTTTCGGCAATCGTCGGATAGCCCAGATAAAAGCCCAGCGCGATCAGGGCTAGGATCGGCGGCACCACGATGGCGGCGGCATTGGCCCAGCCGGTGGCGGGCCGCGATCCGGTCGCGGCCTGGATCTTATTGGCGCGGGCATTGTTCCAGCGGGCAAAGAAAATGCCGCCCGCCAGCAAGGCCAGCAGCACGATCAACTCGATGCTGATCTTGAAAATCCCGATATCGAGATCGCCCAGACCGCGCGAAAACAGCGGTTCGGGAATGTAGACGCCCCGGTTGGTGACCGCCACCGAGTCGAACAGCAGCATCGAAGAGGTGGCGTTCTCGCCTCGGAAGGTCACCGGCGCAGGCGCAAGTGCGGTAAAGGTGAACATGCAGACCAGAATCCACAGCAGCACCGGAATATTGCGGAAGATCTCGACGTAAAGCGTCATCAGCCGCGACACCAGCCAGTTGTTCGACAGGCGCAGCACGCCGCCCACAACCCCGATGATCGTGGCGGTGACACAGCCCATGAAGGCCACCAGCAGCGTGTTCAGCAGCCCGACCAGCGTGGCGCGGCCATGGCTGTCGGTGGATTTGTATTCGATCAAACGC
>JAOXSD010000278.1 GCA_025800205.1 Silicimonas sp. | reverse complement strand
GCAAAAAGCGCCACCACCGTCAGTGCCACCACCGCCACGCCGGCACCCGCGTAGACATCGGTCGGCAACAGCAGCACGAACCCCTGATCGCCCGCATGGGCCAGCGCCAGTTCCGGCCAGATCAGCAGCAACCCCAGAAATCCAATCAGCCGCGCCACGCCGACACCTCCTATTGACAGGAAAACAATCCCTGACATTTTGAATGTATACAAGCGATCCGAGGCAGAGGCGCATTGACAAAAGGTAGCATTATCGGCGTTGACGTCGGCGGCACCTTCACCGATCTGGTGATGGTGGACCCCGCCACCGGGGCGATCCGACTGGCCAAGGTGCCCACCACATTGGACAATCAGGCTTACGGGGTGCTGTCGGCGCTGGAAAGTGCGGAGGCCGATCTGGGCGCGGTCGATCTGATCGTCCATGGCACCACCACGACCACCAATGCGGTGCTGGAACGCAAGCTGTCGCGCACCGGGCTGATCACCACCATGGGCTTTCGCGACGTGCTGGAGCTTGGCCGCCGGACGCGGCCTCAAGCCTATGGGATGAAAGGTGAATTCCGCCCCATCATTCCCCGTGATCTGCGCCTGGAAGTGCCCGAGCGGATGGATGCGGCAGGCGAGATCGTCACGCCGCTCGACGAAGACGCCTTGCGCGCCGCGCTTCAAACCCTTCTTGATGAAGGCGCTGAAGCCCTCGTCATCCACTTCCTCCACGCCTATGCCAACCCGGCCCATGAGCGCCGCGCCGCCGAGATTGCGCGCGAGGTCTGGCCCAATGATCACATCACCTGCGGCCACGAACTTCTCTCTGAAACCCGTGAATTCGAGCGTGGTGTGACGGCGGCCGTCAACGCATCGGTCCAGCCGCTCCTTGAACGCTATCTCGCCCGGTTGCGCGATGAATTGGCAGGGCAGGGATATGCGGGCGACGTGCTGGTGATGAACGGCAACGGCGGCATGGTGTCGTCGAAACGGGTCGCCCGCGAAGCCGCCAAGACGGTCATGTCCGGCCCCGCCTCAGGCGTGATGGCGGCGGCTTATACCGGGCGTCAGGCGGGTGAGCCGAACCTCTTGACCTACGACATGGGCGGCACCTCAACCGATGTGGCGCTCATTCAGGGCGGCGCGCCGCCCGTGTCGAACGAGATCGAAATCGAATATGCCATGCCGATCCATGTGCCCATGGTCGATGTGCGCACGGTGGGGGCGGGCGGCGGCTCCATCGCCTCGGTCAATGCCGCCGGTCTTCTGGAAATCGGCCCCGAAAGTGCCGGTGCGACACCGGGGCCGATCTGCTACGGCAAGGGCGGCACCCGCCCCACGATTTCGGACGCCAACCTGCTGCTCGGTCGCCTCAACCCCGGACGGCTCGCCGTCGAAGGCGGCGTTTCGCTCGAAGACGTCCGAGGCATCTTCGCTGACATGCTGGGTGCGCCCCTCGGTCTCAGCCCGGAAGAGGCAGCAGAGGCGGTGATCCGCGTCGCCAATGCCAAGATGGCCGGGGCGATCCGAATGGTCTCCCTTTCGCTGGGGGCCGATCCCCGCGACTTTGCGCTCTTTGCCTTCGGTGGTGCAGGCCCGCTTCATGCGGCCGCTCTCGCCCGGGAATTGGGTGTGCCACGCGTGCTGGTGCCTGCGCGCCCTGGCATCACCAATGCGCTGGGCTGCGTCGTGGCTGACCTGCGCCATGACTATGTGCAGACCGTCAATCAGGTTCTGCAAACGGCGGATATGGCGACGCTCCATACCGTCTTCGCCACACAGGAAGCAGCTGGTCGCGCCGCCCTTGCCGCCGAAAATATCGAGATCCTCGACACTGAAGTCAGTTTCTCCGCCGACATGCAATTCATCGGCCAGAGCCATCTTGTCCGCGTTCCGCTGACCAGCGCCAACCCCAGCCGCGAGGACCTGCAAAAAGGCTTCGAGGCCGCCTATTGGGATCGGTTCGGGGTCGAACTGGCCCAGATCCGCGCCAAGGTGGTCAGCCTCAATTGTTCGGTCATCGGCACCAGCGACCCGGTGGATCTCTCGGTGCTGATCGGCGCAGGCGAAAGCCTGCAACCCGTTGAAACCCGTACGGTTCTCTTCGACGGCACCCCCTATGACACCCCGGTCTACTGGCGCGACGACTTGCCCGAGGGCGCCACGATCGAAGGCCCGGCGCTGATCGAACAGATGGACACCACATTGCTGATCGAACCAAAATGCACCGCCCGGCGCGACCCGCTCGGCAACCTGATCCTGGAGGTCCGCCCATGAGCCTCGACCCGATCACGCTTTCCGTCATTCAGGCCGGGCTGGCCCAGGTCTGCGACGAGATGGACATGAGCTTCTCCCGCGCCGCCTTTTCGCCGGTGATCGCCGAGGCGAATGACCGCTCTGACGGGATCTATGCTGCCGAGGATGGCGCGCTGATCGCGCAAGGGGCCGGAGGGCTGCCGGTCTTTGTCGGCACGATGCAATATTCCACCCGGGTGCTGATCGAGCGGATCAAATCCGGCCAGACACCCGCGCCGAAACCGGGTGACATCTATATCGTCAACGATCCCTATCTGGGCGGCACCCATCTGATGGATGTGCGGTTTGCGCGGCCGTTCTACCGCAATGGCGAGATTTTCTGCTGGCTGTCAAATACCGGCCACTGGCCCGACACCGGCGGTGCCGTACCCGGCGGTTTCTCCGCCTCGGCCACTGCCGTCGAACAGGAAGGGTTGCGCCTGCCGCCCGTGCGGCTTTTCAAGGAAGGGGTGATGGATGAGGAAATCTACGCCATCATCTGCTCCAACATCCGCGTGGCCGACCAGCGCATCGGCGATGTGAAGGCGCAAGCCGCCGCCCTCAAGGTCGGCGAAACCCGCCTCAACGCGCTGCTGGATCGCTACGGCGACGATGTGGTGCGCGCGG
This sequence comes from Silicimonas sp., assembly GCA_025800205.1. Classification (GTDB taxonomy): domain Bacteria; phylum Pseudomonadota; class Alphaproteobacteria; order Rhodobacterales; family Rhodobacteraceae; genus CALKXV01. The sequence continues at coordinate 5,395 of JAOXSD010000278.1, read as the reverse complement.
CGATTGCCGAATTGCGCGCCCGCGCCGCGACCCAGATGCGGCGGCTGATCGATGAAATCCCCGATGGCAGTTACAGCTCCACCGCCTGGATCGACAGCGATGGGGTGGTGAATGAACCGCTGGCCATCAAGCTCAGGATCGACAAGACGCCGGGGCACCTGCGCTTCGATTTCGCAGGCTCCGCGCCGCCCTGTCAGGGGCCGATGAACTCGGTCCTGGCGACCACACTCTCGTCCGTCTACCTCGCCATGCGGCACATCTTCCCCGAAGTGCCGATCAGTGCCGGCGCCTTCGAGCCGCTCGAAGTGATCCGCCCGACTGGCACCTTTCTCGACGCGCAATATCCCCGTCCCGTGTCGGGCTGCGCCGCCGAGGTCAGCCAGCGCATCGCCGAAGCGGTCTTTGCTGCCCTGGTCGAGGCGCTGCCGCACCGGGTCACCGCCGCGCCCGCTGGCACGTCGGGCAATTTCGCGCTCGGCGGCCATGACCCCGAAACGGGTCGCGACTTTGTCATGTACCAGCTTTCGGGCGGCGGCTATGGCGGCAATGCGGACCATGACGGGCTCGCCAATGGCTGCTCCACCATCGGCATTTCAAAGGCGCCGCCCGTCGAGATCATGGAGCAGAATTTCCCCGTGCTCTACCACCGCTACGCGCTGCGTGAAGGCTCGGGCGGGGCAGGGCGGCACCGGGGCGGGCTGGGGCTCGATTACGAATTGGAACTCAGGCGCGGCACGGCGCGGGCAAGCTTCGTGATGGATCACGGCCGCTTCGGACCGCAAGGCGCGCTGGGCGGCAGCGACGGTGCGGTGAACGAGGTGGAGATCACGCGGGACGGCGAAAGCTACCGGCCCGAACATCTGTCAAAGGAACAGGACATCCCGCTTGCCGCCGGTGACCGCGTGCGCGTCAAAACCCCCGGCGGTGGCGGATATGGCGATCCTGAAGAGCGTGATCCCAAGCTTACTGCGGAGGATCGGCGTCTGGGCCGTCAGTGAGCGCCCGCCGTCCGCGCGGGTCGATCAGCAACGCGGCGATCCAGCCCATGACGAAGCCGCCCAGATGGGCCTCCCAGGCCAGAAGCCGGTCCATCGCGTAATAAAGGGCCACATTCAGCACCACGAGCATGAGGGCGGCGCGCGCCACCGGCCAGAGCCGGTCCTGAAAGGTGAAACGGTCGACATATTCCCAGGCCAGGATCGCGCCGGCAAGTCCGAAGAGCGCGCCCGACGCTCCGACCATCGGGCGGTAACTGTCTGACAGCAAAGCAAAACCAATCCCGCCCCCCAGCATCGACAGAGTGTAGAGCAGCACCAGCTTGCGCCCGCCCACCCGCATCACGACAGGGCGCGCCAGCGAAAACAACGTGACCATGTTCAGCACCAGATGCATCAGGCCTGCATGCAGAAACCCGTAGGTGACGAACATCAGCCAGGGCTGAAACGGGTAGTTCGGGCGCCAATTGTCCAGCAGCCCGGGCCAGAAGCCGCCATATTCATAGACCAGTTCGCGGAACCGGGGCACGCCCAACAGGCCCCAATCGCCGAGGCGCAGCAGAGCCTCCAGCGCGACGCAGATCACCACCAGGGTCAGCGCCACCTTGCGGTCTGCCCGCATCTTGCGGGGTGGGGTGGTCTCGGTCGTCACGGGTCAGCGGCCGGGCAGTTGCCCGGCCTTGCGGCCCGTCAGCCCGGGCGCCCCACCCAAGCCCTGCGCGCCTATTGATCCGCCCCTTCCGCTTCAAGCGCTGCGGCCAGCGCGTCGCGCCGGGCGGCCGCATCGGTGATTTGCGGGCGCAGATCGTCGGCGCCGGCGATGGTCACCGCCTTTTCGAACTGGGCGATGGCATCCGCCTTGCGGCCCACCGCCTCATAGGCGCGACCCAGATGATATTGCACCACCGGATCGCCGCCCAGGGCAGCGGCGGCGGGTTCCAGATAGCTCACCGCTTCCTCGGCTTCGCCGCGCCGGAACAGGATCCAGCCGATCGTGTCCTGGAAGGGGGGCACTTCGGTGCCGCGCAGACGCCGGGCGACCGTATAGGCCCGTTCCAGGCTTTCCTCGTCATCGCGATAGGTGGCCAGCAGGCTGGCCAGGTTGTTGGCGACCACGGGAGAGCCGGAATTGCGCTCGTAAAGCGCGGCATAGATCTCGATCGCGCCGTCGATGTCATTGGCGCCTTCCAGATAGGAGGCCTTGGCCCAAAGCAGGTCGGCATTGTCAGGGGCCTCAGCCAGCCCTTTGTCGATCGCCGCCTGGGCTTCCGCCCCCTTGCCCTGGGCGCCCAGCACCCGGGCCAGTTGCAGGATGTCGGCGCCAACGCCGGTCTCTTCGGCCACCGCTGCCAGTGTTTCCTCGGCCGCGGCGAAATCCCCCGTGGCGAACTGGGTGTTGCCCAGCACCTGACGGGCCTCGGCACTGTCGGGGAATTCTTCGACCAGTTCCCGGGCCAGGGCCAGCGCCTCTTCGGGTTGGTTCTGCGCCAGACGCGCCCGGATCAACGCCACCTTGGCCTGACCGCCGCCGCTTCCATCGGCCCCGGCCATTTCCTCCAGGAGGGCGATCCCCTCGTCGAGCCCCTTGACCCGCGAGGTGATCTGCAACCGCAGCTGATCGGCCGTGGTCTGGGCGCGCTCGCCGGGCAGCCGCTTGAGCGAGGCCACCACCTGTTCGGCGCGCGGCCAGTCTTCGGTGTTCAGATAGACATTGCCCAAAAGGTTGAGCAGGTCGAAATTGCCCGGGCTGTTGCGCAACGCCTTGATCAGCACTTCCTCGGCATTGGTGAAGCGCTCCTGCTCCACCAGAAGCGTGGCAAAGCGCAGGCTTTCGGGGGCGGCATTGCCGGAGGCATCCACCGCCAGCGCCAGCAGATCCTGGGCCAGTTGGGAATTGCCGTTGCGCTCATGGGCCCGCGCCATCAGGGTCATCGCCTGGGCGTCTTCGGGCGCCTGATCGAGCGCGCGGCGCAGGGTGCTGATCGCCTCGTCCGCCTCATCGGCCTCGATCTGCCAGGCGGCGCGCATCTTCAGCGCCTCGACCTGGCCTGCATCGGCTTCGAGAACCTCGCCCACCAGCTTGCGGGCGCCGACCTCATTGCCGGTGGAGACCAGCATGCGGGCCAGCGTCACCTTGTAGCGGTCGGTTTCCGCACCCGGTTCGGCGCCGCCGACGACACCTTCGAGAATGGCGATGGCCTCGTTGCGCTCGCCGGCATCGAACAAGAGCCCGGCCTTCAGCGCGAGGAGCACATTGGCGTTCTCATAGAGCGGCAGGGCGGTTTCCAGTTCCGCCCGGGCCGCCTCGGCCCCCTCGGATTGCTGGATGAAGGCGATCAGGGTCACATGGGCGGCAAGCTTGTCCTCGGCGGCATCGATTTCGCTGCGCAGGAAATCCTGGGCGCCCTTGAGATCGCCCTGCTGGGCCAGGAGCCGCACCAGCAGCGCTTTGGTTTCCTCATCCTTGGGGAATTTGGCGATGGTGGCGCGCAGATGGGCCTCGAGCAATTCGGGATCCTGTTTCTGCGACAGAAGCATCCCCTTGACCCGGTAGAACAATTCCCGGTCCGGCGATTTCTCCAGCGCCCGATCGGTGATCGCGATGGCCTTGTCGATCTCGCCTTCGGACATGTAGCCCTCGATCAGGATGCGATGGAGGATCTCGTTGTCCGGGGTGGCCTCGGCCAGGGCTTCGGCGTCACGGGTGATCTCGCGAACGCGGGTGGCATCCCCGGCCTGCACGGCCTCGCGGAAGGCCAGCGCCAGGGCCGGGATCTCGCTGCCCGCCACCGGGGTTTCCGCCGCCAGCAGCACTTCGCCATGGCGTTCGGCCTCGTCCCAGTTCTGCGCCACAATGGCCATTTCGGTCAGCGCCAGCCGCGCTTCCATGTTCTGCGGTTCAAGTTCGGCGACCCGCAGGAAATTCGAGTAGCTTTCCGGAATATTGCCCAGCTCGCGCGCGGTGCGGGCATAGGCGAGGCGGGTCTTCTTATTGGTTTTGTCGAGCGCGAAAACATTGCGGAACTCGACCAGGGCGCGTTTGCGATCCCCGGATTCGAGCAGTTCCATACCCTTCTGGAAATGTTTCTCGGCCCGCTCTTCCGCCGAGTCGCAGGCAGCAAGCGCGAGGGCGGAGATCAACAGGGCAGAGCGGAGGGAAAGCGACATCAGTGGCTCCTGAATACAAAGACGCGCCCTTTTTATCAAAGGACGCGTTTCGCAGCCAGATGGCGCTCATTAAATTTGCGGAAGAGTGGCGCTTAGACGCCGGTTCCCTTCACCACCACATTGGCGGTCTGTGCGATGATGCGCAGGTCTCCCAGGAATGACACATTCTGGTCATATTCATCATCGTATCCGGCGCGTTGGGCGAAGGTGCTTTCGTTGCGCTCGGAGACCTGCCAGCTGCCGGTCATGCCGGGGCGCAGGCGGTAGTAGCCCTGACCCGGATAGAGGGCCTGCTGTTCGGGCATCATCGGACGCGGGCCGACCAGGGACATCTGGCCACGCAGCACGTTCAGAAGCTGCGGCAATTCGTCGAGCGAGGTTTTGCGCAGGGCCTTGCCCAGCTTGGTGCAGCGCGGGTCATAGTTCAGCTTCTGCTTGGTTTCCCACTCGTCGCGGGCCTCCGGGCAGGAGTCGAGATAGGCTTCGAGCCGGGCTTCGGCATCGACGACCATGGTGCGGAATTTCCAGATGGTGAACCGCTTGCCGTTCTTGCCGACACGTTCCTGCAGGAAGAAGGGCGATTTGCCGTCCTCAAGGAAGATGGCAAGGGCAATGAGAAGGAGCACCGGCGCCACGAAGGGCAGGGATGCAACCACCAAGGCGGTGTCGAAAATACGCTTCACAAACGACCGATAGATACCTTTACGCTTTGCCTGAACCGAATATGGCAGCGATGATACTTCGGAAGATGCCTGAATACGCGTGGCATGTACTGTCATACTTTACACCGAACCCCGTCGGCTCCCTTACACAAGACCATTAAATCGTCACATTTGACCCGAACAGCAGCTGCCCGGTGGAGTGGTTGTACCATCGGCACCCCGTGTTGCAAAGAAATTCGTTCAAATTTGCACGGTGTTTTCTTGGATTTGTCGCCATTTCAGACACAGAAGTCCCGGGTTTGCCCTTCAATTGTGCGCAGTTGGGGCGGTTTTCGCCACAATTTCGCCGCAGGTCAGATTTCGGCTCTGGTTTTGGGATGCTCACGAATTGTGGGGGCGGGGAAACATTGTTGCGTTTCCGTGAACTCGTCGGCGCAGTTTCGGCGCAATTGTGCACGAATCGTCGGGGTTCATGCTTGACGCTTGCTTAATCATTGCAGAATTGCCTCAGACAGGCCATGTTATGGACCCAAGGCCGTCTATAGAAGACGTCAAACACGTCTTCATGTA
>JAOXSD010000273.1 GCA_025800205.1 Silicimonas sp. | reverse complement strand
GGCATCTCGCTCAACTTCATCTGGGTGCTGGTCTGGTCGATCGCGGGCTTCGTCGCCCTTGTCGCAGGCATTATGTGGGGCGCCAAATCCGGGGTGCAATTCTCGCTCTCGCTCATTGCACTCAAGGCCCTGCCGGTCCTTTTGATCGGTGGTTTCACCTCGATCCCCGGCGCCATCGTCGGCGGGCTGATTATCGGTGTGGGCGAGAAACTCTTCGAATTCGCCATCGGTCCGATGATCGGGGGTGCCACCGAAAACTGGTTCGCCTATGTGCTCGCACTCATCTTCCTCGTCATCCGCCCCCAGGGCCTGTTTGGGGAGAAAATCATTGAAAGGGTATAGCCATGAAAGCCATTGCCATCCTGAACGTGGTCGCCTGGTCCGGCTTCTGGGCCTTCGGTTACCTCGCGCTGACCGGCGGAACCGCGGGCGGCAGCACGGTGATCGCCGCCATCATGGCCTTTCTCGGAGCGATGATTGGCATCTGGGCCTATATGAAGCTGGTGCGCCATTCCGAGGCGACGGGCTATTCCAAGGGCCGCAAACAGATCCGTCCGCAAGGGGCAGGCCCGGTCAATGCCGAGGAACTCGGGTGAGTGTGACGCTTCTCAGAACGCGGGCCGGGTCATGGGTCCGCAAGGAATATGACCATCAGCCCCAAGGCAATGATCAGGCCGACCACAAAGCCCGCGACCACGCAGGTCACGAAGGGCCAGCCATAGACAGGCGAAACCACGGCACCGGCGATGGCACCCAGCACACCGCCCAGCAGCCCCAGGCCCAGAAGCCGACCAAAGGCGCGCACGAGAATCATCACCATGTCCTTGAAAAAGCCGAGCAGGCTGGTGTGGCTGTCGTCGTTCTTGGTCATCGGTCACCCCTTTCCGGGACGTATAACGACGGCACAATGGGGCCAAATCAAGGCAGGGAGATTGCGGCATGATCTATCGCGAGGCGGGGGATTTCAAAACCACCTATGCGGCCGACGCCCAGACCTTTCCGATCAAGCTGGACCGGATCGGCTATTACACCCTCTTGGCCGTCGCCATCTGCGTGGTCCCGTTACTGATCAACGACTATTGGGCCAACGCGATCCTCGTGCCCTTCCTGATCTATGCCATCGCCGCCATCGGGCTGAACATCCTGACGGGCTATTGCGGTCAGGTCTCGCTCGGCACCGGCGGTTTCATGGCGGTGGGGGCGTACGCCTGCTACAAGCTGATGACCGCCTTTCCCGATGTCTCGATCCTGTTCCATGTGCTGCTCTCGGGCGTGATCACCGCAGGCGTCGGCGTGCTCTTCGGCCTGCCCAGCCTGCGCATCAAGGGCTTCTACCTCGCCGTGGCCACGCTGGCCGCGCAGTTCTTTCTGGTCTGGCTCTTCAACAAGGTCGGCTGGTTCTACAACAATTCCGCCTCGGGCATGATCAACGCCCCTGAACGCACGGTGTTCGGCTTTGCGGTCACCGGCCCGGCGGCCTCGGCTGCGGCGCAATATCTGGTCTGTCTGGCCTTCGTCATCGTGCTGGCACTGGTCGCCCGCAACCTCACCCGAGGCTCCATCGGACGGCGCTGGATGGCGATCCGCGACATGGACATCGCCGCCGAGATCATCGGGGTGAACCCGCTCACCGCGAAACTCACCGCCTTTGCCATCTCCAGCTTCTATATCGGCGTCGCAGGGGCCTTGTTCTTCGCGGTCTATCTGGGTGCTGTGGAGGCAGGCGAGGCCTTCGGCATCACCAAATCATTCCTGGTGCTGTTCATGGTGATCATCGGCGGGCTGGGCTCGATCTTCGGCTCCTTTGCCGGGGCGGCCTTTCTGGTGATCCTGCCGGTGGTGCTCAAGATCGTCGGCGCTGACTGGCTTGGATGGCCCGATGACATTGTGGCCCATCTCAATCTCCTGATCGTCGGGGCGCTGATCATGGCGTTCCTGATCCTGGAGCCCCACGGGCTGGCGCAGCTCTGGCGTCTGGCCAAGGAAAAACTCAGGCTCTGGCCCTTCCCGCATTAGGGCCAGCGCAAAAATTCTAGGGAGGAAAACATGAAGAAACTTCTGGCAACAGCCCTGACGGCGGCCTGTCTGGCCGGTCCGGTCTCGGCGGATCTGATCTTTCCGGGGCTCGATTACCGAACAGGCCCCTTCGCCGCAGGCGGCATCCCCTTCGCGGATGGTTACTCCGATTATTTCACCCTGCTCAACGAGCGCGATGGCGGCATCGGCGGGGTGAAGATCTCGAACCCGACCTGCGAAACCGCCTATAACACCGAAAAAGGCGTGGAATGCTACGAGGCGCTGAAAGACGGCGCACTTTTGTTCCAGCCGCTTTCGACCGGGATCACCTACCAGCTGATCCCCAAGGCCAGCGTCGACCAGATCCCGATCCACTCCATGGGCTATGGCCGGACCTCGGCGGCGAACGGCAAGGTGTTCGAATGGGTGTTCAACTACCCGACCAATTACTGGAACGGGGCCTCCATCGGCGTGAAGCACATGCTGGACCTGAACGGTGGCGACATCTCGGGCAAAAAGGTCGTGCTTCTGCACTTCAACGGCGCCTACGGCCGTGAACCGATCCCGACGCTGGAAGCGCTCTCCGAAAAGCACGGGTTCAAATTCTCGGCGATCCCGATCGACTATCCCGGTCAGGAACAGAAGTCCCAATGGCTGCAGATCCGCCAGCAGCGCCCCGATTACGTGCTCTTCTGGGGCTGGGGTGTGATGAACCAGGTCGCCGTGCAGGAAGCCGCCAACATCCGCTTCCCGATGGAAAACTTCATCGGCATCTGGTGGTCCGGCTCTGAAAACGACGTGCTGCCCACCGGCGAACGGGCCAATGGTTACAAGGCGCTGCAATTCCACAATGTGGGCAGCGACTACCCGGTCTTCGACGATATTCGCAAATATGTGGTGGATGCAGGCAAGGCTGCGGGTGCCGGCGACCAGATCGGCACGGTGCTTTACAACCGGGGCGTCTATGCTGCCATGCTGGCCGCCGAAGCCGCCAAAACCGCGCAAGAGATCCACGGCGTCGCCGAAATCACCGCGCCGATGATGCGCGACGGGATGGAAGCGCTCGAGATCACCGAAGAAAAGATGGCGGCCCTCGGCCTGCCGAACTTCGGTCCCGAATTCTCGATTTCTTGCGAAAACCACGGCGGACGCGGCCCGGCGGCCATCGCCCAGTGGGATGCAGGCGCCAAGGAATGGAACCTGATCACCGACTTCACCGATCCCGATGATGAAGTGGTCAACGCCCTGATCATGGCGGATTCGGCAGCTTTCGCGGCTGAAAACAACATCGAAGAACGCTGCAAGTAACGACAGCGCGCGCCTTTCTGGGCGCGCGCATACCGCCCCACGGAGGATGAACATGCTGGATGGCTCCCCCCGGACCCCGCTCTTGGAGGTCAACAATA
>JAOXSD010000268.1 GCA_025800205.1 Silicimonas sp. | reverse complement strand
CAGCGCCACCGCCGGGAAACGCCGCCGGATCGGCGCCGGCGGCACGGCGCGCAGGAGGAGCCACAGGATCGGCAGCGCGATCAGCCCGGCCAGCAGCCAGGGCGTCAGAAATCCGATGGGACCGATGGACCACATCAGTGCTGCTCTCCTTGATCACACCCGCTCAATGCACCCGCTCCAGCGCGCCATAGATCCACATCAGCGCGCCGCTTGCCGGTTTGTCCGTGTGGTGCAGATGGTACTGCCAGCCGGTGGCGCGAGCCAGATCTTTCAACTCGGCCTTGCGGGCCGCCAGCCGGTCCAGATAGCGGTCGCGCAGATCGCCGGCCTTCAACGTCTCGTGTGTCAGCGTGCCGCCGACGGATTCGAAGATCGTCCGCCCGTCGAAAGGAAACGCCTCTTCCTGCGGGTCGAGCACCTGCATCAGCACCCCGTCGATGCCCCGGTCCGAGGCCCGGGTCATCGCCTTTTTCACCTCGCTCATGTCGCCCAGAAAATCCGACACCAGCACCGCGCGGGATTGCGCAGGTGCCCCGGTGAGTGTGGGCGCGGCATAATCCGGTTCCCCTTCGCCGTAAGCCATCGACGCGGTGATCCGCATCAATTGCACTTTGCCCGTGCGCGGCGGCAGGCCCGCATGGGCGAGCCCCACCCGTTCGCCACCGCGAATGAGCAGAATGGCCAGCGCCAATGCAAGCCGCCGGGCCACCAGACCCTTTTCCGGCAGATCTTGGCGGGAGGCGAAATCCATCGACCGCCCGGTGTCGAGCCAGAGCATCACCGATTGCGCCGCCTGCCATTCCTTTTCCCGCACGAACAGCGCGTCTTCGGCCCGCGCGGACCGGCGCCAATCCACCATCCGCGCCTCGTCGCCCGCATGGCTGGGACGGTATTGCCAGAACTCATCCCCCTGCCCCGAACGCCTGCGCCCGTGCTCGCCCAGCATCACGCTGGCCGCCAGATGTTCAGCTGCGGCCAGCAAGGGCGGCAGGGCCGCGGCGAGCGCCTCCGCGTCGCGTCTCAGCCCCATGGGCCAGTGAGAGGCGGGCTGTTGGCTCAAGCCGCCGCCTCGATCCGCGTGGTCTCGCGGGTGACCCGGGCGATCACATCGGCGAGTTCCATGCCCTGGGCGCGGGCGGCGAAACTCAGGGCCATGCGGTGGGTCAGCACGGGCGTTGCGAGGGCCGCCACATCTTCGGTCGAGGGCGCCAAGCGGCCTTCCAGCAGCGCCCGCGCCCGGACGCAAAGCATGAAGGCCTGTGCGGCCCGCGGCCCCGGCCCCCAGCCGACGTTTTCGCGCACGACATCCAGTGCACCCGCTTCCTCGGGACGGCAGGCACGGACCAGATCGAGGATCATCTCCATCACCCCCTCGCCCACCGGCATCCGGCGGATGATTTCCTGGGAATTCAGCAGCTCCTCCGGGGTAAACACCTGATTTGACTGCGCTTCCTCCACGCCGGTGGTGGCCAGCAGAATTTCGCGTTCCGCCTCCCGGCTGGGATAAGGCACGTCGATCTGCACCAGAAACCGGTCAAGCTGCGCCTCAGGCAGCGGATAGGTGCCTTCCTGTTCAATCGGGTTTTGCGTCGCCAGCACATGGAAGGGGCACGGCACTTCACGTTCGGCGCCGGCCACCGTCACCGCGCTTTCCTGCATCGCCTGCAAGAGCGCCGATTGGGTCCGGGGCGAGGCGCGGTTGATCTCGTCGGCCAGCAGCAGCTGGCAGAAAATCGGGCCTTCGATGAATTTGAACGCCCGCGACCCGTCGGCCCCGGTTTCCAGCACTTCCGAGCCCAGAATATCGGCGGGCATCAGGTCGGGGGTGAACTGCACCCGCTTGCCATCAAGGCCCAGAACCGTGGACAGCGTGTCCACCAGCCGGGTTTTCCCCAGCCCCGGCAGACCCACCAGCAGACCATGACCACCGCAAAGCACCGCCGACAGAACCAGGTCAACCACCTGATCCTGACCGATAAACCTGCGGGTGATGCTCGCCTTGGTCTCGGCCAGCTTTGCGCCCAGCCCTTCGATCTCGGCCACAAGCTCGGGCGTGTCTGACATGGCAATCGCTCCTTATCGGTTTATGATCCCAGTAGAACGAACTATTCCTCCGGGTACAAATGACAAAACCAAATGACAGTCAAAACGATGTGAAACCATCGGCAGAAAGCCTCGCTTCCTCTGCCCGTGCGGCTTCAAAGGGCGGTTTGCCCCCGGTTCATCTGTGGAATCCTCCAGATTGCGGCGATCTGGACATTCGAATTGCGCGTGACGGCACATGGTTCTACCTCGGCACCCCCATCGGGCGGCCCGAACTGGTGCGATTGTTCTCAACGATTCTCCGCAAGGACGAGGATCGCTATGTGCTTGTCACCCCTGTGGAAAAGGTCGGCATCACCGTGGATGACGCGCCCTTCGTGGCGGTGGATTTCACCGTCGAGGGCGATGGCGCGGCGCAAAGCCTGACCTTCGAGACCAATGTGGGTGATTTTGCTGCGGCGGGTGCGGATCATCCGATCCGGGTGGTGCGGGATGCGGAGACCGGCGAACCCTCGCCCTATGTGCTGATCCGGGACCGGTTGGAAGCGCTGATCGACCGCAAGTCCTTCTATCGATTGGTGGAAATCGGCGCGCATCACAAGGATTGGTTCGGAATCTGGTCCGGCGGGCAGTTTTTCCCGGTGATTCCGTCGTCCGAACTCCCCTGACATGATCCTGACAGAACCCTGTCAGGAGGGGTATGCAACAAGGAGCCATCACAGCAAGAAAGGATGCCTGAGATGAGCTTTACCCCTGAACATGCCCTCGTGTGGGTCGAGATCCCCGTGCGCGATCTGGATCGTGGAATGGCCTTTTATTCCAAGGTCTTCGACTATGACCTTCAGAAAGACGAAAGCGGGCCGAACCCGATGGCGATGCTGCCCGTGACCTCGATGGAGAGCGGCGTCGCCGGTCACCTCTATCCCGGCGAACCTGCCAATGGCGGCAATGGACCGACCTTCCATTTGCAGGTGCCGGACACTCTGGAAGCCGCTGGCGAACGCTGTACGGCAGCCGGTGGCAGGCTGGTGTCGGACCCGATCCCGATGCCCTTTGGCCGGTTCCAATATGCGACCGATCCGGATGGCAATTCCATGGGGCTTTTTGAGCCCGCGAAAGCCGCCTGATGCGGCGGGCCGACCGCCTCTTTCAGATCGTGCAGTATCTGCGCGGCGGTCGGCTGACCACAGCAGCACAACTGTCTGAGAAACTTGAAGTTTCCGAACGCACCATCTACCGCGACGTGGCCGATCTGATCGGCTCCGGCGTGCCCATCGAGGGCGAAGCGGGCGTCGGATA
>JAOXSD010000261.1 GCA_025800205.1 Silicimonas sp. | reverse complement strand
TTTCGGCGCGGATCTGCTGGCGGAACACGTCGATGGGCACGCGCTTGCCGTCCATCTTGGTGTGCCAGTAAGTCCAGCCGTTGCAGCTGGGCGCGCCTTCAAGGGCCGCGCCGACCTGGTGGATCGAGCCCTTGATGTCATCGGCGATCAGCGTGCCGTCGGCGCGCACCTTGGCGGCCTTGCCGCGCGGCGACACCAAGGTTTCGCCCGGGCGCAGCATGCCGCGTTCCACAAGCTGCCCGAAGGGCACACGCGGCTCGGCCCGTTTCGAGGTGCTGACCTCAAGGGCGGCCTTGTCGAACTTGCGGATCTTCGACAGGCGCCGTTCGGCCACCTCGCGATAGGCCGCCTCCCGTTCGATGCCGATATAGGACCGGCCCAGCATCTTGGCGACCGCACCCGTGGTGCCGGTGCCGAAGAACGGGTCGAGCACCACATCGCCGGGGTTGGTCGTACCCAACAGCACCCGGTGCAGCAGCGCCTGGGGTTTCTGGGTCGGATGGGCCTTGTCGCCGTTCGCGTCCTTCAGCCGCTCATGGCCGGTGCAGATCGGGATCATCCAGTCCGAACGCATCTGCACGCCTTCGTTCATCGCTTTCAGCGCCTCATAGTTGAACGTGTATTTGGCACCTTCGTTCTTCGACGCCCAGATCAGGGTTTCATGGGCATTGGTCAGCCGCTTGCCGCGAAAGTTCGGCATCGGGTTCGACTTGCGCCAGACCACGTCGTTGAGAATCCAGAACCCCTGGTTCTGCAGTTCAGCACCCAGACGGAAGACATTGTGATAAGAACCGATCACCCAGATCGCGCCATTGGGTTTCAACAGACGCTTGGCGGCGGCCAGCCAGTCGCGGGTGAACCGGTCATAGACCTTGAGGCTGTCGAACTGATCCCAGGCGTCATCGACGGCATCGACACGGGAATTGTCCGGCCGGTGCAGCTCGCCCTTAAGCTGCAGGTTATAGGGCGGATCCGCGAAAATCAGATCCACCGAAGCCTCGGGAAGCGACTGCATCACCTCGATGCAATCGCCATCCAAAATGGAGTCGAGCGGAAGCGATGCCGCCCTCTTTTGCGCCTTCGTCACCATGTCTGCCTCTGTGTGTGGGGCCGTTTTTGGCCCGCCTTTTGTTGTGGATAGAATGAGTCAGAGGCGATTCGCGGTCAAATTCTTTTTTGAATCAGTATGTTACGAATTCGCCTTGTCACAACATATTGTGGACAGGTTTGAAGGAACGCCGATGATGTGGGGTAACCCCCAATTTTTCCAAGGCGGTTTTGTGTGGCTTTGTGGGATAGCCTGCATTCTTCTCCCAGCCATAGCCGGGGAAGTGTTGCGCCAAATCCACCATGATCCGATCCCGGGTCACCTTGGCGATGATCGAGGCGGCCGCGATCGACAGGCTGCGCCCGTCGCCCTTCACCAGCGCCGTGGCCGGACAAACGAGCCCCTTGGGGATCATGTTGCCGTCGATCAGCGCATGGTCCACCTGCGACAGCGCCTCCACGGCCCGTTCCATCGCCAGATGGGAGGCATAGAGAATGTTGAGCGCGTCGATTTCGGCAACCGTGGCCTCGCCAATGCCGACCTGCGCCTTTTCGCGGATCGCTTCGAAGAGCCGCTCCCGTGCCTTCGCGCTCAGTTTCTTTGAATCGTCGAGCCCCTCGGGCGGATCCTGCGGGTTCAGAAGAACCGCCGCCGCCACCACGGGCCCCGCAAGCGGGCCGCGCCCGGCCTCGTCGACCCCCGCCACATGTTCGATCCCATCGCCCCAGAGGCGCTCTTCTTCGGCAAAATCCGGCATGCCCCCTGATAGGCGCCCGCCGCGCCCGTGAAAAGGGCGGCGGTCCGTTTCGGACCCGCCGCCCAGTGACAAAACACCACTCTTACCAACTTCACTCGTACCACTCACACACCGTTACCCTGTCACTCGTGAAGGGGGTGGGTCAGGGCGAACCCTGACCCCTGGCACGGGATCTGGAGATGTGCGGGTGTCCCGTGCCAGTAACTCATCGCGCCTCAGCGCCGGGCGACGCGCCAGCCGTCGCGGGCCAGACAGCGCGCCGCAAAGACCCGGCGCAGGCCACGGTCGGTGCGCAGGTCGCGCTCGCACCATTGGGGCAGATCGGCGCTGTGCTGATAGCGGCGCTGCAGGCAGCGGGCGCCATAGACCAGCCGGTCGCGCCCACCGCCCTGAACGACGCGGATGCACTGGTCAGGCAGGGCGAAATGGCGGGCATTGTGGCGCGGCTCCGGCGCCCGGGTGCCCGGGCGGTACAATTCGCCCTGAAGGACACGGCGCCCGTCATGGCTCTCGATCTGGCCCAGCCGCGCGGCTTTCTTGCGATCGCGGCGGTCGTCCACCGCCTTGGCGATCAGGCCAATGACCGCCAGCCCCGCCAGCGCCTTGGCCAGATCCTGTCCATCAGCGGCGGCGGGCACCGGGGTGAGCGCCAGGCCAAGCGCGGCAATGGCGGCAGTGGAAAGCGTCTTGATACGGGTCATCGGGATACCCCCTTGTTGATCTTTACGCCGCGGCGCGGGTCGCCGTCGGTGAAGACAAACTGGGGCCGGGGGGCGGTGACGCTCAATATCGCCACAGTGATATGCCATAACAGCCCGCACCCCCTTGCCTGTTATTGATTTTCCGCCACGTGCAGGACAGGCTGCGCCCATGAAGCTGCATCATCTCACCCTTGCCCTCGTGGCGACCTTTGGCTTCGCGGCGCCGCTGCAGGCCGCCTGCTATGCCGATTACAAGGCCAGTCGCGACAATCCGCTCCGGCTTCACTATGGCGTCATCAAGATCGACACTGCCCCCTGCACCATGTCAGATAAGGTGCAGACATCGGTCGCGGCGCGGCTGAATGCGGCGGGTTGGAAGCTTTTGCAGGTGCAATCCGTCTTTGACGACAGCGGATTGGGGCAAAGGAAAAACGATGCAGGAGAGTACTTCCTCCGTTTCTGAGGCGCGCGCAGCCGGAGCGCGGGTGGTCGGATTCGGAATTGCGGCGGTCATTCTGATCCTGGGGGCTGCGGGGATGTTCCTGCTCCTCAGCCTGCCCGACGCCAATGCGTTCAACACCCGGGTGGAGCGGCTTTTCGTCGAGAACGCCGATCTGACCTCGGCCGCCGAGATCAAGCTTCTGGAAATTCTCGCCCAGTCGGGCACCGCCTTTTCCGAGGTGCTTGCGGGCTACCGGGTGGTGATTTTCGTGCTGCTGCTTTTCGCCACCGGCCTGCTGGTGGCCTGTCTGGTTTTTGTGGTCACGATCATCCTGCTGAACCGCCGGATCGGCGCGATCGAACGACAAGGCATCCAGGTCTCCTCGCTCACCGTGAATCGGGGCGAGAATCTGGTGGTGCTCAATGACATGGAATTCAAGCTGACCGGCGCTGCCGTGGAAACGATTTCGGTGCTGGCCGAGGCGCGGATGGATGGCGACGTGCTTTCGGGGGCGGAGATCGAATCGATGATTTCCGGCAAGCGCGCCGAGGATTGCGAGGAAGCCTCCGGCGCGACCCGGATCAAGCGGCTGCGGGACGCTCTGGGCAACCAGATGGTTTCTGAACTTTTGATAAAAACCATTGCCCGTCAGGGCTATGTGCTGGCCATTGACCAGAAGGCGATCCGGGTCATTTGACGAAAAATTTACCTTTGGTAACAAGGCGATAAACAATCCACGCGCCAAATTGATGCAATGCGTTGATTTTTCCCACTAATCGGCAATGCCGCTTCTTCGTAGAAATAACGGGCCGGGTCACTCAATCATCCCTGAGGGGTTCGGTTCCCTCGGTCGGGTGATTGCGACCCCAGCAACCGACCGAGGGGTCTATCGTGTGTGATTGTACGAGTATGTGTGTGGTGTGAGTAAAAAGTGTCGGCGATGTCGCTTCGTCGGGATTTGGGGGGGATCGGTCGCTCGAGCTGGGGAAAGGGCCGACCCCGTTCTCGCCCAGAGGACCGCACCGGGCCAGACAACAGCCGTCGCGCCATCCGGCCAATGAAGCGCAACAGGGGTTGACCCCGTTGCCAGGGTGGATGCCCGGCGACGATCAGACCCAGGCCACCACGACCCCGGACAGAGACGTCCGCAGAGATTGCGGGATCAGGACAACGGCAGCGGAGAGCTGCAGATCAGGCGCTTTGGCCTTCCTGCAGATGCAACTTCATATCCACCAGAACCTGTTGCAGCGCATTGGTTTCTTCCAGCAGCCGCTTGGTTTCATTGAGCGAGATATGACCATCCTCGATCGAATGGTTGTACTCCGCCATCAGGGTCGCAAACCGTTGTGACAGCCGGATCACGTCGGAATTCAGACCGCCGGGGTCATTCTGCCCGGTCATGCCGTTTTCCAGTTTGAGCTGCTGCAATTCGGCCAGCGCCTTGGTGACATAGGGAATGGAGGCGTTCATCTCCAGTTCCACAAGCACATTCACCGGAATGAACCGGTCCGCGTTTTCGTCGTTGGAAGAGGCATAGCGCCCCAGAGTGGCCTTGGATTTGCCGGAGACCTCGCAGGCCCGGGCGTATCCAATATCCTTGATGAGAGCTTCGGTGTGTCTTTTCAGATACTCACCACGAGCGCGCCGCGCATCGGAGTTCATGTTTCGTATCCCTTTTTTTGTCTCCCACGCGACCCCACACACCTGCATAGCCGAAAGGTTAACCTTTGCCCACAGGATTTGGGATCTGCGTTTACCCTGTTTGGTTTAAGCGCGTCTTAAAGCCCAGAGGTGTTTTGCAAAACGTTGCATTTTCAGCCGAAAAGGCTCTTTCTGCATGCAACGGCATACAGATTGGAGGGGATCTCGTGTCAAAGGTGCATATTCTCGATGATTGGTTCGACACTTTGCGGGGTCTGCCCTGCTTCCGGCGCCTTGACGGTCACGAGGTCACGGTCTGGACCGATCACGAGCCCGACCCGGCCCGCCTGGCGGAGCGCCTCAAAGACGCGGAGGTTCTGGTATTGTTTCGCGAACGCACCGCGATCACGGAAGACCTGCTTGCGCGCCTGCCGAAACTGCGGCTGATCTCCCAGCGCAGCGTCTATCCCCATGTGGATGTCGACGCCTGCACCCGGCATGGCGTGCTGCTCTGTTCGAACATGTCGGGCGGCGCCCCGTCCTATGCGGCGGCCGAGATGACCCTGGCGCTGATCCTCGCCAGCTATCGGCAGATCCCCGAGCAGGTGGCGTCGATCCGGGCCGGGCGCTGGCAGGCGGGCGTCGGGCGGTCGCTGCGCGGACGCACCCTGGGGCTTTATGGCTATGGCCGGATCGCGGGGGCGGTGGCGGGGTATGCGGAAGCGCTGGGGCTGAAGGTGCAATGGTGGGCCTCGGAGGCGGGGCGCGCGCGGGCCCGGGCCGACGGGGCGCAGGTGGCCGACAGCCGGGAGGCGTTCTTTGCCAGTTCCGATATCGTCAGCCTTCATGTGCGACTGAAACCCGAGACCCGTGGCCTGATCACCGCCGCCGATCTTGCCAACCTGTCCGACCGCGCACTTTTCGTGAACACCTCGCGCGCCGGGCTGATCGCACCGGGCGCGCTGGAGGCGGAAATCGCCCGCGGGCGCATCTTTGCCGCCGTCGATGTCTTTGACGAAGAGCCCCTGCGCGACACCGCCCATCCGCTTCTGACCCATCCCAATGTGCTGCCGACCCCCCATGTCGGTTTTGTCACCGAAGATGAGTTCGACCTGCAGTTCAGCGATATCTTCGATCAGGTGAACGCCCATGCGATGGGCGCCCCAATCCACATGATCAATCCGGAGGTCCGGGGCTGAAGAGCCGGGCCGCCAGAGGCGCGCCGAGGATGACGAGAAACAGGCGCAGCACATGGTGGGCGACCACGAAGGCCACATCGGCGCCGACGATCAGCGCCAGCACCGTCAGCTCCGCCTGCCCGCCGGGCGCGAAGGCCAGCAGGGTTTCCATGCCGGGCGCCAGATCGAACAGGTAGATCCCCTCGACAAAGATCAGCGTCAGCACGATCAGGATCGCGCAGAAGCCGAGCCCGGCCACCAGATCGCGGCGCACCTCGCCCATGGTGACACCGGCATATTTCGCCCCGATCGAGGTGCCGATGAAGAATTGCGCCGCCCAGATCGCCTCCGCCGGGGGCCGGTTTTCAAGGAGGCCCGCAAAGGTGATCGCCGCCGTCACGATCAAGGGGCCCAGGATCGAGGCGCCGAACAGCCCGACCCGCTTTGCCCCCAGCCAGCCGGTGATGGCGCAGACCACCATCAGCGCCAGATCGGACAGGGGGACAGCGGTGGCGGGTTTGCCGGGCGGCGCCGAAAGATCCGCCTCCCACAGCCCTTTGAGGATGAAAGGCAGCGCGACCACGATCACCAGCACGCGGGTGGCATGGATCAGCGACATGGAGCGCACATTGCCGCCCGCCTCCTCGCCGAAAACCAGCATGTCCTGCAGCCCTCCGGGCATGGTGGAATAATACGCGGTGGGGAAGTCATAACCCCAGATCCGCCTGAAATAGGGAATGCCCAGCGCCCCGATCACCAGCACCATGAGCGGCACCAGCGCCAGGGTCGGCAGCATCGAGGGGAAGGTGGCGAGCACAGCGGGCGTCAGCGTCGCACCCACCGCAACCCCCAGAACCGTGCGCATGCTTTCGTTGACGATCGCGATCCCGCCCAGGGGCAGGCCCAGCAGGGCCGCGACCAGCGAGGCGGTGATCGGGCCCAGAAGCCAGGGCAGCGGCAGGTCGACCGCTTGAAAGACCGCAACCCCGATGGCACCGGTGACGAAGGCGTTGAGGATCGGGGTCATGAGCGGAGCGCCTGCAATCTGTGGGTCAGCGAGGTGGTCAGATGGGTCTCCGCCGCCGCCCCGGCCGCCTCTGCATCCCGGGCGCGCAGGGCGGTGATGATCGCGCCGTGCTGGCGCACCACGGTGTCGATGCGCGCATCATCGGTGAAGGTGGTCGGCCCCATCAGCAGGAGCGCGTGATTGAGACTGCGCGCTGCGCCGATCAGAAAGCGGTTGCGCCCGGCCAGATAAAGCCCTTCGTGAAATTTCTGGTTGATCGCGGCGGCCTGGGCCGGGTTGCTTTTCTCCCCTGCGATGGCGTCATTCAGCGCCTCCAGCGTGTCGAACTCCGCCTCCACCCCATGTTGCGCCGCCAGTTCCGCCGCCGTGCGTTCCAGCACGCCGCGCATCTCGTAAAGCTCGACCAACTCGCCGTGATCCAACTGCCGGATCACCGCACCGATGCGCGGGCGGTGTTCGACGATGCCGTCGGCCTCGAGCCGGCGAAGCGCTTCGCGCACCGGTGTGCGCGACAGGGACATCTGCTGTGCCACGTCTTCCTCGCGCAGCCGGTCGCCGGGGGCGAACTGGCCGGTCTGCAAGGCCGAAAGAAGCGCCTCATAAGCCGCTTCACCGGAAGATCTGCCTGGGGTGGTCATTTTGTATCCCTCTGGATACAATCCTGCTACGCCTGCACCGCGCCCCTGTCAATGGTTTCCCCTCGTCAAAGCGTGCGGCGCGGCCTAGCTTTGCCACGATAATGCAAAGGAGCTCCCCACATGCGGTTCACCACCCGCCCCGAATTGCAGGGCACATTCGGCATGGTCACCTCGACCCACTGGCTGGCTTCGGCTGCGGGCATGAAGATCCTCGAGGCGGGCGGCAATGCCTTCGATGCCGCCGTCGCCACCGGCTTCGTGCTCAATGTGGTCGAACCGCAACTGAACGGGCCCCTGGGCGACATGCCCGCGCTGATCTGGCCTGCGGGTGCCGAAGCTCCAAGCATGATCTGTGGTCAGGGCACGGCGCCTGCGCGCGCAACGGTGGCGCATTACCGCAGCGAGGGGCTTGATCTGATCCCCGGCTCGGGCCTGCTGGCCACCGTGATCCCCGGGGCGTTCGATGCCTGGATGCTGATGCTGCGCGACCACGGCACATGCAGCCTGCGCGCGGTTCTGGAACCGGCGATCCACTATGCGGGCAAAGGTTATCCGATCCTGCCGCGCACCTCTGACGTGATCGCCGATCACGCCGATCTCTTCCGCGACGAATGGCCGACCTCGGCCGCCACCTTCCTGCCGAGCGGCGCTGTCCCCAAAGGCGGCAGCCTGTTCCGCAATCCGGAGCTTGCCGCCTTCTGGGAACGGCTTCTGCGCGAGGCCGAGGCAGTGACCGGGCGCGAGGCGCAGATCGAGGCAGCGCGGGCGGCCTTCTACAAGGGGTTCGTGGCCGAAGCGATCGACACATATCTGCGCGAGGCCTGCGTCATGGATGGCGCGGGCGAACGCCGCAAGGGGGTGATGACAGGCGAGGACATGGCAGGTTGGTCGGCCCATGTGGAAGCGCCCCTGGCGGGCGGGTATCACGGCTGGGACATCTTCAAGGGCGGGTTCTGGACCCAGGGGCCGGTGCTGTTGCAAGCGTTGGAGATGCTCAAGCACACCGGGGCCGCCGAGGCCGACCCGATGAGCGCCGGGTTCCTCCATCCGGTGGTCGAGGCGATGAAACTCGCCTTCGCCGACCGGGAGGCCTATTACGGCGACCCCGACGGGACCGACGTGCCGCAGGCGAGCCTGTTGAGCGACGAGTATGCCCGCGCCCGTGCTGCGCTGATCGGCAAGACCGCCTCGAACGACCAGCGCCCCGGTCTGCTGCCTGGTTTTGAACATCTGGCGGAGGCGTTTCTGGCCCGCGCCAGCCGCGCCCTGCCCGAGGGCGCAGGTGCCGGCGGCGGCGAGCCGACCATGGCGCATCTGGCAAAGAAAGAGGGCGACACGGTCCATCTCGATGTGGTCGATGCGGCCGGGAACATGGTGTCGGCCACGCCGTCGGGCGGCTGGCTGCAATCGAACCCGGTGGTGCCCGGGCTGGGTGTGCCGCTCAACACCCGGGCGCAGATGTTCTGGCTTGATGAGGGCCTGCCCACCACCCTGGCGCCCGGTCGCCGGCCGCGCACGACACTGACCCCGTCGATGGCGCGCGCGCCTGATGGCACGCGCGTCGCCTTCGGCACGCCGGGCGGCGACAGTCAGGATCAGTGGCAATTGGTCCTGTTCCTGCATCTGGTGCATCACGGCATGAACCTGCAGGAGGCGATCGACGCCCCGCTGGTGCTGTCGAACCATCCGCAATCGAGCTTCTATCCGCGCGGCACCAACCCCGGCCATCTGCTGATCGAACCCGGCTATCCCGAGGCCACCGTGGAGGCGCTGCGTCAGGCCGGTCACAGGGTGGAACTGGCCGATCCCTGGACCCTGGGGCGGCTCACGGCCGCCTCCCACGGGCCCGACGGGATGCTCAAGGCGGCGGCCACGCCGCGGCTGATGCAGGCCTATGCGGCGGGGCGCTGATCAGGCCCGTTTCGGCAATCGGATCGTCACCGCGAACCCGTCCGGACGGGGATGAACCACCAGCGCGCCGCCATGACGGCGCGCCACCGCATCGGCAATGGACAGGCCAAGCCCGCTGCCCCGGCTGGGCTCCACCTGACCGAACCGCGCCAGAATATTGGGAATGTCGGCGGCTTTGACCGAGGTGCCGTCATTTTCGACCGTCAGGCTCAGCATGTCCGGCGCGTCGGTCAGACTGACCCGGATCAGGCTCAGGCCGGGGCCGCCATGAACGAGCGCATTGTCGATCAGATTGGTCAGCGCCTCGCGCAGCATCAGCCGGTCGACCGGGATCGCGGGCACCGATGGCGCCACCACATCCAGCGTCACGCCGCGCGCTTCCACCTCGGCGGCAAGCCCCTGCACCGTTCGGGTGATCACCTCATCCAGCGCCGCAGGCGCCACCCCCTCCGGGCCCCGCTCTGCCCGGGCGCGCTCCAGGGTCAGAAGCCGGTTCGCCAGATCGCCCGCATGGCCTGCCGCCCGGACCAGCTCGCCCGCCCGGGTTTTAGCCACATCCAGCGTGGCCGCCGAGCCGATCGCCTCGCCCAGCGCGCGCAGCCCGGCAATCGGGTTGCGCAGCTGATGGGCGGCGTCGGAAACAAAGGCCGCCTGCGCATCAAAGGTCGCCCCCATCCGGCCCAGAAGCTGGTTGAGCTGGGCGACGATCCCTGCCGCCTCCACCGGCACCGGGCGCTGGATCGGGCTCAGATCCTCGGGCGAGCGCCGGGAAATCGCATCCTCCAGATCGATCAGGGGTTTCAAGCCGATCCGCACCCCGAACCAGACCAGAAGCGCCACCGCCCCCAGCAGCGTCGCCATCACGATGCCCGCGCGCAGGCCCAGATCCCAGACAAAGGCGTTGCGCACCGCCAGATCCTGCCAGACCGTGATGGTGAAGGTGCCGGAAATCCCCTCCACCACCGCCTGATCCTTGAGCCGCAGCACCCGCGCGGGCGCACCGCGATAGGTGGCGTCGTAATAGACCACCGGCAGATCCCGGGCGATTCCGCTGGGCGGCACCGGCGGGACCGCATAGCCGGTGACATTGACCCCGTCGGGGGCAAAGACATTGTAGCGCACCGGCCCGCCGGCGGTTTCGTTCAGCAGTTGCGTGGTCTCGAAGGAGATCAGATCACCATCGTAAAGCGCCACGTCGCGGGCCACGGCGAGGGCGGTCAGCATCAGGTTGCGGTCAAAGAAATCCTGCGCCGTCTCCTGGGCCGCATCGATCCGCCAGGCGCCAATCGCCACCGCCAGCACCAGAAGCGGCGTCAGGATGATCACGAACAGCCGCAGACGCAGCGAGCGGAACATCACCGGTCGCGTTCCTGCAGGACATAACCCAGATTGCGCTGCATGCGGATTTCCAGCCCGCCCGGAGCAAGCTTCTTGCGCAGCCGCGACACCAGCGCCTCGATGGCGCTTTCGCCCACATCGGCGCCGGTGCCATAAAGCCTCTCGATCAACTCGGTCTTCGAGGTGACCCGGCGGCCCGCGCGCAACAGCGCATCGAGAAGCGCCAGTTCGCGGCGCGGCAGATCAAGCGCTTCGCCCTCCAGCCGGGCCTGCCGTTCCTCGGGAAAATAGGTGAGCGCGCCCAGTTCCAGTTCCGAAACCGGCGCGCTGGCGGCCCGGCGGGCCAGCGCGCGCAGCCGCGCCTCCAGCTCGTCCATGTCGAAGGGTTTGACCGGCATGAAGCATGTCCGCGGCGCACCCTACCACCCCCAAACGCAGGGCAAGATCGAACGCTTGCATCAGACCATGAAGAACCGCGTCTTGCTGGAGCACTACTTCTTGCCCGGGGATCTCGAACGCCAAATCGAGGCCTTCGTCGAATACTACAACAACCAGCGATATCACGAGAGCCTGGGCAACCTGACGCCCGCCGATGTCTACTTCGGGCGCGATGAGAAAATCCTGAAACAGCGAGAGGAGATCAAACGAAAAACCATGCTCAAGCGGCGCTTGCGCCACCAAACTGAAAACGCATAAACTCAATCAAGGATGAGCCAGAGCCTCCAAACAAAAACGTGCTCAGGTGTCCCAAATTATCTGACGACGGACACAAAACTTTAGTCATGAACTTGCCCCATCAAAGAATTGAGTCCACGGATCGCTGCAAACATATTTTAAAGCCTGATCGTCGTGCGGAGATGAGAATTTTCCATCTAGCACTCGGTATGAAATTCCTTCGGCACAATCTAACCAGCTACCATAGAAATTTGGCTCACCCACCCGCAGCGTGAACCAACTTTCAAAATTTATCAAAAGCACGGAAGCTTCATATGGAAGCTCACTCCAGCGTGGGTGGTCAGCGCTAATGTCCGGTATTTCTTCCAAAATCTTACTCCACACATGGCGTTTTTTTATCGCATCTTCGAGTACGTCAATTCCCAAAATTAACTCAGCTAAGCGAATCGGTATTTTGCTTGACACTACTTCCACTTCTCGCTGCGACGAATATTCAACTCGATTGGGAATCGCGAAACTAGACTCCGATATTCGATACGGCTCTAACTCTTCTTGCCATCCATCTGAATCTTTTGCTGTCGGAAGCATCTCGCTAATACTCATTGCTTTATTTCTGCGGATTTTTTGACGGACTTCCAAAACTGATCTTCAATATCTTTGACATATGCATAGTGTGAAACGGCATTGCCAAGTTGATTGCGTGTTGGTCTACAGATAGATGGCCGGAATGAAGTTGCCATGTCAAATGCCACGCCTGAAAGGCTATCGTTTTCCCCGTGAGATCATCGCCTACGCCGTCTGGGCTTATAATCGGTTCGCCC
>JAOXSD010000241.1 GCA_025800205.1 Silicimonas sp. | reverse complement strand
AAGCGCCTGCCCGTTGTTTTCGGCGCGCCCGAGGGGTTTTCCCAAGCCGGGTTTCTCGCCCGGGTGGCCGCTTCGGGGCAGGACGGGGATCTGCACCGCTGGTTCGAAGCAGCGCATATGACGGCCGAGGCCGGTGATCTGCTGCGCGCAGCCGTTGCGCCGGGCTCCCTTGTGATCGGCTATGAATTGTCGCAAGGCACCCGGGACGTGTTGGATCTCTGTGGCGTGCCCTGGATTGACATCTGGCTGCATCCGGTCCGGTTTTATGAGGATCTTCTCTTTGCCGTCCAGGCCTCGGACCCGGGCATCCGGCGCCGTCTTTCGGCGCACCAGTTTGACGAGCAGCCCGTGTTCGACAAGGCCCGTGGGCTGAAGACGGCGCTGCGACAGGGGCGATGGGGCCATCAGATGGCGCTGGTCGAGGGGGCGATCCTCTTCGCGGGACAATTGCCACAGGACAAGACGGTGCTTTCCAATGGGCGGTTCCAACGGCTGCAGGATCATTCCGACACCTTTCGCGCGCTGAGCCTCTCGGTGCCGCATGTCTATTACCTTGATCATCCGAAGCTGGGGCGGCGGGATGCCGATGTGAGCGATTTTCTGGCAGGTTTTCCCAATGTGTCGCGTCTCGAGGCCCCGACCTATGCGCTGCTCGCCGACCCGCGGATCGTGGGGGTCGCGGCGCTGTCGTCATCGCTTTGCGTCGAGGCGGGCTTCTTTGGCAAGACCGGTCGGCGGTTCCTGCCGCCCGCGTTTCCGCTCGAGGGGGAAGCGGGATATGTGGGCACCTTTCGGAAGATCGCCGATCCAGAGTTCTGGCGCGACATTCTGAGCCCGCTGGTGGCCATGAGCGAGACGCCCTGCGCCGTCACTCGTGGTGACGAAGCCCCCTTGCGCGACCGGATCGGATTTCACTGGTCGGAGGTGGATCTGCCAGGGCGACAGGCGACCGACCAGTTGGTGTCTTTCGATGTCTTTGACACGCTTCTGACCCGGATCCATGCCCGTCCCGATCATGTGTTCGAGGCGATGGCGGTGCGGGCTGCGGATCTTGCGGGCTGTGCGCCGGAGCAGTTCCGGGCAGCACGGCAGACCGCGGAACGCCGGGCGCGCAAGGCCGCGCTGGCCGAGGGGCGCGAGGAGCCGCGGCTGCGGGACATCTACCGGGCGATGGTCGGGACGGAGGAGACCGCCCGGGTCGATGCGCTGATGGCGCTTGAGATTGCCGAGGAGATCAGATCGATACGGGCCCTGCCGGAGGGGCGACGGCATTTTGATGCCGCTCTTGCCCGGGGACAGGCGCCGGTTATCCTTTCGGACAGCTGCCATGATGCGGAAACCATTGCGGTTCTGCTGGAGCATGCGGGATTTGCCGGGTGGCTGGCGATTTTCACCTCGGCCGATCAGGGGCGGACCAAGGCTTCGGGCGGGCTCTACGAGGTTGTGCGCGACACCATCGGCGTCGGCCGGGCGGGCTGGCACCATTATGGCAATTCATCCAAAAGCGATGTGGAGGCCGCGCGGGCGTCCGGTCTGAAGGCGACCCATCTGCCCTGTCCCATGGAGCGGCTGCGCGCGGATTTCCCGACGCTGCGTCCCGCGGTCAA
Organism: Silicimonas sp.; assembly: GCA_025800205.1. GTDB lineage: Bacteria > Pseudomonadota > Alphaproteobacteria > Rhodobacterales > Rhodobacteraceae > CALKXV01. The sequence continues at coordinate 37,853 of JAOXSD010000241.1, read as the reverse complement.
CCGGCTGGAGAGCGAGGATGTGGAAAGCGGACTTCTGATCAAATCGGCCGCTCTCGCCTGCGCCGATCACGGGGCTTCGGCCTCTCCGGCCTGGCGGTTTGGGGCGGTCTGTCTCGGCCCGCTTCTTGCGGGCTTTGCGATCTGGCTGCATCGGACGATCCGTGCTGATGGGGTCACCCGGCTTGGCTTCCTGACCCGTGAAGGCGAGGTCATGCGGCGCTGTTTCACCCTGCTGTTTCCCGAGATCGAGACCTTTGATGTGATCGCGTCACGTCACATTGCCGGGCGCACGGGCGCCGTTGAGGCCGCCGATATTCTGGCAGCGGCTGAGCGGGTCAGCCAGGGCGAGACGGTGGCGGCCTGGTGTCAGCGCATCGCCGGGATCCCGCCCGATCCGCAGGCTCTGGCGCAGAGCGGCATCTCCGATCCGCAGGCGCTCATCGGCAACGATTGCCCGCGTGAGCGACTGCGGAGCTTCGCGACCCTGATCGCGGAAGACGCGGTGCGTGCGAACAGGGCGCTGGCCGGGCGATATCAGGCCTACCTGGGCGCCTGCGCGATGGAGGTGCCGGGTACGGCGATTGTCGACATCGGGTATCGCGGCACGATGCAATCGGCGATCGAGGGGTTCATCGGGCGGGAACTGCGTGGCTATTATCTGGCGGCGGCGCCGACCGGGAAAGCGGTGCGGGGCTATCTCACCGAAACGTTCCGGCCCGGCGGCACCCGGCAGATCGAACGGAACCGGGCGGTGTACGAGACGGTTCTTTGCGCGGCCGGAGCGACCTACACCGATCTGCAACCTGCGGGCGGGAGCTGGACCGGCCTGCGCCACGGGGCCGGCGACGATGCCGCGCGTGCGCAATTTGTGGATCTGGCCCATGCGGGTGCCCTCGCGATGGTGCAGGCGTTCCGTCAGGCCGCGCCCGATCCTGCGGCGCTGACGATTACGCCCGAGAGCGCCAATCTTGCCCTCGCAACGCTGCTGTCCTCTCCGGACGAGGCCAGCGCACGGCTGATCGGGGGTCTGACCTTTGACGATGCGCGGGCCTCGGTCCGGCCTGTGGCGCTGGCCGATCCGGCGCAGGACACCGTTCCGCTCTGGAGCGAGGCGGCCGTGCTGCTCAGGCGGCGCGGCGGCCTGCGGCGTCATCGAAAGGGGCCGAGCTTTTCGTTGCAGGGCCCCTATGGGTTGGCCGGATGGCGGCATCTGATGACGCCCTTTGTCGCGCTTGCCATTGGCCGCATCGGGCAGGCCCATGATGTCGATCACTTCCGCGACGACCCGATCGGGTTCTTCCGCCGTCTCAGCGACCCGCGCTATCGCCGCATCGGACGCTGGCTCTATCCGAAAGATTGAAGCGGCGGGCCCGCCCCCGGATTGACCCTGGAGCTGCCTGCGACGCATAGTTGCTGCGCATCATTTCCGGGGGGAGCGGCATGGGTGATCTTGGGGTTGGCCTGATTGGCTGCGGCAATATTTCGGCGACCTATCTCAGGCTGGCGCCGCTGTTCGATCACATGGAGATCCGCGCGGTGGCCGATCGCGACGGGGCGGTGGCCGAGGCGCGGGCCGCCGACCATGGGGTCGAGGCGCGGTCGGTGGAGGCGCTGCTGGCCTCGGATGACATTCAGATCGTGGTCAACCTGACCGTGCCCCAGGCTCATTTCGAGGTCACGCGCCGCATTCTGGACGCGGGCAAGCATGCCTATTCGGAAAAACCCTATGTGCTGAGCTTGAAGGAAGGTGTGGCCTTGCGCGGGCTGGCGGAAGACCGGGGGCTTCGGGTCGGTTCGGCGCCCGATACGTTTCTGGGCGGGGCCCATCAACTGGCACGCGCCGCCCTGGACGAGGGGCAGGCGGGCCAGATCGTGGGTGGCACCTGTCACGTGATGAGCCGCGGGATGGAGGGCTGGCATCCGAACCCCGATTTCTTCTTTCAGCCCGGCGGCGGGCCGGTGCTGGATCTGGGGCCCTATTACATCACCAATCTGGTGCAGCTCTTGGGCCCGGTGCGCGCGGTGACGGCGATGGCGGGGGCCGGTTTTGCGACCCGCAGGATCGGCAGCGGTCCCCGGGCGGGGGAGCGAGTGGCGGTCGAGACGCCGACCAATGTGCACGGTCTCCTGGAATTTGCAGGCGGCGCCCTGATCACCCTTGGGGCAAGCTGGGATGTGCGGGCCCATGGTCACGGGCCGATGGAGCTTTATGGCACCGAGGCCACGCTCAATGTGCCTGATCCGAATTTCTTTGGTGGCGTCGTGGAGCGGGCCGACGGGGCCGGTGAGGTCACCGAAATGGCCAGTCGCGACCATCCTTTCGATGTGGCGAATGAGACCGGTGACGATGGGGTTGCGCGGGCGAATTATCGTGGGGCGGGGCTGGCGGATATGGCGGCCGGGATCGTGCAGGACCGGCCCCATCGCTGCGCCCTGGATCTGGCGACCCATGTGGTCGAGGTGATGACGGCTTTGTTGCAATCGGCCGAGGAACGGCGCTGGATCGAGATGACCACGGAATGCGCGCGCCCGGCGCAGCTCGGGCCGGAGGCAGCGCGGGCTTTGTTGCGCGGGTGATCCGAAGGAAATCCGTAAACAATTGAGAAAACTATATTTTTCCCCATAATGAGGTACGCACCTCAAAAATTCTGGACTTGAGGTGCGTACCTCATGTAGCGTCGACTCATGCCGCGATTCGTCCATAAGCACAGCGGCAGACACATGGGAGGATTGAATGTCATATTCAAAACTGGCTGCGGCCAGCGCCGTGGCCCTTGCGGCCTCCGGCGCGCTGTCGTCGGCTGTCGCAGAAGATTTGACGCTTTGCTGGGCCGCCTGGGATCCGGCGAATGCACTGGTGGAATTGTCCAAGGATTTCGAGGCCCAGTCGGGGCACAGCATGAATTTCGAATTCGTGCCCTGGCCCAATTTTGCCGACCGGATGCTCAATGAGCTCAATTCAGGCGGCAAGCTTTGCGACCTGCTGATTGGCGACAGCCAGTGGATCGGCGGCGGCGCGGAGAACGGCCATTATGTCAAGCTGAACGGCTTCTTTGACGCCGAAGGCATCTCGATGGACGATTTCGCCCCGGCGACCGTCTATGCCTATTCGACCTGGCCGAAGGGCACGCCGAATTACTATGCCCTGCCGGCCATGGGGGATGCGAATGGCTGGTTTTATCGCAAGGACTGGTTTGCCCGCGCGGATATTCAGGCGGCCTACAAGGCGGCCACGGGTCAGGATCTGGGCGAGCCCCAGTCGCAAAAGGAATTGCTGCAGATCGCGCAGTTCTTCCAGGGCCGGGAGATCGACGGCAAGACGGTCTATGGTGCCGCGATCTTTACCGAGCGGGGCTCGGAAGGGATCACCATGGGGGTGACCTCGGCGCTTTACCCCTGGGGGTTCAAATACGAAAACACCCCTGGATCCTATGATATGGAAGGTGCGGTCAATTCGCCCGAAGCGGTAGAAGCCCTTGAATTCTATAAGGAATTCTACGAAACGGCGACGCCGCCGGGCTACACGAATTCCTATATGGGGGAATCGCTCGATGCCTTCAAATCGGGTCAGGTGGCGATGGCGATGAACTGGTTCGCCTTCTTCCCCGGGCTTTATGCCGACCCGGCCACCGGGGGCGAGAAGATCGATTTCTTTGTCAACCCGCCGCAGAACATCGCCGCCTCGACCCTCGGCGGGCAGGGGATTTCGGTGGTCAGCTATTCGGACAAGCAGGAGGCCGCCCTTGAGTATATCAAGTGGTTCGCCCAGCCCGGTGTGCAGGCCAAATGGTGGGAGCTTGGCGGCTATTCGGCCCATAATTCGGTGCTGCAGGACCCGGGTTTCGTCGACAGCCAGCCCTTTGCCGGCGATTTCCTCGAGGCGATGGATGGGGTGCTCGATTTCTGGCAGGAGCCGGCCTATGCGGAGCTTCTTCTGGCGATGCAGAAGCGCGTGCACGACTACGTGGTGGCCGATCAGGGCACGGCGCAGGATGCGCTCGACAAGCTGATCGAGGATTGGACCGAAGTCTTCGAGGACGAAGGCAAGCTCTGATCTGACGCGCCGGGGTTCGCCCCCGGCGCCAACCTCAAGTGACAGGCCAGGCCCATGTCCGATCCGACCATCGATCGCGTTGCAGCGGCAACGCCCGCTCCTGTTGCGCGCAAGATCAGGGGGCTCTCCGACCGGGCCATCGCCTGGATCTTTGTCGCACCGACGATCTTTCTGCTGCTGGCGATCAATATCTTTCCGCTGATCTGGACGATCCGGCTGAGCTTTACCAATTACCGGGCGAACCGGCTGAACCGGGAACCCGAATTCATCGGGCTGCGCAATTACGAGCGCATCCTGACCGACAGCGACATCTGGCTCAATATGCAGGCCACCGCGCATTTCCTGATCTGGACGATCATCTTTCAGGTGCTGATCGGCTTCACCCTGGCCTGGCTGATCAACAAGAAGTTCCGCGGCAATGATCTGTGGACGACGATCATCGTGCTGCCGATGATGCTGTCGCCCGCGGTGGTGGGGAATTTCTGGAAGTTCCTCTATCAGCCGCAGATCGGCCTTTTCAATTACATCACCGGCTTTTTCACCGGGCGGGATCCGTCGAGTTTCGAGATGCTGGGGCAGGTCGATCTGGCACCCTGGGCGATTGTGGTCGTCGACACCTGGATGTGGACGCCTTTCGTGATGCTGATCTGTCTGGCCGGGCTGCGCAGCATTCCCGATTACATCTATGAGGCTGCCGAGATCGACCGCGCTTCGAAGCTGCGGCAGTTCTTCACCATCACCCTGCCCATGGTGCTGCCGTTTCTGATGCTGGCGGTGCTGTTCCGGGGGATCGAGAATTTCAAGATGTTCGATCTGGTGGTGCAGCTGACCGGCGGCGGTCCCGGCTCGGTGACCGAGCTGACCTCGATCAATCTCAAGCGGGAAGCCTTTGAAAAATGGCGAACCGGATATGCCTCGGCCTATGCGATCATACTGTTCGTGACGGTTTTCGGTCTGGCCAGCATCTATGTCAAAGCGCTGAACAGGGTGAAGGACCGATGAGCAGTTTTTCGATCACCGCGCCGTCGGGCCGGGTCAAATGGATCGCGGGCACCCTGGTGATTTTCTATGCGCTGATCACCATGATCCCGCTGGTCTGGATCGCGATCACCGGGTTCAAAAGCCCCGCTGACGCCATTGCCTATCCGCCGAAATATATCGCGGGCAGCGACAGCGACGCCGGGTTCACCCCGACGCTGGAAGGCTATGTGAACCTGTTCACCACCCGCACGCGGCAGACCCAGGAATATCTGGAGGCCAACCCGCCCGAAACCTGGGCCGATGAGATCGTGCGGCAATATGATATGGTCATTGTCGGCCCATCGAAATTCGGCGAGCGGTTTCTGAACTCGGTCATCATCGGGTTCGGCTCGACTTTCCTGAGCGTTTTTCTGGGCACGCTTGCGGCCTATGCGTTCAGCCGGTTCAAGATTCCGCTTGCCGATGATCTGCTGTTCTTCATCCTGTCGACCCGGATGATGCCGCCCATCGCGGTGGCGATCCCGATTTTCCTGATGTACCGGCAACTGGGCCTGTCGGACACCCATCTGGGGATGATCCTGCTCTATTCCGGGGTGAATATCTCGCTGGCCGTCTGGCTTTTGAAAAGCTTCATCGACGGGATCCCGACGGAATATGAAGAGGCGGCGCTGATCGATGGCTACACACGGTTTCAGGCCTTCATCAAGGTGGTCCTGCCGCAAGCGGCGACCGGCATCGCCTCCACCGCGATCTTCTGCCTGATCTTTTCCTGGAACGAATATGCCTTCGCGGTGCTCCTGACCACGGCCAATGCCCAGACCGCGCCGCCGTTCATTCCCACCATCATCGGGGTCGGTGGGCTGGATTGGCCGGCCATTGCCGCCGGGGTCACGATCTTCCTCTTGCCGGTCATGATTTTCACCGTCCTGCTCAGGAAGCATCTGTTGCGCGGGATCACGTTCGGAGCGGTGCGCAAATGAGGGATTTTCTCAACGGTCTGGTTCGCCTGCGTCGCGGGTCTTGGGAAATGGTCGCCACGATCATCATTGCCCTCGGTGTGATCATGCTGATGCAGCCCTTCGCGCTCTGGGCCTTCACCTATTCTTTTGTCACCACACTGATCGGCACGGTGATGTTCATCATCGTCAGCCATTTTCCGGAGTAAGCATGGCGCAGATCATCATCAGGAACCTCAGGAAGGAATTCGGCTCGTTCACGGCGGTGCGCGAAAGTTCCTTCACCATCGAGGACGGGGAGTTCTTCATGCTGCTGGGCCCTTCGGGCTGTGGCAAGACCACGACGTTGCGGATGATCGCCGGGCTTGAATTGCCCAGTTCGGGGGAGATCCTTCTCGATGGTGAGGAGATTTCCAGGCGCCCGCCCTCGGAACGTGACATCGCTTTCGTGTTTCAGATGTTCGCGCTTTATCCGCATATGAATGTGCGCAAAAACATCAGCTATCCGCTGGTCAGCCAGGGCATGCCACGGGCGCAGGTACGGGCGAAGGTGGCCGAGGTGGCGCGCATTCTGGGCATCGAGGACATTCTTGACCGGTCCGTGGGCGGGCTGTCGGGGGGCGACCGGCAGCGGGTGGCGCTCGGGCGCGCCATCGTGCGGGAACCGAAGGCCTTCATGATGGACGAGCCCCTGGGCGCGCTGGATGCGGAGTTCCGCGAACATATGGCAGAGGAGCTGCGTGCGCTGCATGACCGGATGGGGGCCACCACGGTTTATGTGACCCATGATCAGCTTGAGGCGATGCAGATGGGCGACAAGATCGTGGTGATGAACAATGCGGTGGTCGAGCAATTCGGAACGCCACAGGAAATCTACGACAAACCGGCGACCATGTTCGTGGCGGATTTCATCGGCTCGCCATCGATGAACTTTCTGAAATTCCATGGAAAAATCGGAATTGGGGCCCGCGAAGTCGCCTTGGGTAACACCGCATTCGCGGTGCCGCAGACCCGCGAACCCTTCGAGGGGGACATGGTCTTTGGCGTGCGGCCCGAACATGTCCGGCTGTCTGATGACGCGCCCTATCGGGCCGAGGTGCGGGCGACGGAATATCTGGGCACCACCCAGATCGTGACGCTGGAGACCGCAGGCGGCGAGATCAAGGCGCGGGTGCCTGCGCACCAGGTGGCGCGGGTGGGCGAAAGCCTGGGGCTGGATTTTGAGGCCGGGACCATCACGTTGTTTGATCGTCAGTCCGGGCGGGCGCTGAAATCCGAACTGAACGAGGGCGTGCTCCATGGCTGAGGTTGCGCTGCGAAATGTCACCAAGGCCTTCGGCGACACGGTGGCGGTGAATGATGTTTCGATGACCATCGAGGACGGCGCCTTCGTGGTGCTGTTGGGCCCGACCGGGGCGGGCAAGACGACGACGCTGCGGCTGATTTCGGGACTGGAGAGCCTGGACGCCGGCAGTATCCATATCGGCGGGCGTGACGTGGGCGCCGACACCCCGGCGCAGCGCGACGTGGCGATGGTGTTCCAGCAATATTCGCTTTATCCGCATATGAGCGTGCGCGACAATCTGGCCTTTCCGCTGCGTTCGCCCATTCTGCGGACGCCCGAGGATGTGATCGACCGGAAGATCCGGCAGATCGCCGAGGTGCTGCAGATCCCGCACAAGCTGGACAACAAGGCGACCGAATTGTCGGGCGGCGAAATGCAGCGGGTGTCGATTGGGCGTGCCCTGGTGCGCGATCCGCAGATCTATCTGATGGATGAACCGCTGAGTTCGCTGGACGCCAAGCTGCGCGCCGATCTGCGGGTGGAGTTGAAGCGCATCCATGCCGATCTGGGCTCGACCCTGCTTTATGTGACCCATGATCAGATCGAAGCGATGACCATGGCGACCCATGTGGGGGTGCTGGAGAGCGGGCGGCTGGTGCAATATGGCACGCCGAAGGAGATCTACGAAAACCCGGTGAGCGTCTATGTGGCGAGCCGTCTCGGTCTGCCGCGGATCAATATCCTGCCGGCCGATCTCTTTCCCGGTGCCCATCGGGGGGCGCAGATCGGGCTCAGGCCGGAGAACATCCGCCAAGGTGAGGGGATCGAGGCGCGGGTTCTGCGCGCCGAGCATCTGGGCGATCAGACCCGGCTGCATCTTGAGGTGCGGGGTCACGGGATCACCACGCTGACCGATCCCCATCGGGATTACGGGCAGAGCGAGACAATCCGGATCAGCCCGCACAACCCACTTTATTTCGACGCCTCGGGCGCGCGGGTGCTTTAAGGGAGGAGACCATGGCACAATTCATCAACGCCAAAGAAGACCTGGTGACCGAGGCCATCGACGGTGTTCTGGCCACTTCGGGCGGAGCGCTGTCGCGGCTGGACGGCTATCCTCATATCAAGGTGGTGTTCCGCAGTGACTGGGACAAATCCCGGGTGGCGCTGGTGTCGGGCGGCGGGTCGGGGCATGAGCCGGCCCATGCCGGTTTTGTCGGCCCTGGCATGTTGACGGCGGCGGTCTGCGGCGAGGTCTTTGCCTCGCCTTCGGTCGAGGCGGTGCTGGCGGGCATTCTGGCGGTGACCGGCGATGCGGGCTGTTTGCTGATCGTGAAGAATTACACCGGCGACCGGCTGAATTTCGGGCTGGCCGCTGAACGGGCCCGCGCGTTGGGGCGCAAGGTCGAGATGGTGGTGGTCGATGACGATATAGCGCTGCCCGATCTGCCGCAGCCGCGCGGGGTGGCGGGCACGCTGTTCGTGCACAAGATCACCGGCGCGATGGCGGAGGCGGGCGCCGATCTGGCCAGCGTTACCCGGGCCGCGCGGGAGGTGATCGGCAAGGTGGCGTCGATCGGCATGAGCCTGGACACCTGCACCATTCCCGGATCGCACAAGGAGAACCGCATCGGTGCGGGCAAGGCGGAGCTGGGGCTGGGCATCCATGGCGAGCCGGGGGTCGAACAGGTGGATTTCTCGACCGCGATGGGGGCGATGGCAACGGTGGTGGAGAAGCTGCGCGACCATGCGACCGGAGAGGTGGTGGCCATCGTCAACAACCTGGGCTCGACCACGCCGCTGGAAATGTCGGTGCTGACCCACGCGCTGACCGAAACCGGGCTGGTGGGCCAGATCATCGGGCCTGCGCCCTTGATGACCTCGCTCGACATGCACGGATTTTCGGTGTCGATCTTGGCGGTTACCGCTGAGGAACAGGCGGCTCTTGCTGCCCCGGTGTCCTTGCCGGCCTGGCCCGGCCTGGTGCCGGTCACAGCCCCCCGGGTGGTTGCGCTGCCCGACGGGCTGACCCCGATCGAGCCGATCCCGTCGATCAACGAACGGACCCGGGCGATCATCGAGAAGGTCGCCGATCTCTTGATTTCCGCGGAAGGCGCCTTGAATGGCCTTGACGCGAAATCGGGGGATGGGGATACGGGCAGCACGTTGGCCACGGCGTCCCGGGCGCTGAAATCCAGCCTCGACCGCATGCCGCTTGCGGATCTGACCCAGCTGTTCCCGGCCCTTGGAAACGAGCTGAGCCAGACCATGGGCGGGTCTTCGGGCGTGATCCTCGCGATCTTCTTCAACGCCGCCGGAGATGCCTGCGCCAATGGCGCGTCAGTGCAGCGGGCGCTGGTGGAAGGGCTGGAACGCGTGAGCCAGGTGGGCGGGGCCAAGGTGGGTGATCGAACGATGATTGATGCGCTTGCGCCGGCTCTTGCGGCCTTGCCCGAAGGGATCGCCGCCGCGGCCGACGCCGCCCGTGCGGGGGCCGACAGCACCGCCGGCATCCATCGCGCCAAGGCGGGCCGGGCGGCCTATGTGCCTGAGGAAAACCTGCGTGGGCATAACGATCCGGGCGCCGAAGCGGTGGCGCTTCTGTTCGATGCGCTGGCCAAGGAAATGGGGATCTAAGCTGAGCAAGCCAAGCCGCACTGTTGTCGCAAAACCCACGGTCAATGACATTGCCCGTGTGGCCGGTGTGAGCTTGGCCACCGTGGACCGTGTGCTGAACGAGCGCCCCGGCGTCCGGTCGGTCACGATCCGGAAGGTGCAGGCGGCAATCGATCAGCTGGGCTATGTGCGCGACACGGCGGCGGCCAATCTGGCGCGGCAGAAAACCTATCGCTTCGTCTTCGTGCTGCCCGATTGGAAGGGGCAGTTTCTGGCCAGCCTGGAGCAGGGCATCGCCGAGACGATCCTGAACGCGCCGCAGAACCGGACCGAAGTGCGCACGATCCGGGTGCCCAACCACGACCACACGCAGCTGGCCGCGACCCTGGGCGCGCTGGAGCCGTCCAAGGTCGATGGTCTGGCGATCATGGCCAAGGAAACGCCGCTGATCCGTGACGCCATTGCCGATCTGCGCAAGCGCGGCATTCCGGTGGTGTCCCTGGTCACCGATCAGCCGAATTCCGACCGGGATCATTTCGTCGGGATCGACAATATCGCTGCCGGGCGCACGGCGGGGCGGCTGCTGGGCCGGTTCACCGGCGGGCAGCGCGGCAAGGTTGTGGTGGTGATCACCAACAAGCAATCGCGCGACATGATCGAGCGGCGGCACGGGTTTGACCAGGTCGTCGGTGCCGACTTTCCCAACCTTGACCCGCTGCCCAGCGTCGAAGGTCAGGAGGATCCGGCCCATACCGAGCAGGTCACCTTGCGGGCCTTGCGCGAAAATCCCGATGCGATCGGGATCTATTCGGTGGGCGCCAGCGTGCAGGGCATTGCCCGTGCGATTGCGGCTGCCGGGCTGCCCCATCGCCCGGTGCTGGTGGATCATGAGTTGACGGAAAATTCGGCCGCGCTGTTGCGCGCAGGCGTGGTGGATGCGGTGATCACCCAGAACACCGGCCATCTGGCGCGCAGTGCCATGCGCGTGCTGCGCGCCAAATGCGACAAGACGCCGGTGATCGAAAGCCAAGAGAACATTCGGATCGAGATCGTGATCCGGGAGAATTTGCCATCGATGAAGTGAGCTTTTCAGGGAGGAAAGAATGCAGAAGATCAAGGGACCCGCGCTGTTTCTGGCCCAGTTCGCCGGAGACGATCCTCCGTTCAATTCCTGGGATGCGATCACGAAATGGGCGGCCGATTGCGGCTATGTCGGGGTTCAGGTGCCCAGTTGGGACGGGCGGCTGATCGATCTGGCAAAGGCGGCCGAGAGCAAGATCTATTGCGACGAATTCAAGGGCGTGGCGGCGGCCAACGGGGTGGCGGTGACCGAATTGTCGAGTCATCTGCAGGGCCAGCTCGTGGCGGTGCATCCGGCCTATGATGCGGCGTTTGACGGCTTCGCCGCACCGGAGGTGCGCGGCAATCCCAAGGCCCGGCAGGCCTGGGCGGTCGAGCAGGTCCGGATGGCGCTGACCGCGTCACGAAACCTGGGCCTGTCGGCCCATGCGACCTTTTCGGGGGCGCTCGCCTGGCCTTATGTCTATCCCTGGCCGCAGCGCCCGGCGGGGCTGATCGAGACGGCCTTTGATGAGCTTGCCGCACGCTGGCGGCCGCTTCTTGATCATGCGGAGAGCTGCGGGGTTGATCTGTGTTACGAGATCCACCCGGGCGAGGATCTGCATGACGGGGTGACCTATGAGATGTTTCTGGCGCGCACCGGCGATCATCCGCGCGCCTGCATGCTTTATGATCCGTCGCATTATGTGCTGCAATGCCTTGATTATCTTGACCATATCGACATCTACAAGGACCGGATCCGGATGTTCCACGTCAAGGATGCGGAGTTCAATCCGACCGGACGCCAGGGGGTTTATTCGGGCTATCAGAGCTGGGTCGACCGGGCCGGGCGGTTCCGGTCCTTGGGCGATGGTCAGGTGGATTTCGGGGCGATCTTTTCCAAGCTGACCGCCCATGGGTTCGACGGCTGGGCGGTGGTCGAGTGGGAATGCGCGATCAAACATCCCGAGGACGGGGCGCGGGAGGGGGCGGCTTTCGTGCGCGATCACATCCTGCGGCCGACCGAGGTGGCGTTTGACGACTTTGCCGACGGCGGCAGTGACGAGGCGGCCAACCGCATAATGCTGGGGATCGACCGATGAGTGGCGGGCGCATTCGCCTCGGCATGGTGGGCGGCGGCCTTGAGGCGTTCATCGGCGGGGTGCACCGGATGGCCGCGCGGATCGATGGTCATTTCGAACTGGTCGCGGGGGCTCTGTCGTCGACGCCGGAGCGGGCGCAGGCCAGCGGTGCCGCTCTGGGCCTGCCCCGGGTCTATGATGATTTCAGGCAGATGGCGATCCGCGAGGCCCGGCGCAAGGACGGGATCGAAGCGGTGGCCATCGTCACGCCGAACCATGTTCACTATCAGGCGGCGCGGGAATTTCTCAAACGCGGCATCCATGTGATCTGCGACAAGCCGCTGACCTCGACCCTCGCGGATGCAAGGAAGATGGTGCAGGCGGTGGAGCGGTCGGAGGCCTTGTTCATCCTGACCCATAATTACACCGGCACGCCCATGGTGCGCCACGCCCGCGAGATGGTGGCCGGGGGCGAGATCGGCAAGGTGCGCGTGGTGCAAGTGGAATATCCGCAGGATTGGCTGACCGTTGCGCAGGAGGCCAAACAGGCGGTCTGGCGCACCGATCCGCTGCGCTCGGGCGCCGGCGGCTCCACCGGAGACATCGGCACCCATGCCTATCATCTGGCCTGTTTCATCACCGGGCTTGAGGCGGAGGAACTGGCCGCCGATCTTCAGACCTTCGTGTCCGGGCGGGAATTGGATGACAATGCCCATGTGCTGCTGCGGTTCCGGGGCGGTGCGCGCGGCATGCTCTGGTCGAGCCAGGTGGCCCCCGGCAATGAAAATGCCCTGCGGATCCGGGTGTTTGGTGAGACCGGCGGGCTGGAATGGGCGCAGGAGGATCCCAATGTGCTTTGGCACATGCCCTTCGGGGCGCCGCACCGGCGGATCACCCGGGGCAGTGCTGCCGCTGGTGAGGCGTCTGCCCGGGTCAGCCGGGTGCCGCCCGGGCATCCCGAGGGATATCTGGAGGCCTTCGCGACGATCTACAGCGAGGCCGCACGTGCCATTCGCGCCCATGGCAGAGGCGAGGCGCCGGGGCCGGAGGTGGTGTTCCCGACGGTCAGCGATGGTCTGAAAGGGGTGGAATTCGTCGACGCCTGCGTTCGCAGTTCCCGGCGCAATGCGGCTTGGGTCAAGCTTTAGCAGCGGCCGGCGGCCGGGGCCCCTCAGGGCACGGTCCGGAAGCCCGTTTCGGTGCGGATACGATGGGTGATGCGGTTGGTCTGACCCAGGGTCTGTTCGATGAAACACCCTTTGCGCGCCGCCTCGATCAGCGCCACCTGATCTGCCACCGGATCGGGGCTGTCGAGGGCAATCTCGATGTCGAAACTCTTGGGAAGGGTTTCGTAGATCCGGTCTTTGGGCACCCAGCCCCAGCGCACGGTGGTTTCCACGCAGAGATCGTCGATGGTGACATCCATCCGCTTTGCGAAGGCCCGCAGCTGGGTCATCAGGCAGCCGGTCAGCCCACCGACGAAGAGCGCGAGCGGCGATGGTGCGGTCGCATCGCCGCCATGGAACGGCCCTTCGTCGGTGGCAAGCATGAAGTGTTCCTCCAGCGGCTCGCGCATGGTGACGGCCAGTACATTGCGCATCTTGCCGACGGCTTGCCCGGAGCAGGTGAAGGTCACCGTAAGCGGGTCCGTGGCTTGCGATGGGGCGCTTTTTTCGGGTGTCGGTCGGGGATCAAGGTCGGCGGATCGTATGGACATGGCAACTCCTATCGGCCGAGAAAACCAGTTGCGATCGGGGGAAAGGCGATGACGGCTGCGAGGCAGATCAGCATCATGGCGGCAAAGGGGGCTGCGCCCAGGAAAATGTCGGAGAGTTTGATCGAGGCGTCCTGTAGCGTCGATTTGATCACATAGACCGACATGCCGAAGGGCGGGGTCAGCAGGCCGATCTCGACCGCGATCACGGTGACGATGCCGAACCAGACCAGATCAACCCCCATGGAGGTGACGATGGGAAGCATCAGTGGCACGAGGATCAGCATGATCGAAGAGCTGTCGAGCAGCATGCCGAACAGGATCACCACCAGCACATAAAGGCAGATCAGCCCGATCAGCCCGAGATCCGCATCTGTGACCATGGCGCCGAACGTGCCGGGAAGGCCCGAAAAGGCGAGCATGCGGGAGTACATCTGGGCGGCGATGATCAGGAAACAGACCGATGCGGTCACCAGCCCGGTTTCGACCAGGATGCGCCAGAGGGCACCGAGGGTGAGCCTGCGCTTGGCAAAGCCGATGGCCAGCGCGACCACGGTGCCGATGGCACCGGCTTCGACCGGGGTGAAGAGGCCGGCATAGATCCCGCCCAGCACGATGGTGATCAGCCCGGTCATCGGCAGGCCCTTGGCAAGAAGCGTGCGGCGGGTGAGCGTCACGTCATCGCGGCTGAGATTCTCGCCGATGAGTTTGGGGGTGAACTGGGCCATCAGAAGCGTGCCGATGGCAAAGAGCAGGGCCAGCAGCAGACCGGGGCCGACACCGGCGACGAAGAGATCACCGATGCTTTGCTCGGTCAGCAGGCCGTAGATGATCAGCAGCAGCGAGGGCGGGATCAGCATGCCGAGAACCGAGGTGCCGGCGACCACACCGACGGAGAACCGTGCGGTGTATCCGTGGCGGCGCAGTTCCGGCACGGCGATCTTGGTGAAGACGGTGGCAGAAGCGATGGTGAAGCCGGTGATCGCGGCGAAGATCGTGTTGGCGGCGATGGTGCCGAGGCCGAGGCCGCCCTTGAGGCGGCGGAACATGGCATTGGCCACGTCGAAAGCATCGCGTCCCATGCCGCTTTCGGCGACGACGAACCCCATCAGCACGAAGAGCGGCACCACGCCGAAGAAATAGGAAGCGATGGCGTCATTGGCCGCAAGGCCGAGCATTTTCGAGGCCAGAAGCGGCGACCCCTTGATGGCCCAGACCCCGACAAAGGAGCAGGCGATCAGCGCCACCGGCACATAAAGGCCCAGCAACACCAGAAGGCCCATGGCGGCCAGCGCGATCAGGCCGATGTCAAAGGGGGTCATCAGCCGCCCCGAATCGTCTGAGAATGCGTGCGGTGAATTGCAGGGCGAGCAGGGCGGCGCCCAGGGCGAGAAGCGCCTTGGCGGGCCAGGTGGGGGCGGTGAAATCCCCCACCGCGCCGACGAAATCCCCGCGCGTCCAGGACCGTGCCAGGATCGGCCAATGGGCGTAGAGGATCGCGCCCAGGACGAAGACGCCGGTGAGGTCGAACAGGGTTTCCAGGGCATCGGTGAAACGGGGCGCGCGCTGGCGGAGCAGTTCGAGCACCCCGTCCGACCGGGTGAAACGCCCGGCCCGCAGGGCTTCGGGTGCCTGCAGAAAGACGATGGCGACAATCGACAGCGACAGAATCTCGGGCACGCCCGAGAACGGGGCGCCAAAAAAGTTGCGGCCGGCCACATCGGCGGCGATCAGGCCGACCAGCGCCAGGATCAGGAGCGAACCAAGCACATTGGCCAGCGCCGTGATCCCGTCAAGTGTTGCGAGAAACAGCCCGGGCAGGCGCCATGCCCGGGGGGTGCGCGCATCGCTCACTCGCTGTCCCAATCGCGCAGCGGGATCGCACCGGCGGTGCGCATCGTGTCCATGTAAAGCGCCAGCACATCCGATCCCGGCACCCCCGTGGCATCGAGCCCTTCGGCCCAGGTCTTGGCGGCATTCTTCATGCCCGCGGCCCAGTTGTTGCGCATCTCTTCGCTGGCCACGGTGATCGTGGCGCCATTCTCTTCCATCACCCGGAACGAGGTTTCCACCGCCTCCTCGAGCGCCGAGAGATACCAGTCTCGGGCGGCATCGGCACCGGCATGGAGGGCGGCGCGCGCCTCCTCGGGCAGGCCATTGTACCAATCGGCATTGGCGCAGAGCCCGCCTGCGAATTGCGCGCCGAGCCCGGCGCGGGTCACATGGGGCGCCACCTCATAGAGCTTGCCCGGCAGGGCGGCGGAGGCGAAGACGATCACCCCGTCATAAACGCCGGTTTTCAGCTCGTTGTAATAGGTGGTGAGATTGCCCGAAACGCCCACCGCGCCGGTGCCGGACAGCCAGTTGATCGCGGGCCCCGGGGCGGCGATCTTCTTGCCCTTGAGATCGGCAAGGCTGTTGACCGGAAACTTGGTCATCAGCAGGTAATCGTCGATGGCCACGGGCGCCCCGAGATAGACCACGCCATTGTCTTTATAGGCGGCGGTCAGGCGCGGATCATCGTGATGCAGCCGGTCCATCAGTTCGGACACCGCGCGGGGGTCGTCGCTGACAAAGGGCGTGTAATAGGTGACATTCTGAACGGCGAGTTTCGCCGGATCGAAGAGACTTTGGCAGACACCGATTTCGGCCAGCCCGGCCTCGACGGTTTCAAGCTCGTCGCCGACCTTTGCGATGGCGCCGCCGTATTGGCCGTGAAAGCTCATGGAGTGCCCGGTGCCTTCGAGCGCCGCGATGACCCCGGGCACGAAGGCCTCATCGATCATCTTGACCCAGCGAAAGACGCCGGGGTGGCCTGCGACCACCGTGGCGCTGAAGCTTTCCGCCAGGGTGGCCCCCGGCAGGGTGACCGCCAGGGCGGCGGCAAGGACTTTGGTCTTGAGTGTCATGGTCTTCTCCCTAGATCCTGAAATCAGTCTGTGATCGCTCGAACACCTCACACGTCAGTCGAAAATTGGGGGCTGCATTGGGGCAGCATCGTCCGGTGGCGCGGCCGGATCTTGCTCCGGCGGGCCAGGGGCCGCCCTTCGGGATCATCGAATCCCCGGACGGGTCTGGCGCCGACTATCCTGCCCGAAGGTTTACATGTGGTTTCACCTGGGGATTGCGGTGGGGGGTTTCATGTCTCAGCCCGGGTTCTGATGCGGGTCGGGCCCATGCTCCCTGGTTTGTTCGGCTGCATCGAGGATCGGTCGCAAGGAAGTCGAAAGCTTGGCCCAAATGGTCGCCCAGGCTTCCACATCCGAGGCAAAGGGGCGCCGATCCAGAATGGTGACCGGACAGCCGGCATTGCGGATCCGGTCCAGAGACACCGGATCCGCAATGCGGTAGGTTTCGATCGTGTTCTCCACATGTCGGGTGAGGAGGCCACTGATCAGCTTGCGGTCCTCGGCCCCCAGCCTCTGCCAGAGCGCCTCGGAGATCCCGCCGAAGAAGGGATACATCATGTGGTCGCTGTGCAGGACGCCGACATTGCCCTCATGCAATTTCCTCAGCCAGACCATCTCATGGGTGATGTCGACGGCGTCGATCTGCCCGTTTTCCAATGCATGGGGCGCCTGATGCATGGGGATCGGCACCTGGTCCACCTCGAGGATTTCAAAGAAATCCGAGATCGGGCCATGGGGCAGGATGCCCAGTTTCAGCCCCGGAAAATCCGCCCGACCGGTCAGCCTGCCGGTGTGCAGAAACTGCCGCATCGCGGCCATTCCGGTGCCGGCCCCGATGAACCCCGCCTGGCTTTCGAGACTGTGTTCCAGATCGCGCACCGGATCGGAGCGCAGGATCCGTCCGGCATGGATCACATCATCTGCCACAAACGGGGTCAGCAGGGAGGCGAATTCAGGCAGCTGATCGCAGAGATTGAAGGCCGGCACAAAGGCGAAATCGAGCGCACCCGACTGGATCTGTTCGAGAATGTCGTCGGCGGTGCTCATGCGCAGGCTTTCGGCCACCTGGCAGCTGAAATCGCCCTGGGTCCGCTCCGTGAGATCCGCGGAAAAGCCCTCCGCCACATCATTCCAGATATGGCCCTTGGGTGTGTGAACCCCGATTTTGAGCTTGGCCTTTCGTTGTCCGACCAGCGGTGGGGCGCTCTGGACCTCCTGGTGTGATGGTCCCGGCAGGTAGACGGTGAAGGTGCTGCCCGCGCCCTCGCGGGAATCGACCTCGATGCGCCCGCCATGGTCCAGAGCGATCCGCTGGCACAGGGTCAGCCCGATCCCGGAGCCTTCGTATTCGACCTGTCGATGCAGCCGGGTGAAGATCTCGAAGATGCGGCCATGGAACTGTGGTGCGATGCCAATGCCATTGTCGCGCACCGAAATCTCAACCCAGCCTTCCACCCGGGAGGCCGTGCCGGAAATCTCGATCATCGGGGCGCTGCCCTTTGCGTGAAACTTGAGCGCATTCGAAATCAGGTTGCGGAACAGGGTGCGGGCCTGGAAGGCATTGCCGGAAATGCGCGGCAGGAACTTCATATTGATCTCGGCGCGGGTGGATTTGATGGTTGGAAACAATTCGCGGACCACGGTCTTGATCTCGGTCTCGAGATCGAACTCGGAAATGGCGAACTTGCGGCTTGCGGAGATGGAATACTCGATCACGTCCTGGATCAGCCGGGCCAGCCGCGCGGCCGTTTTGTCAAGATCGTCCAGGATTTCGATTCCATTGGTTTCGATCCGGTCCGACATCTGGCTCCGGAGATCATTCAGCAACATGATGATCGTGTTGCTCGGGGATTTCAGATCATGGGCGACCGCATAGGCGAAATCCGCCTGCTCCCGATGCGTGTCGGACAGTTTGGTGGTGAGCTGGGCCTTTTTCTTGAGGAGGTCCGACCAGACCAGTTGCGAGTCGAACGTGGCCGCCCGTTCCCGGTTGAGCGCCACGAGAATGTCGTCCAGCTCATCCGGCTGTCGCAGCGGGCTGGCGGGGGGGCGGATCGGCTGACCCGAAGCGGATGGCGTGGCAGCGGTCTCATCGAGAATGTCCTGGATCGGCCGGGTGGCGATCCGCGCGACGACAAGCAGCGTGGCGGTCACCAGGGTCAGCAGCAGGGCGAAGGTGGTGGCCAGGGCCAATGGGTCGGGGGCAGCGGCCGCGGCGCGAAACCTGGGCAGGGCGGCCTCGACCACCATGGTGGCGTCCGGGTCGCCGGTCCGGCGATTGTCGCGGCGAAGGTGCAATTCCTGTTTTAACGTCGGTCCCAGCCCCGGAGGACCCGCTGACCAGGATCGCCCGTCAAGGGTGGTAAGCGTCACCCGGTCAATCACCGGATCGGCCACAAACGCGTCGAGAAATCGGGTGGTTTCGGCCTCATCCCGCGAGGTGAAAACCTGATCGAAGCCCTGCAGGTGAAGATCCGTCGCGGCCGCCAGCCGGTCGGGAAGGCTGATGCGCAGGCTGGTGGTTTCGACCAGAAGTTGCAGAGAGGGCAGCACGCAGGCGAGCCCGAAGGCGGCCAGAATTGCCCTGAGAGCAAAGCGGCGCAAAAGGGCGCTGGAACGAATGTCCACCCAGAGCATGCGGTCTATCCGGGGCCCGCGCGAGAGCGGATGACAACACCCGAGCCCCGGGCCCGGGGGCATGCCGCCTTGATCAAGAGGGCCATTTTGCGCCTGTGGAGACGAGCGCGCCAGGGTTCCAAGCCGATACTTCGAGAAATTCCAGACACGAGACATCCTCGCATGAAAAGCTCGCGGCGTTTAGAACGGTTCAGCCCTAAGATTTGGTGAATGCGCCATTGGGAGAGGACCAAAGCCAAGGCGGTTGGCCTCTATTTTCCGAAGGGTTGCGGGCGCACCCGCCCCGCCCGTCGCCGTCTTTAACAATTGTTAGCTAAAAACGCAGTTTGTCGTAAATTTCAACATTTCGGAAACCTCCTCGACCAAGGTTTGCCGGATGGAGATCGCACAGCAACGTCCCCCGTCTGCCCTGTCCGGATCCGGTCTTGACTGGATCGGACCGATCGCCGTTTCCGCGATCGGTCTGATCTCGACGGCTTGGCTGATGTTCTTCAGCGGGGCGGGTCAGGCGGGGGCGCCCGCGGCACTGGTCTTTCCTCCGGGTTGGGAAGCGGCGCAGGTCTATGCCGCCGCTGCCACGCTCGATGTGGCCATTGTCGGCCTTGGCCCGGTGGATTTCGTCGCTGTTGTGGTTCCGCAGACCGATGCAGCGCTCGATCAGTTCCGCGACAGCGGCGCGCTCCTCGCTCTCAACTCTGCCGCAGCCAATCTTTGCAGGTGAAGACATGCTCGAAAAAACAAACCGGCCCGAAAAAACAATCTGGGAAGCCAAGACATGACTGTACTCACGAACCTTCGTACCGTGCTGAAGGAGGCAAGCGAGGCACAATCCGAAGGGTTGACGAAACTTCGGCGGAGCGCCTCCAAGTTCTATCTCGGCTATCTCTGGGTGATGGCGCTGGCCGTGTCCGCCGTGGCGGCCGGCTGGTCGGCCTACTGGATGCAGATCCTGGCGGTTAATATCGCTCTTGCGGCCATCGCGACCTTTGCCAACTGGAAGGCGCCCGACAAGGTGCAGACCCGGGCGACCATTGGCGGGGCCATGCTCGCCAACTGGATGAACCTGGTCTATGCCAGCTCCGGCTACGCCAATGGCGAATTCGTTCTTGATGCGCATATGATCTATTTCACGCTCAATGCGATCCTTCTGGCCTATTTCTGCTGGCGCACCCTGGCGCTGATCAATGTGGTGACCGTGGTGCACCATATCGGGCTGAACTTTCTGGCGCCGCTTCTGGTCTGGCCTTCGGCGGAATACGGGCTGATCCATCTGGCGACCCATTCCCTTATGGCCACCATGGCGACTCTGTCCGGCCTCGCGATCACGATCACCGTCTGTCGTCTGTTCGGACAATCCGAGGAGATGGTGCAGACGCTGCATGCGGAAATCAGCGAGCGCGAGAAGCTTGAGGCGGAAGAATCGCGCCTGCGCGATGAAGCGGCGGAACGGGAGAAAGCCGAAGTCGCCCGCGCGGAAGCCGACCGTCTGGCGGCGCAGAAGGCCGAGGAGGCTGAACGCGCCCGCGAGGAAGAGGCCCGCCAGGCCCAGGATGCGGCCCGGGAGAAGGAAGATGCCGATCGGCGCACCCGGGCGGAGGAGCAATCCAAGGTGGTCGATGCGTTGGCCAAGGGGCTGCAGAAGCTCTCGGAGGGCAATCTCGACACCTCCATCGATCATGCCTTCCCCGAGGCCTATGAAGGCCTGCGGGTGGATTTCAACAAGACCGTGTCGAGCCTTTCGGGGCTGATCCGGGAGATCGCCGGCAGTATCGAAACGATCAACAGCTCCTCGCAGGAAGTGGCCTCGGCCTCTGACGATCTGGCGCGGCGCACCGAACGCTCGGCGGCGACGCTGGAGGAAACATCGGCGGCGGTGGAGGAATTCTCCGTCTCGGTGCGCTCGGCGGCCGATGGGGCAACCCAGGCCAATGTGGTCACCACCGAGGCCAGCCAGAAGGCCAGCGAAAGCCGCGAGGTGGTCACCGGCGCGACCGATGCGATGGGCGAGATCGAGGAATCATCGCGCGAGATCTCCAAGATCAGCGACGTGATCGACGAAATCGCCTTCCAAACCAACCTTTTGGCTCTGAACGCCGGTGTCGAGGCGGCCCGCGCGGGGGATGCCGGCAAGGGATTTGCCGTCGTCGCCTCCGAGGTGCGCGCCCTGGCGCAGCGTTCGGCCGGTGCGGCCAAGGAGATCAATTCGCTGATCGCCCAGTCGAACAGCCAGGTCGAAAACGGCGCCCGTCTCGTGGGCACCGCCGGTCGGGCGCTCAATGACATCATCGCCGCGGTGACGCAGATCGCGGGCAATGTGGAAGCGATTGCCACCTCCTCGCAGGAACAGGCGGCCGGGATTCAGGAAGTGAACACGGCGGTCTCGGATCTGGATCGCACGATGCAGCAGAATGCGGCGATGACCGAGGAAACCACCGCGGCAACGCAGATCCTGTCGACCGAAGCCGAACGTCTGAACCGCCTGATCTCGGAATTCACCCTGTCTGACGCTGTGCATGAGGAAGAAGAACAGGGCGTCGAAGCGGCCTGATCAGATCCCGCCGCTCGGGTGGCGGGATCGCGTTATTTCCCCCGGACCGGTTCGCCCGGTCCGGGGGTTTTTCGTTCAGAATTCGTAGCGCAGGGAGATGGGAACGGTCCAAACATTGCCCGCGCCACCGTCAAGGTAATTGGCCCCTGCATTGAACGAAAGCCCGCGCAGCACGTCGTAGCGCAGTCCGAGGGCGGCCGCGTCCTGATCGGTGCCTGCGAAATCGCCATGGGCCAGTTCGCCCGACAGCGACAGGCTGCCGCTTTTCCAGCGCGCGCCGACCAGCATATGGGTGTTCTGGTCCGTGCCGGTGGCGGTGTCGACATCCTCGACGCCGAGTTCGGCCCCGAAGGTCAGGGCGCCGTGGCTGTAGCTTGCAAAGCCCGACAGGGCGAGCGTGTCGCCGTTTGTGGTGGCACTCTCGCGGTTCTCCAGACGGCCGCTGGCCAGGCGCAGGCCGAAGCTGCGGCTGCCGCGGGCGATGGGCGCCTCATAGAGCAGACCAAGGGCGATCTCGCCGTCCTGATCGACCGCCAGATGGGCCTGATAGGCATTGATTGTCTGGCTGTAATGCAAACCCTGGCTGTCGAGTGCGCCCTGATGGCGCAGCCGCGCCAGCCGGGCCTGACCGAGCCCCAGATCGAGGGTCACGGCACGGTCGAGTGCGCCGGTCACATCGCCGAAGGACAGACGGCCCCAGGCGCCATCGGCAAAGAGCGCATAGCGGTGCTCGGTCTCCCGGTCATCGTTCTCGCGCAGGATGCCGAGGTAAAGCAGGCCCAGGTTCCAGCCATTGTCGAGCTGGCCCTCCAGTTCGGCCGACAGCTGGAGCGTGGTCTCGTCGCGGTCGGCGGCATCATCAGGTTCCACCAGATGGGCCTGATCGACCAGCCCTCTGAACCGCAGGGTGGCGCCACCGATCCGGGTGGCGAGACCTTCCTCGAAAAACGACAGGTCGTCGTATCGCAAGAGCGATTGTGCCTCGGCCAGTGCGGGCGAGAGCACAAACATCGCGCCAAGAAGCGCGGGGGACAGAAAAGTGCGTGCCATGGGATTATCCGATCTTGCGCAGGGCTTTGGAATAGACGTGGTCGGCCAGGTCGCGGCCGACGCGCAGGCCTTCGATGTTGTCGGCCTCCCAGTGGATGCCGCCATATTCGCGGCTTGCCCCGCCTTCTTCGGCCGCGTCCCAGAGGCTCGACCAGGACCGGCGCACGCCGGTGAGTTCCTCGGGCCAGTTCACCAGATCGGGGGCTGCGGAGGAAAAGCGGATCCGGTCGCGGCCCAAGAGGCGGGCGAGCATCCGCGCCGAGACCCCGCTGAAAGCGGAATGGCCGGATGTATAGGCGGGAAAGCCCGGGGTCGGGATCAGGGTTTTCCAACCCCCGTCGCGGTTGGCGGCGCGCTGGCGGATATAGGTTTCCGGGCGCACAACGTCATGGGTGTATTTGCTGTGCCATGTGGTGATGGCGGCATCGGCCTGGGCAAGGCTGAGCAGCGCGAAGGCGCGGGCCTGATCGGCGAGCGACAGGCTCTGGCGCTGGATCAGGTCAACCGCGATGATCTGCCAGTGCCCCGGCGGGGTGACACCGCGCGGGCCGTCTTCCCAGAAAAACGCGATCTGGCGCTGATCGGCGCTGCGGATCCGGCTGTCATGGGAGCCGAGCGCGCGGACCTTGGCCAGCTGGCGGGCGAACTCGGGGCTGTTTTCCTGCGGAAACTCGACCGCAAGGAATTGCTCCGCACTGGACATGACCCAGGGCCGGAGCGCGCCCCAGCCGGGCAGCAGACCACGGGCGAAACTGTCAAAGGCGGGGCCGGAACCGGCATCATAGAACGGGCCGGTGGGGGCCCATTTCAGCCCGTCCTTGCGGCGCGGATAGCGGCCGAGGTCTTCATGGGCCCGGGCCGGTTCGGCGCCGTCGCGCACCCGTGCGCGCGCCACGGCGCGCCCGACCTGACGGCCCCAGGCGACGCCTTCGGTCTTGGCCGCGCCATCGGGGCGGCTGGCGAGGAAACGGTTCAGATCCGGGGTGAAGGAGGCGCGGAGCGCCTCCGCAAGGGCGGTGGCAAAGGCGCTGGCATAGGCCGCGTCGGCATCGACCCCTTCGGGTGCGGGCGGCAGGTCGAGAAGCGGCGCATGGCGCCGGTCGAGCCCGTTGACGGCGGCAAAGCCCGCGCCATGGGCCATCGCGAAGGCGCGGGTCGCAGGCGGCGGGGCAACCGACTGGTTGCGGATCGCCTGCAGCATCACATCGGTCCAGTGAAAGACGGTGGAATTCCGGCCCGGCGCCACGACGCCGTGGAGATAGGATTGGGAGG
Source organism: Silicimonas sp. (assembly GCA_025800205.1). Taxonomy (GTDB): domain Bacteria; phylum Pseudomonadota; class Alphaproteobacteria; order Rhodobacterales; family Rhodobacteraceae; genus CALKXV01. The sequence continues at coordinate 13,690 of JAOXSD010000241.1, read as the reverse complement.
AGGTGACCGGGGCGGCACAGCCAGCCAGCCCGGTCAGCAGCGGGGCGCTGATGGCGGCCCCGCCCAGTTTCAGAAATCGCCTACGATTCATCTTGTACCATTCGACTCGTTTCATTCCATCAGACAAAGGGGCGTGTTTTCAGCGCTTTGCGCCCGCCGGCCCTGTCATGATCGGTGGTGACCTAAATCCGTTCACAAAAAACTGATAGGGGATTTTGCACCTGCAGCAAGAATCGAGAAGCGGGGGCGGGCTGGCGGCAACACTCATCTCGGCTTTGCCGCAAATGGGCCGGTTTCCCGCCGTATTGATCCCCTGATCAGAACGGATTGCGCTGATGGCGCCGCCGGTAGGCCTTGGGGGTGGTGCCGTAGCTTTCGCGGAACAGGCGGTAGAAATAGCCGGTGTTTTCAAAGCCGCACTGCCGGGCCAGATCGCCGATCGGCAGATCGTCGGAGCGCAACAGATGGGCGGCGTGCTGAATACGGATCTGGTTCACATATTGGGTCGGCGTCATGCCGAAACGCTGCTGGGTGGTGCGGCAGACATGCTCGTGGCTGCGTCCGCATGCTTCGACAAAGGCGGCCGCCCCCTCGCGGAACATCTCGGGCGCCTGAATGGCGCTGCAGGCCGTGACGAACCAGGGTGGCGCGAGGGCATCGACCTGGCTTGAGACATCGGCGACGCGGTTGATCAGGGTGAGCAGGAATTCCTCGATCCGGGCCAGCGTCCGGTGCGCGGTCTTGAGCTGTTGGGCCACATTGACCGCACGTTCGAACCGGACCGGGCCGAGGTTGTGCAGCTGTGGCAGCGGCGCGGTCGAGGCAAAGTAGTTTGCGCCGATCGTGTCACCGTAGCGGGCCTGCATGTGGCGGGCGGTCTCAATCCGGAACATCACGTTGATGATCTGGCAGCCTTCGTCGCGGTCGGCCTTGAAGGCATGGCAATCGCCGGGGCGGATGAACATCAGCTGCCCGGGTCCAAGGCTCTGGCTCTCGCCGTTGATCCAATGGGCGGTGCGCCCGCTTTCGATCAGGAAGACTTCGTAAAAATCGTGGTCATGGGCCTTGTCGGGAAAACGCTTTGCCAGATGTTTGCGGGCGAAATGGAAGGCTTCTTCGTCGCGGATATAGCTGGCGATGTGGAAGGTTTCTCGGTCCATGGGGCAAGATTGCAGAAGGAAAGGGCCTGTAAACAGAAAAAATATCAAAATAGTGGAAAAAAATGTCAAACACCGTCGCTGTCTGGGTGGGGTGTCGCTCCTAGCCTTGAGACCAAGGGAGAGGACAATGCTCGATTCGAAAGCCGATCTGCGGTTTCGTCCGGTGGTGAATGAGGCGCTGCGGATTTTGAACCGCACACATATCGCCCGCTACAACCGCGACGGGTTCGTGCAGCCGTTTGATGTGTTCTCTCCGTCCGAAATCGCCGGGATCCGGGATTATATTGACGGGCTGATGGCGGCGCTTGGGCCGGATGGAGCCTACGGGATCAACTGCTATCAGGCGCGGCTGTCGGGGCTTTGGGATATCGCGACCGACCGGCGGATCATCGATTTGGTCGCCGATCTGATCGGGCCGGATGTGATCTGCTGGGCGAGTGCCGTTTTGTCGAAGGCGGCGGGGGATCCCAAGCGGGTGCCCTGGCATCAGGATGCGAGTTTCTGGGCCCTGAGCCCGGCGCGGACGGTGACCGTCTGGCTGGCAATCGATGATGCGGATGCGGAAAACTCCGCCATGCGGTTCATTCCCGGCAGTCATGACAAGGGCGCGCTGCCCACGTCGGAGCGGGGCGAAGGCTCGGTCTTTCACAGGGGCACGGCGGGGGCCGAAGCCCTGGGGGCGCCGTTCACCAATGCGCTGAAGGCGGGGCAGGTGTCGCTTCATGCGGATATGCTGGTGCATGGGTCGCTGCCGAACGAGAGCGACCGGCGGCGCTGCGGGCTGACCCTGCGCTATTGCCCGCCTTCGGTGCGGATCATCGATCCCGCCTGGGCGGCAGGGGTCGAGGCGGTGCTGTGCCGGGGGGCGCCCGGGGATTGGAAGGTCCATCCGCGGCCGGAAAATGACGACATCACCCAGACCACGAGCCCCCATGTGGTGGGCAACAATTAGGGAGCGCGCGGCTTGAAGATTACCTGGTTCGGACATGCGGCCTTCCGTCTCCTCCCCGAGGAAGGCCCGAGCGTCATAACCGACCCCTACACGCCGGAAGGGGTCGGTTATGCGCCCATTCGGGAGAGTGCGGATCTGGTGATTATCTCGTCCGATGATGACGATGCCCATTGCCGGGCCGATCTGATCCCCGGTGCGCCTCACGTGGTGAATGCGCTGGAGGTGGCACAGAACGGCGGGCGGACCGAGGTGCTGGGGATCGAGGTGACCGCGATCGAGGCCGCCGAATGGGATCATCACCCCGAGCACGCCGTGCCGGGACAGAACGGGATGTATCGCTTCACGCTGGATGGGTTGCGCTGTGCCCATATGGGGGACGTGGGCAATCCGCTGACCGAAGCGCAGCAGGATTTCTTTGCCGACACCGATATTCTGTTTGCGCTGGCCGGTGGCTATCTGACGCTGGAACTGCCCGATCTGATGGAGATGATCCACCGGGTGCGCCCGAAGCTGATCATCCCGATGCATTTCCGCACGCTGACCTATCGACCGCGCAACACCAAATGGATCGAGAGTTTTCTGAGCTATTTCAAGGAGGAACATGTCGATTTCGCCTGTGCGCATGAGATCGACATATCAAGGGAGGACATCCCCGAGCGCCCCCGCGTTCTGGTGATGGATTACGTCCGCTAGGCGGATGCAAAGGGGCAGAGGCCCCGGAATTTGGGAGGAAAGACATGAGACCGACAGCTTATTGGATCGCGGCCTCGGTGCTGGCTTTGTCGACCGGCATGGCGACAGCGCAGGAAGTGCCGCGCGAGGATACGGTGATTTTCGATCTGGACCGGACGATCAAGGATCCGGAGAATTTCAACTGGTTCACCCCCGGCACCAAGCGGATGCACGGTGCCCATCAGACCATGTGGGAACCGCTGTTCATTCTGAACTATGCGACCGGCAATCTGGACCCGTGGCTGGCGACCGGGTTTGAGCAGAATGATGGCTCGACCGAGTTCACGATTTCCCTGCGCGACGGTGTGGAATGGTCCGATGGTGAGGCGTTCAATGCCGATGACGTGGTGTTCACGGTCAATATGGCGATGACGAATGAGGAGATTTCCTCGCGCGAGGCTTCGACCATTCGGGCCCAGGTGGCGGGTGTCGAGAAGGTCGATGATCTGACGGTGAAATTCACCCTGGAGGCGGCCAATCCGCGCTTCATTGTCGAGAATTTCGGGGTGCGGATTTTCGGGTCGTTCCTGATCATGCCGGAACATATCTGGGCCGGGCGGGATGCGGCGACCTTTGCTTTCAACCCGCCGGTGGGCACCGGGCCCTACACCTTCACCAGTGCGACCACGAGCCGGGCGATCTGGGATCGGAATGACGGCTGGTGGGGCGAGAAAAGCGGGTTCATGGATCTGCCCGCGCCGAAGCGCGTGATCTTCCTCGAAAGCGGCGGCGAGGAAAGCCGGGCGCAGTTGATGGCGACCAATCAGATGGATGCGGCGCAGAATGTAAGCGTAGGCACCTTTGAGGCGATTGCAGGCCGGAACCCCAATGTGATCGCCTGGTATGCGGATTATCCCTATGCGGCGGCCGATCCTTGCGCGCGGCAATTGGAGATCAACACCACTATCGCACCCTGGGATGATCCGCAGATGCGCAAGGCGGTGGCGACGATCATCGATCGGACGCAGATCGTGAATGTGGCCGCCGAAGGCTCGACCGTGCCGTCGAAGACGATGTTCGCGCAATATGGCTCGATGGATCCGTTTATCGATGCGATCATTGACGCGGGTTACGGGTTGTCGCCGCGGGGCGACGCCGAGGCGGGCAAGGCGCTGATCGAGGCGGCGGGCTGGGCCATGGGTTCGGGCGGTGTCTATGAGAAGGGCGGCGAGGAACTGAGCGTGGATATTCACGTCAATTCCGCCTCGACCGAATACACCCGCACCATCGATGTGATCGTGGAGCAGCTCAATCGTGCGGGTATCAAGGCCAAGGCGGTTCCGGTGGAGAACGGCGTGTTCTGGGGCGAGGTGCTGCCGTTTGGCGCTTATGAGATGTCCTATTCCTGGCTCTCCTGCGGATCGGTGAACGAGCCCTGGGCGTCCATGGGCCGCTATACGGTCAAGGATGTGGTGCCGGTGGGCGAACGGTCACCTGGGTTCAACAACACCGCGCGGTGGGATTCTGCCGCCGCCGTCTCCTATTCGGCGATTGTCGATGACATGGCGGACAAGGCCCTGGGTGATCCGGCTGTGCCGGGGATGGTGGCCGAGGCCTATCAGTATCTCGATGCCGAGATGCCGTTCATCCCGCTGGTGCAATCCGCGAAGCTGATCCCGTTCTCCAACACCTACTGGACCGGCTGGCCGAGTGCCGAGAACAATTACAACCATCCGTTCTTCTGGTGGAACCACACCCATCAGATCATCCACAATCTGGAGAAGGCGGGCGGGTGACAGTGTCCGGGAGGCTCGGATGGGCCTCCCACGCCAGGGAGGGCGGGTCATGGTGACCGAGGCGAAGGCGTTTTTTGACGAACATGGGTTCTATCACGCGAAGGGGGTCTTTGCGGCGGATGAGGTTGCCGCCTTGGAGACCGATTTCGACCGGATCGTGCGGCAATTGGTGGCGAGTGGCGAGGATGTGGATGCCACCTGGGACGGGGGCGAGGCGGCCAAGATCGCAGGTGCCGGTGACCGGATTTTGCACACCCATAATGTGCAGAAGTTTTCCCGGGTTTGGCTGAATGCCTTTTTGAACGAGCGGTTTCTGGAAATGGCCGAGGCGCTGATCGGGCCCGACATCATCCTGCATCATTCGAAGCTGTTCCAGAAACCCGCCGAGGCCGGATCGCCCTTTCCCATGCATCAGGACTGGCCCTATTTCCCGACGCTGAACGACAGCATGATCGCGGGCATTCTTCATGTGAGCCGGGCGACCGATGACATGGGATGCCTGCGGGTCTATCCCGGGTCGCACCGGCTGGGGCGGATCGAGGGGGCTGACGGGCGGCGGGCGAATGAGGTGCTGGAACGCTATCCGATAGAAGGTGCCACGGTGATCGAGGCTGCACCGGGGGATGTGATTTTCTTTCACTATTTCACACTCCATGGGTCGATGCCGAACCGGTCGGACGAGGTTCGGAAGACCGTTTTGTGTCAGCTTTATGCCGGCACCGACCGGGTGGAAGATGGCAATGCCCATCCTGACGAGCGGATGGTGCTGCGCGGGTGGAACCATCACGTGAGCCGGGCGCAGGCGGGGGCGGCGGCATGAGCCGGATCCCGCGCGACTATCTGATCAACCGGCTGGTGACGCTGGTGCTGACGGTGCTGATCGCGGCGACGCTGATCTGGATCATCCCGCGTTTGAGCCCGGTGGACCCGGCCGAGATCGCGCTGGGGCGGATGGCGGCGGGCGCAGGCGCTGTGGAGAATGCCGGTGAGATCCTGGAGACACTGCGGGCGCAGATGGGGATCGATCAGCCGCTGATCGTACAGTATTTCAAATATATCAAGGGTGTGCTGTTGTTTGACTTCGGCCTGTCTACGGCAGCCTTTCCGACGCCCGTGTCAGCGCTGATCGCCAACGCACTGCCCTGGACCCTGGGGTTGATGCTGATTTCGCTGATCATCACCTTCATCATCGGTAACCTCTTGGGCGCGCTTATGGTCTGGGAGAAGACGCCACGGCTGTGGAAAGTGGCGATCCCGGCGGCGATGGTCTTTACCTCGATCCCGCCGATCCTGTCGGGGCTTTTGCTGATGTGGATCTTTGCAGCGACGCTGGGATGGTTTCCACTTACCGGCGCCTATGGGCTGACGGTGGAACCGGGCTGGTCCTGGGATTTTGCCACCTCGGTGCTGCACCACGGGTTTCTGCCCGCCCTTTCCATCGTTGTTGTCACCTTCGGCTTCTGGGCTTTGGGGATGCGGGGATTGATGATCTCCGTGCAGGGCGAGGATTACACCACGTTGGCCAAGGCCAAGGGGCTGAAGCCGCGCTACATTCTTTACAAATACATGATCCGCAATGCGATCCTGCCGCAGATCACCGCCTTCGCCCTGAAGATCGGATTGCTGATCGCAGGGCAGGTGCTGGTGGAACGGATCTTTGCCTATAACGGGATGGGCAAGCTGCTTTATGACGCCATTCTCGATCAGGATTTTCCGGTCATTCAGGGGGTGTCCTATGTGATCATCCTGATGACGGCGCTGTCGGTCTTCATCGTTGATCTGATCTATCCCTTCATCGACCCCCGGGTCCGGCACGAGGTGGCGTGATGGCGGAGACTTTGCAGACCCCGACCCGGGCGGAGAAGCGGCAGGCGCGGCGGTTGCGGCGCTTTGACAATCCCTGGCTGAACCCCAAGCTGATCTGGGGGGTGGCGCTCTTGCTTGGCATTCTGCTGCTGGGGCTGATTGGTCGGATGCTGTGGAATCTGGATCTGGTGTTCACCGGATCGGCGACGCTGAAGCTGCCGCCGGTGGGGTTCGAGAACCTGCGCAAGCAAGAGGGCGTCTGGGATTTTCCCCTGGGCACCGACGGGTCGGGGCGCGACATGCTGGCGCTGATCATCATCGGGGCGCCGAATTCGCTGTTTGTGGGGCTTTTGGCCTCGCTGATCGGGATGAGCACGGGAATCGTTCTGGGATTCACCGCCGGGTTCGTCGGCGGACGCACCGATGATGTGATCCGGGTGCTGTCGGATGTGATGATCACTATTCCGCCGCTTCTGATCCTTGTGGTGTTTCAGGCGTCCTTTGGCGACGTGTCGCTGACCATGATGGCGCTGCTGATTGCCGGGTTCGTCTGGCAATCGCCCACGCGGCTGATCCGCGCGCAGGTGCTGTCGATGAAGCAATCGGGCTATGTGCAGATGGCGCGGCTGTCGGGGGCTTCGACCGGGCATATCATGTTCCGCGAGATGATGCCGAACCTGGTGCCTTATCTCTTCGGGTCGTTCATCGCCAATGTGACCACCTCGATCGTCACGGCGGTCGGGCTGGAGGTGCTGGGGCTGGGGCCGCAGCGGATCCCGACCCTGGGGCGGACGATCTACGAGGCGATCAATGCCGGTGCCTTGATCCAGAACCTCTGGTGGTGGTGGGGCATTCCGACGCTCTTGCTGGCGGTGATGTTCGTGGGGTTGTTGTTGATCAATCTGGGGCTTGATGAAGTGTCGAACCCGCGTCTGAGAAAGCTGTCGTGATGCTGGATGACACCGAAACCGTTCTGACGCTCACCGATCTTTGCATCGAGTTTCCCACCCCGCGCGGCTTGGTGCAGGCGGTCAAGGATCTGAACCTGTCGATTGCCCGCGGGCGCCGGGTGGGGTTCATCGGCGAAAGCGGGTCGGGCAAGACCACGACGGCGCTGTCGGTGATGCAGATGCTGGCAAAGCCGGGGCGCGTCTCGGGTGGGCAGATCGATCTCGGCGGCACCGATGTGCTGGCTCAGGGCGAGGAGGAGATGCGCCGCCTGCGCCTGTCGCGGGTGGCCTATATTCCGCAAGGGGCGATGAATTCGCTCAATCCGATTATGCGGATCGAGCCGCAATTGTGGGATGCCATTCTGGCCCATGAACCGGGGGTGTCGCGCCCTGATCTGAAGGCGCGGTCGGATGCCGCCTTGGTCAGTGTCGGCCTGCCGGTACATGCGGGGCGGCTATATCCGCACGAATTGTCGGGGGGGATGAAGCAGCGGGTCTGTATTGCGCTGGGGATCATTCTGACGCCGGAGCTGATCATTGCCGATGAGCCCACCTCGGCGCTCGATGTGGTGACACAGCGGCAGGTGATGCAGACCCTGAAGGAGATCCAGGAGAAGATCGGATCGGGGCTGATCTTGATCGGCCATGACATGGGGCTGATGGCGCAGTCGGTGGATGAGCTGGCGGTGCTGAAGGATGGCGAGTTGGTTGAGCATGGGAGCGTCGCGCAGATCATCACCGCGCCGGAGCATCCCTATACGCGGGATCTGATTTCCTCGGTTCCCGTGGTGGGAGGTGCCAGTTTTCTCAACCCGGAGCGGCGGGCGGAGGCGCCGAAGCGGGACTCATCCGAGCCGCTCTTGCGCTTCGAAGGGGTCTCGAAGGTCTATGGTGACGTGACCGCGCTTCGTCCCCTGTCCTTCACCCTGGAAGGGGAGGTGCCGCAGATCATTTCCATTGTCGGGCAATCGGGATCGGGCAAGTCGACCATGGGGTCGATCATGCTGGGGTTCAATCCGCCGACCACCGGGCGCGTGCTGTTCGAAGGGCAGGATCTGGCCACCATGTCGGCGGCGGCGTCGCTCGATTTTCGCAAGAATGTGCAGGCGGTGTTTCAGGATCCCTATGCCTGTTTCAACCCGTTCTACCGGGTGAACCATGCGTTGAAGTTTCCGTTCAAACGGTTCGGCTTGTCTGAGGGAGAGGCGCATACACAGAAAGCTATGGAGGAGGCCTGTGTGGCGGTGGGCCTCGACCCCGATCTGGTGCTGACGCGCTATCCGCACCAATTGTCGGGCGGGCAGCGCCAGCGGCTGATCGTGGCCCGCGCGCTGATGCTGTCGCCAAAACTCCTGATTGCCGACGAGCCGGTGTCGATGGTGGATGCGTCGCTGCGCGCCACCATTCTGGCCAATATCTATGACCTCAAGGACAAGCACGGGATCTCGATCCTCTATATCACCCATGATCTGGCGACAGCCTATCATGTGAGCGATTACGTGATGGTGCTTTACAAGGGACAGGTGGTGGAGGCCGGGCCGCCCAAATCGGTGATCGGTGATCCGCAGCATCCCTATACGCAATTGCTGATCGCTTCGATCCCCTGGCCGGATTTGAACCGGCCCTGGGGGGAGGGTGGTGCGGAAGATCCGGGCGTGCAGGAGGCGCCGACAATCCATCGCGGCGATGTGGCCGGGTTCGACCTGGTGAAGGGCTGAGGCCTTGCCATCGGGAGACCACGCCAGGCGGTTCACGCGGGAAAAGATCGCGTCGCGGCTGGCGCTGATCGCGCCGATGGTGTTCCGGCGCCGGGCGCCGCTGGAGGTCTTCCGGTTTCATCCGCTGGCAGAGACGGTGCTGGAGCCGCAGACCTGCGGAGAGGGCGTTCCGGTGGCACCCGGGGCCTATTGGGGCGGGGCGGATCAGGATTTTGTTCTGCGTTCGGGTTTCACCGTGCCGGAAGGGTGGGAGGCCTCAAAGATGGCGCTCCATCTGCCGCTCGGCGTCTTGGGCGACATTTTCAACCATCCTGAGGCGCTGGTGCATGTGGATGATATGCCCATTGGGTCGGCGGATCGGTATCACCATACGCTGCCGTTGGTGTCCGAGGTCGCCGATGGGCAGCGTCACGAATTAAGGCTGCACGGTTGGACCGGCCATGCGGGCTGGCCACCCGATCCTTCGAGCCGGGCGAAGCTGCAGATGGGCGATTGCGCCCTTGTCGAGCGCGACCCGGAGACGGAGGCGTTTCATACCCTGGCCTCGGCGGCGCTGGATGCGTTGTCGGTTGTGGAGGATGCCGGGCTGGTAGACCGCATTCTGACCGCGCTGGACGAAGCGTTTTTGCGATTGGATACCCGCGATCCGCTGGGGGCGGCGTTTTATGCAAGTGTGCCGGGGGCATTGGCGTGTTTGCGCGACGGGCTCGACCGGGCGGGGGCACCGATGGAGGTCACGATGCACGCCATCGGGCACGCCCATATGGACATTGCCTATCTCTGGCCGATTGCGCAGATCCGGCTGAAGAACGCGCGGACCTATTCCAACGTGCTGCGGTTGATGGAGGAGGAGCCCGACTATTGCTTCTCCCATTCCCAGCCTGCGCTTTACGAGATGACGGCGCGGGATCATCCCGCGCTTTTCGCGCAGATCAAGGCGCGCGTGGCCGAAGCGCGATGGGAGGTGATGGGCGGCATGTGGGTCGAGCCGGATCTGAACCTTGCGGGACCAGAGGCGCTGATCCGGCAATTGATGTTGGGGCGGGGGTATTTCCGGGAGATGTTTGGCGATGTGGAAACGCCGGTGCTCTGGCTGCCGGACAGTTTCGGGTTTCCCGGCCAGATCCCGCAGTTGATGAAACTGGCGGGGCTGGAGTGGTTCGTCACCAATAAGCTGAACTGGAACCAGATCAACCGGGTGCCCTGGGCGACCCATCTTTGGGAGGGGATCGACGGCACACGGGTCAAGGCCCATGTGCTGACCACTCCGCGCGAGGTGCAATATTTGCCGTTTCCGACCAATTACAAAAGTGACCTCAGCGCGGGCGAGGTGATGGGGACCTGGACCCATGCGGGTGAAGGTGCCGCCACCGCCCTGCCGATCTGTTTTGGCTATGGCGACGGCGGCGGCGGGCCGACGGAGGACTTGCTGGCAAAGGCGCGGATCTGGGGGGATTTTCCGGGGATGCCACGGGTGAAGATGGCCCGGGTGTCGGAGGCTTTGGCGGCGCTGGAGGACGCGGTGGAGGATTGGCCGGTGTGGCGCGGCGAGCATTATCTGGAGGGGCACCGGGGGGTCTATACCTCGCAGGGCTGGATCAAGCGGGCGAACCGATCTGCGGAGGTCGCGCTGCACCAGGCGGAGGCACTGGCGGCCATGGCGGGGCAGGGGGCGGATCTGGTTCAGGCGTGGAAGCTCCTGTGTCTGAACCAGTTTCACGACTTCATCACCGGGACATCAGTGCCTTCGGTCTTCGAGGAGGCTCGGGCGGATTACGCAAGGATCGGTGAGATGGCCGAGGCGGTGGCCGACCGGGCGGCCTTGGCGCTTGCGGGGCCGGAGGCGCAGGTGGCGAGCATGCTTCCGACCCATGGGGCGCGGGTCGTGGAGGTGGAAGGGGACGATGGCGGCCAGCGGGTTGAAGGCGGTGGGCTTCTGTTCTTCGAGGCGCTGGTGCCCTATTCCCTGACGCCGCTGAGCGCTGCGGTCATCCCCGCGATCCCGGTCACCATGCGGGAGGAGGGGGGGCGGATCACGCTGGAGAATGCCCATTTGAGCGCGGTGTTCGAGGCGGGCGTGCTGGTCGCGCTGTGGGAGCGGGGCACCGGGCGCGCGGTTCTGGCGGAGGGTGCGGTCGGCAACCAGCTTCTGGCCTTCGAGGACCGGCCGATCTGCTGGGACGCCTGGGACATCGATCCCCATTACGAAGATCGCGAAGAGGCGTTCGGGGCGCCGCAATCGGTGGAGATTGTCGAGCGTGGGCCGCTGCGGGCGAAGCTGCGCCTGACCTTTGACTGGTGCCACAGCCGGTTGGTTCAGGAGGTGGTGTTGGCGGCAGACAGCCGGAGGCTGGATTTTCAGACAGAGGTCGAGTGGCACGAGAGCCATGTGCTGTTGAAAGTGGCATTTCCGCTTTCGGTCACCGCCCCGGAAGCGCTTTTCGACATTCAATGGGGTCGCATTGCGCGCTCCACCGGACGGAGCAGCGATTTCGATGCGGCCCGGTTCGAAGTGCCCGCGCAGAAATGGGCCGCACTTGCCGATGACAGGCTGGAAGTCGCGCTGATGAACGATTGCAAATACGGCTATGACCTGCGGGAAAACACCCTGCGGCTGACCCTGATCAAATCCGCCACCTCGCCCGATCCGGGGGCCGATCAGGGGCGGCATCTGTTCACCTATGGGCTCTATGCCGGTCCTGCCGATGCCCCCGGATTGCGGGATCACGCGGCCTATGACCTGAACCGTCCGGCGCGGGTGATCCCGGCGGGCGAGGGGCGGGGACAGGCCGGGTTCGACTGGCACCTGTCGGCGGAGAATGTGCTTATCGAAACGGTGAAGCCCGGCGCCGCGCCCGGATCGGTCGTGCTCAGGCTGTTTGAGGCCGCCGGGCGCCCGGTGCGCTGCGATCTGTCGGTTCCGGCGCGGTTTCAGAACGCCTGGCGCACGGATATCTTCGAGCGGTGCAAAACGCCGCTGGATCTTGGCGCGGGGCGTGTTGCGCTGGAACTGGGCCGGTTCGAGATCGTCACGCTTTTGTTGGCTTGATCGATGCGCCGCTGCAATTTGCGGCCAACACAATTGGGCGGTGGGTTTCGAGCCGGGGCGCGCTGCAGAGGCGCCAATGCGATTTGTTTGCATGGTGCTGACTTTTTGGTCACTCTGGAGCGATGGAATTCCTCGACGTCAGCCACAATGCGATGCTGGTCGCCATGTCGTGCCTGGTGGCCCTGGTGGCCGGGTTCACCGGGCTGTCCCTGACCCGTGATCTGGCGTCCAAGCCGGTCTTCGAGAAGAAAGCCGCGATCGCCCTGGGTTCGGTGGCCCTGGGCGGCGGCATCTGGGCGATGCATTTCGTGGCGATGCTGGGGCTGCAGATGCCGATCCTGTTCTATTATGACGCGGCGATCACACTGGTCTCGGCGCTGGCGGCGATCCTGATCGTGGGCGCGGCGCTGATCCTTTTGCATTTCACCGAACGAACCCGGGTCACCATCGGGCTGGCCGGCGCCCTTGTGGGCATCGGCGTGCTGGTCATGCATTACATCGGCATGGCGGGGCTGGAGCTTTGCCGCGCGGTGCACAGCCCTTTGGGCGTGGTGCTGTCCTCGCTCGCGGCGGTGGCGCTTTGCGTGCTGGCTTTCGCCATCGCTTACGGTCAGCGCACCAACCGCCATATCGTGCTGGGCACCTTCTGTTTTGCCGCCGCCGTCTGTGCGGTGCATTTCCTTGCCATGGCCGGGACCAGGTTCACGCCGGTGCCCAGCGGCGATGAATTCGGCCCGCTGATGAGCAACGAGACCCTGGCGCTCGGGGTGATCCTGTTCAGCTTCGTGATCTTCGGCGCCTGTCTTTGGGTCAGCGTCACCTATCTGCCGGCACTTGCCAAAAAGGAGGCCGCGCCGCTGCCCCCGCAGCCCGCGCCCGAGGTCCGGCGCCCGTTGCAGATCCCCTGCGAGCGGGACGGCAGCAAGGTGTTCATCGCCGCCGAGGATGTGCTGTTCGTGCGTGCGGACGGCCATTACACTCAGGTCTACACCGGGGCCGACCGGCTGTTCTGCGTCTGGCCCCTGACCGAGGCGGCAAAGCGGCTGGTGCCTTCGGGCTTCCTGCAGACCCATCGCAGCTATCTGGTCAATCCGCAGCATGTCACCCGGTTCGAACGCACGAAGGACAAGGGGCAATGCCTGTTCGATGGGGAGGATCTGCCGCCCGCGCCGGTCAGCCGCTCGAAGCTGGGGGCGATTCAGGCCGCTCTGGCCGCGCAGCACGGCGCAATTCGTGCATCCTAGGGCGCATTTCGTGCAAAACCCCCGTGTTTCATTGAATTCCTGAAGCGTCCGCATGCGCTCGCATGCACTCCTTTCGACAGCCAGAACATTTGCTTGAAGGGAGGAGAGCCGATGATTCCAGCGGCATTCGAGTATTACAGACCCAAGGATATGGCAGGGGTTCTGTCGATCCTTGAGGAACATGGCGACGACGCTCGGGTCATGGCCGGCGGGCACAGTCTGATCCCGATGATGAAGCTGCGGATGGCCGATGTGCCCCATCTGATCGATCTGCAGGATGTGGGCGGCATGTCCGAGATCGAGATCGGCGCGGAAGGCATTCGCATCGGCGCCATGGTCACCC
>JAOXSD010000007.1 GCA_025800205.1 Silicimonas sp. | reverse complement strand
TGTTCTAGCCCGCCCCTGACACGAAAAAGGAAGACCCATGTCCAGCTATGACGTCATCATCATCGGCAGCGGCCCCGGCGGCTATGTCTGCGCCATCCGCTGTGCGCAGCTGGGTCTCAAGACCGCCTGCGTCGAAGGGCGCGAGACTTTGGGCGGCACCTGCCTGAACGTCGGCTGCATCCCGTCGAAGGCGCTGTTGCACGCGACCGAGATGCTCCATGAAAGCGAAACCAACTTTGCCAAGATGGGCCTCAATGTCGCCAAACCCAAGGTCGATTGGGCGGCGATGAAGGGCTACAAGCAAGACACGATCGACGCCAACACCAAGGGCATCGAATTCCTGTTCAAGAAGAACAAGGTCGACTGGCTGAAAGGCTGGGGCACGATCACCGCACCGGGCAAGGTCAAGGTCGGTGACGAGGTGCATGAGGCCAAGCATATCGTCATCGCCACCGGCTCGGAACCGTCGTCGCTCCCCGGTGTCGAGGTGGATGAAAAGGTCGTCGTGACCTCCACCGGCGCGTTGGAGCTGCCGAAGATCCCAAAAAAGATGGTAGTGATCGGTGCGGGCGTGATCGGGCTGGAACTGGGCTCGGTCTACAACCGTCTGGGCACCGAGGTGACCGTGGTCGAATTCCTCGACGTCATCACCCCGGGCATGGATGGCGAGATCCAGAAGACCTTCCAGCGGACGCTGAAAAAGCAAGGCATGAAATTCGTCATGGGTGCCGCCGTCCAGAAGGTGGACGCGACCAAGACCAAGGCCAAGGTCACCTATCAGCTCCGCAAGGACGAGAGCACCCATGAGCTGGAGGCCGACACGGTTCTGGTCGCCACCGGTCGCCGCCCCTACACCGAAGGTCTCGGTCTCGAAGGCGTCGGCGTGCAGGTGTCGGATCGCGGCGTTGTCGGCTCCGATGGCCATGGCAAGACCAATGTGGACGGCATCTGGGTAATCGGGGATGCCACCGATGGCCCGATGCTGGCCCACAAGGCCGAAGACGAAGGCATGGCGGTGGCCGAACGGATCGCGGGGCAAGCGGGCCATGTGAATTACGACGTGATCCCCGGCGTGATCTACACCCATCCCGAGGTGGCCAATGTGGGGCTGACCGAAGAGGCGCTGAAGGAAGCGGGCCGCGACTACAAGGTCGGCAAGTTCTCCTTCATGGGCAATGGGCGCGCCAAGGCCAATTTCGCCGCCGACGGGTTCGTCAAGATCCTCGCCGACAAAAGCACCGACCGCATTCTGGGCGCCCATATCATCGGCCCGATGGCCGGTGACCTGATCCACGAGATCTGCGTGGCGATGGAATTCGGGGCTGCCGCCGAGGATCTGGCCCGCACCTGTCACGCCCACCCGACCTATTCGGAAGCGGTGCGCGAAGCAGCGCTCGCCTGCGGTGACGGGCCGATCCACGCCTGAGATCATCGGTCTTGAAACAGCCGCAACGCCCGCCTCTGGCGGGCGTTTTGCGTCAGGCGGTGCGGCGCAGCCAGTCCATCACATGACCGCGCACCGATTGCTCGCCGCTTTCGCAGCCCTCGCGGATCACCTCGCGCACCTCGCCCAGATCGACCCGACGCAACAGATGCTTCACCGGCCCGATGGAGGCCGGTCGCATGGAAAGCGAGCGCAGGCCCATGGCGGCGAAACACATGGCCTCGATGGGCCGGCCCGCATCCTCGCCACAAAAGGACACCGGCGTTTCGCTTTCCGCGCAACGATCCGCGATCTGACCAAGGAAGGTCATGAAACTGACATTCAGCGTGTCATAGCGGCGACGCACCCGTTCGTTTTCCCGGTCGGCAGCAAAGAAGAACTGCTTCAGATCATTGCCGCCGATGGAAATAAAGTCCGCCATTTCAAAGAATTGCCGAGGTGCAAAGGCCAGAGACGGCGTTTCCAGCATGGCGCCGATTTCGACCTTTTCGGGCAGCGCATGCCCCAGCTTGTCCTCGCGCTCCAACTCGTCAAAGACGTGCTGGCGGGCTTCCTTGAATTCCTCGAACTGCGCGACGAAGGGGAACATGACCGACAGCGGCCGACCGGCAGCAGCGCGAATGAGCGCCTGCAACTGCATCCGCATCACGCCGCGTTTGTCGAGCCCGACCCGGATCGCGCGCCAGCCCAGCGCCGGGTTCGGCTCGTCCTCGCGCTTCATGTAAGGCAGCACCTTGTCCGACCCGATATCCAGCGTGCGGAACACCACGCGCTTGCCATCGGCCGCATCCAGCACCCGC
Source organism: Silicimonas sp. (assembly GCA_025800205.1). Classification (GTDB taxonomy): domain Bacteria; phylum Pseudomonadota; class Alphaproteobacteria; order Rhodobacterales; family Rhodobacteraceae; genus CALKXV01. Next base: position 9,255 of record JAOXSD010000007.1, on the reverse strand, counting down.
GAATAGATCCCAGCCAGCTCGGCCCGGCGCGGCACCCGGGACCGGGCCAGAAACTGCAACTCGGTCCGGAACAGGCCCACGCCCTCGGCCCCGGAACCGGCCAGTGACGGCAGCTCGGCAATCAGCCCCGCGTTCATGTTGAGCGAGATCACCGTGCCATCGGTGGATTGCGCGGGCAGGGATTGCAGCCCGGCATAGCGTTTCTGCGCCTCCGCCTGCATGGCGATCTTGTCGCGGAAGGCGGTGACCACGGATTCATCGGGGCGCAGATGGGCAATCCCCTGATCGCCATCGACCAGAATGTAATCGCCGTTCAGCGCCTCATTGGTGATCTGATCGCCCACATGAACCAGAAGCGGGATCGCCCAGGCCCGCGCCACGATGGCGGCATGCGAGCCGACCGAGCCCTGTTCCAGCACCAGCGCGCGCAGCTTGCCGCGCCCGTAATCCAGCAATTCGCCGGGGCCGATATTGCGCGCCACCAGCACCGCATCCTCGGGCATGTCGGCGGCATCGACCCCCTGCCCGGTCAGAATGCGCAACAGCCGGTTCGACAGGTCGTCGAGATCCTGAAGACGTTCCCGCAGGTAAGCATCCGACGATTGCCCCAACCGGCGCCGCGCGGTGGATTGTTCCTTTTCGACCGCCGCCTCGGCCGACAGACCGGCGGCAATGTCCTCCTCCATCCGGCGCAGCCACGACCGGGAATTGGCGAACATGCGGAAGGCTTCCAGCACTTCGCGCTGATCCTTGTCGACCGCATCCGTGCTCACCGATTTGAGCATGTCATCGACCGACACCCGAAGCGTGTCCACCGCCGCGCGCAGACGCTCCACCTCGGCCTCGGGATCGTCCGCCACAGGGTTGGTGACCACCACGCGCGGTTCATGGAGATAGACGTGACCTTCCGCCACCCCCTCCTGACCGATCCCGCCCTTGAACAGCATCGGGTTGGTGTGGCGCGCCCTGAGCGCCTCGCCCTCGCCGACGAAGGCGCCCAGCTCGGCCATTTCGGCCAGCACCATGGCGACCACTTCTAGGGCATAAACCTCGTCTTCGGAGAAGGCGCGGGCCTCGCGCGACTGCACCACCAACACGCCGAGCCCTTCGCCCAGACGCTGGATCGGCACGCCGCAGAAGGAGGGGAACACCTCTTCACCGGTCTCCGGCATGTAGCGGAAGCCCTTTGCCGAAGGCGCATCGGCCTCGTTCACCACCCGGCCGGACCGCGCGACGCGGCCCACCAGACCTTCGCCCAGGCGCATCCGGGTCTGATGAACCGAATCCGGGTTCAGACCTTCGGTGGCACAAAGCTCAAGTGTCTCGGCATCGCGGAACAGGTAGATCGAGCACACTTCGGTGCGCATCTCCTCGGCGATGATCTGGGTGATGTGGTTCAGCCGCTCCTGGCCGGCACTTTCCTCGGCCATGGAATCGCGGAGGCGGCGCAGCAGTTTGCGACTTTCGCTCTCCGTCTGGTCTGCCATCGCGCTTCCGCCCTGTTGTCTGCGGCTTCGCCGCCCTCCGGAACCGAATAGACCACAGATATGACGCGAACAAAACGAGAAATAGGGCCCGACCCGGCGTCAGATCGGGCGAAGTTTCAAAGCGCTGAAAATAAGGGCGTTTCCGCTCAGGCCGCCTTCTCCAGCTCGAACGCATCATGGAGCGCCTGCACGGCCAGCTCCATGTACTTCCGGTCGATCAGCACCGAGACCTTGATCTCGGAGGTGGTGATCACCTTGATGTTGATGCCCTCGTCATGGAGTGCTTTGAACATGCGCGAGGCAACACCCGCATGGCTGCGCATGCCGATGCCCACGACCGAAACCTTGGCGACCTCTTCATCGGTGACCAGCTCGGCGTAGTTCACCTCGCCCTTGGCCTTGATGTCTTCCATCGCCGCTTCGGCGCGGGCCACCTGATTGACGGGCAGCGAAAACGTCATGTCGGTGCGACCCTCTTCCGAGATGTTCTGCACGATCATGTCCACGTTGACACCGGCATCGGCCAAGGGGCCAAAGATCGCGGCTGCGATGCCGGGGCGGTCGGCCACCGACAGAAGGGTCATCTTGGCTTCGTCGCGGACAAAGGCGACACCGGCCACCACTTTGCTTTCCATGATCTCTTCCTCCGCGCAGACCAGCGTGCCTGCGTTTTCATCATATTCCTCGAAACTCGACAGCACCCGCAGGCGCACCTTGTAGCGCATGGCCAGTTCCACCGACCGGGTCTGCAGTACCTTGGCGCCCAAGGACGCGAGTTCCAGCATTTCCTCAAAGGCGATCTTGTCAAGCTTGCGCGCCTTCGCGGTGATCCGGGGATCGGTGGTATAGACCCCGTCCACATCGGTGTAGATATCGCAGCGTTCGGCCCCGAAGGCCGCCGCAAAAGCCACCGCCGTCGTGTCCGAGCCACCGCGCCCCAGCGTCGTGATCCGGCCCTCGGGCGAAATCCCCTGGAACCCCGCGACCACCGCCACGCGCATGCCTTCGCCGAACTTGGCGTTGATGTTCTCGGTGCCGATCTCCTCGATCCGAGCGGCCGCATGGGCACTGTCGGTCTTGAGCGGCACCTGCCATCCGGCCCAGGACCGGGCGGGCACGTCCATTTCCTGCAGCGTCAGCGCCATCAGACCGGCGGTCACCTGCTCGCCCGACGACACCACCGCGTCATATTCGCGGGCGTCATACAGGGTCGAGGTCTCTTCGACCCAGCCCACCAATTCATTGGTTTTCCCGGACATGGCCGAGACGATGACGATCACGTCATAGCCATTGGCCACCTCGCGGCCGACCCGTTTCGCGGCCCGGCGGATCCGGTCCAGCGAGGCGACCGAGGTGCCGCCGAATTTCATCACCAGAAGAGGCATGTGTTCCACGTTTTCTTAAGCTGCCGGTCTCTAACGCGGGTGGCCGGGGGGTGCAAGATGCCCGCTCATCCGAGCAGGCGATCCACCCAGGCGGGCACGCTTTCCGAGGCCGGGCCGCCGATCTGTTCGTCAAAAAGCCGGGCCAGATCGGAGGGCTCCAGGTTCAGTTCCACCGTGCGCGCGCCCCAGCGCGTCGCCTCCTCCACGAATCCCGCCGCCGGGTAGACCTGGCCGCTGGTGCCGATGGCGGCGAAGAGATCGGCGCCTTCCAGATGCAGGGCGATTGTGTCCAGTTCCTGGGGTATTTCACCGAACCAGACGATATTGGGTCGCGTTTCTTGCGCACCACATTCCGGGCAGGGGTCCTGCGGAAACATCTGCAAAGGCGCGGTCCAGACCGCCCCGCAGGCGGCGCAACAGGCCTCGTCCAGCCGCCCGTGCATATGGATCGCCCGCGCCCCTGCAGCCTCGTGCAGCGCGTCCACATTCTGGGTGATCAGCACCACTTCGCCGGGATATTCCGCCTGCAGCCGGGCCAGCGCCCCATGGGCCGCATTGGGGCGGGCGCCGGCGGCATTGGCGCGCCTGGCGTTGTAGAAATCATGCACCTTGGCCGGGTCACGGGCGAAACCGTCAGGCGTTGCCACCTCGTTCAGATCATACTTCGTCCAGACCCCGCCCTTGTCGCGAAACGTGCCCAGCCCACTTTCCGCGGACACACCCGCGCCGGTCAGAATGACGATCTTTCCCGGCCTTTCCGGCCGCTCTGATGGAGCCCCCATCTCACCTCCAAATCCTTGCTTTGAAAAAGAAAACCGGCTGAAACCGCCAATGTCACTGAGTGCAACTCTTCTCGGCGAGAGCACCGAACCGGGCGTAGCGATCCCAGAATACCTCGTCGCGGCGTCGGTCCGAGCGACGGGCCCGCTGCGCCTCGTCCGGGTCGCGGAAAAACCGCGACACACGTTTCTGATCCCGCCGCGAAAGCGCCCGGTCCGCCACCCCCTGAATGCAGCGGCACAGCCGCGCCTGGCCGCCGCCGCGATCCGATTTCAAACAGGCCCGCCGGATCGCCTCCGCCTCCGCCTCGGCGGCGGGAACCATCAGCATCAGGGCCAGTGCAAATCCGCGCAAAACCATGGCCGAAGACTGACACAGCTCCCCCCCCAGCGCGAGCGCTTTTCGCGCCATTCCGGCAAGGCTCCGCCTGAATTCGGGCGGTTTTGACCCCGGGTCGCGCATGACGCATATGGAAATCTTCACGTTTATCTGCAAAAGGTGAACGACCAGCACTGAAACCCCAAAGAGGTGCAGCATGTTTCGACGGACTCTACTTCTGGGCGGCGCCGCCCTGTTTCTTGCCGGCTGTTCGGGCGGCTGGGAAGTTGACTATGAAGACGGTGTGGATCTCTCCACGTCGCAGAACTGGAAGGTCACCAATGTGACCGTGGCGGTTCCGAAATCGCTGACGGTCTCCAATGCGGATACCTATGCGCCGAATGCCGATATCGTCTGGCATGGGGAGCCGTTTGGCGACCGCCGGGCGCAGGTGGCGCGGCTCGTGGATGAAGGGATCACCAAAGGCTCCGCCGGTCTGAAGGGCAAGCGGCCCGTCACCATCGCGGTGGAAGTCAAACGGTTCCACGCGGTGACCCCCCGATCGGTGGCCCGGGCGCCGGGCGCGGTGCATAACATCCGCTACATCACCCAGGTGATCGACAATGCCACCGGCGCAAAACTGACCACGGCGGAATCGGTCGACGCTGATCTGGAGGCCTATGTGGGGGCCGCGGCGGTGACCGCGGCGCTGAATGGCGACACCCAACGGGTGCGGATCGTGAACCATCTGGCCCGTGTCACACGCGGCTGGCTGGGCACCGGTCCGGACCAGCGCCGCACCTTCTCGGGTGTCGGACGATAAGACGATAAGGAGCACGACCCATGATCCTCCTTGTCGGCCTCGGCAATCCCGGGGCCAAATATGCAGGCAACCGCCACAATGTGGGTTTCATGGCGCTCGACCGGATTGCGGAGGTCCATGGCTTCGGCCCCTGGCGCGGCAAGTTCCAGGGGCTGGTCAGCGAGGGGCGTCTGGGCAGCGAAAAGGTGATGCTGCTCAAGCCCGAAACCTTCATGAACAAGTCCGGCCAATCGGTGGGAGAGGCGGTGCACTTTCACAAGCTCGCGCCCACCGATATCTGGGTCTTTCATGACGAAATCGACCTGGCACCGGGAAAGCTGCGGGTGAAATCCGGGGGCGGCCATGCCGGCCACAACGGGCTGCGCTCGCTCCATGCCCATATCGGCGACAGCTATGGGCGCATCCGCATCGGTGTCGGCCATCCCGGCCACAAGGATGCGGTGCCCCATTATGTGCTCAAGGATTTCGCCAAGGCCGATCACGACTGGCTGGTGCCGATGCTCGACGGCATGGCCGACGGGGCCGAGGCGCTGATCGCGGGCGACACCGGCAGGTTCCAGAACGCGGTGGCCTTGCGGATGAAGCCGCCAAAGAAAAAGGCCGAGGCCAAGCCCGCCGCGCCCAAGGCCAAACCGGCCCCGGTGGAGCCGGAAGACACCCGCTCGCCGCTGCAGAAACTCGTCGACAAGTTCAAATGACCCCCCGCGAGGTGTTTCGCGCCCAGGCCCGGGCCTGCACCGCGCTCGGCTCGCCCTTCATGGGGCGTCTGATGACGCTCTGCGCCGAGCGGCTGAGCGGTGACACCGCCGTCGGCGCGCGCCTCCTCAACTGGCCCGGCGACCCCGGTATCAGCGCCGACAGCATCTCCCTGCGGCTGGCGGGCGCGCTGCACGCGCTCAAGCTCGAAGGGCTGGCGCTGGAGGCGGTCTACCCGCCCCATGACGCGCAGGACGACGCCCTCTGGACCGCCGTCGAAGACGCGCTTGTCACCCATGAGGCGCGGCTTCTCGATTGGCTGACCCGGGCGCCCCAGACCAATGAGATCCGCCGCTCGGCCGTTTTGATCGCCGGTCTCGCCGAGATCGCGAAACGGTATCCGGATCAAGAGGTTGCGCTGCTCGAACTGGGGGCCAGCGCCGGGCTGAATCTGCAATGCGACGCCTACCGGCTGGACCTGCCCGGGCGCAGCCTCGGCCCCGACAGGGCCGAGGTCGTGCTGACGCCCGACTGGAAAGGGCCCCTGCCGCCTGCGCAATTGCCGAAGGTCGCATCCCGCACAGGCGTGGATCTCGCGCCCATCGATCCGGCGGACCCCGACGCCCGCCTGCGCCTTCTCTCCTATCTCTGGCCCGACCAGCCCCACCGCCGCAGCCTGACCGAAGCAGGCTTTGCCCAGGCGGCCCGGCGCCCGGTCAGGATCGCCAAAGGCGACGCCGGCGACTGGCTCGCCGCCGCGCTCTCCGCCCGGGCGACGGATCACCTCAGGGTCGTCATGCACAGCGTCGCCTGGCAATATTTCCTGCCCGCCACCGCCGAAACCGCCCGCCGCGCCATGGCACATGCCGCAACACCGCTAGTTGAGCTCGCCATGGAAGCCGATGGCGGCAAAGGCACCGCCGTCACCCTCACCCATTGGCCCGAAGGCCGGACGGAGCCCCTTGGCCGGGCCGATTTCCACGGCCGCTGGATCGCCTGGGATTGAACTCCCCCCCGGACGGGTTACCTTGGCCCCATGGACAAAGACCCTTCTGTCAACGTGCTGGGCGCGCCACTGGAGCCCTGCTCCACCGCCCCCGTCACCGGCTACTTCCGCGACGGCGTCTGCAACACCTGCGCTCAGGATCAGGGCAGCCACACGGTCTGCGCGATCATGACGGCCGAGTTCCTCGCCTTCTCGAAATATGTCGGCAACGACCTCTCGACACCCCGGCCCGAATACCTGTTTCAGGGCCTGAAACCGGGCGATTGCTGGTGCCTCTGCGCCGGGCGCTTCCTTCAGGCCGCCGAGGAAGGTGCAGGACCCCAGGTCCGCCTTGCCGCGACCCACGAGCGCGCCCTCGACATCGTGCCCCTGCAGATCCTCAAGGACCACGCCGCCGACACGCCCTGACGGCGCAAAGCAAAAGGGCGGGGAAATCCCCGCCCTTCTCAATCTCTCTCCAACCCGAAACTCAGAGCCCGGTGGACACGTCGATCGTGTTGCCCTCTTCGAGGGTCACATAGGCCTTTTTCACGTCCTTCCGCTTGCCCAGCTGGCCGCGGAACCGCTTTACCTTGCCCTTGGTGATCGTCGTGTTGACCGCCTTGACCTTGACCCCGAAGAGCGCCTCGACGGCGGCCTTGATCTGGGGTTTGGTGCTGTCGATCGCCACTTCGAAAACCACTGCGCCGTTTTCCGACGCCATGGTGGCTTTCTCGGTGATGACCGGCTTGCGGATCACATCGTATTGTTCTGCTGTCGCACTCATTTCAACCGGGCCTCCAGAGCTTCGACCCCTGCCTTGGTGATCACCAGCGTGTCACTTTTCAGGATGTCATAGACATTGGCGCCCATGGACGGCAGCACATCGACGCCCGAAAGGTTGGCCGCGGCGGCTGCGAAATTCGCATCCACTTCGGCACCGTCGATGACCAGCGCGCGCTTCCAGCCCAGGTCCTTGACCTGTTTGGCCAGAGCGCCGGTCTTGGCGTCTGCCAGGGTTGCCGCATCCACGATCACCAGATCACCGGTGGCCGCTTTCGACGACAGGGCGTGTTTCAGACCCAGCTTGCGGAACTTCTTGGTCAGGTCGTGACCATGGCTCCGGGGTGTCGGGCCCTTGTAGATCCCACCTTTGCGGAAGATCGGCGCGTTGCGGTCGCCGTGACGGGCGCCACCGGTGCCCTTCTGGCGATAGATCTTCTTGGTGGAATAGCTGGTTTCCGAGCGCGTCTTGACCTTGTGGGTCCCGGCCTGGGCCTTGTTGCGCTGCCAGCGGACGACACGGTGCAGAATGTCGGCACGGGGTTCGAGACCAAAGATCTCATCGCCCAGATCGACCGAGCCGGCCTTGCCGCCGTCCAGTTTGATCACGTCGAGTTTCATTCCTCGCCATCCTTCTTCTCGGCTTCTGCCGGTTCTGCCTCGGTGGCAGCACCCGCATCAGCGGATTTCAGAGCAGCAGGCAGGACCACGTTTTCAGGGATCGGCTTTTTCACCGCGTCCTTGATCGTCACCCAGCCGCCTTTCGAGCCCGGAACCGCGCCCTTGACCATGATCAGGCCCCGGTCGGCATCGGTGCGCACGACCTGAAGGTTCTGGGTGGTCACGGCAGCGGCACCCATGTGCCCGGCCATTTTCTTGCCCTTGAACACGCGGCCCGGATCCTGACACTGACCGGTCGAGCCGTGCGAACGGTGCGAGATCGACACACCATGCGTGGCGCGCAGACCGCCGAAGTTGTGCCGCTTCATGGCACCGGCAAAGCCTTTACCGATCGAGGTGCCGGAGACATCCACGAACTGGCCTTCCGCGTAATGGTCGGCCGAGATTTCGGCGCCCACTTCGATCAGGTTCTCGGGGTCAACGCGGAATTCCGCGATCTTCCGCTTGGGTTCGACTTTCGCGGCAGCAAAGTGACCACGCATGGCCTGGCTGACGCGCTTGGCCTTCGCCGTGCCCGCGCCAAGCTGAACCGCCGAATAGCCGTCCTTCTCGGCGGTGCGCTGAGCGACCACCTGGAGTTTGTCGAGCTGGAGCACGGTCACAGGAATCTGCTTGCCGTCCTCCATGAACAGACGGGTCATGCCCACCTTTTTTGCAATAACGCCGGAGCGCAACATGGGTAGCCCTCCTTAAACCGAGATCTGGACGTCCACGCCGGCGGCGAGGTCGAGCTTCATCAGCGCGTCCACGGTCTGCGGCGTCGGGTCAATGATGTCGAGAAGGCGCTTGTGGGTGCGGATCTCGAACTGGTCGCGCGACTTCTTGTCGACGTGCGGACCACGGAGAACCGTGAACTTCTCGATCTTGTTCGGCATCGGGATCGGGCCGCGCACCTGCGCGCCGGTGCGCTTGGCGGTGTTGACGATTTCCTGCGTCGACGCATCGAGCACGCGGTAATCGAACGCCTTCAGGCGGATCCGGATGTTCTGACTGGCAACTGCCATTGTCGTTCTTCCTTCTGTTGAGAGGTGGAGGCCAAAGGGCCTCCACGTCGAACTTGGTTTTTATTCTGTCCCGGAAATCCGGGACGCGACGGCGAAGCCGTCGTCACTCGATGATTTTGGACACAACGCCCGAACCGACGGTCCGGCCGCCTTCGCGGATGGCGAAGCGCAAGCCTTCTTCCATGGCGATCGGGTAGATCAGTTCGGCTTCGAACTTCAGGTTGTCGCCCGGCATCACCATCTCGGTGCCCGAGGGCAGCTGAACGGTGCCGGTCACGTCCGTGGTCCGGAAGTAGAACTGCGGGCGGTAGTT
>JAOXSD010000206.1 GCA_025800205.1 Silicimonas sp. | reverse complement strand
GATCGCGGCCGGGCACCCGGCGTTCCAGCACCACGTGGCATTTCATCCCCATCTTCGCCGCCGCCGCTGCGGTCTGGCGCACATGGTTCGATTGAACGGCCCCTTGGATGACCAGCATGTCGGCGCCTTCGGCGAGTGCGGCACCGACAAGAAACTCGAGCTTGCGGGTCTTGTTGCCGCCTGTCGCGAGCCCGGTGCAATCGTCGCGTTTGATAAAGAGATCAGGCCCACCCAGATGGGCCGAAAGGCGCGGCATGGCTTCGATCGGGGTCGGCTGATGGCAGAGAGCCGTGCGCGGGAAACGGTCGAAATCGATCCGTGCTTCGTCGCGTGTCAAAGTTGCGGTGTCTGCCATGGTGCTCTCCTCGTGACCTGTGCCGGGGTCAGTCTGGGGCAAGTTGGCGCGGGTCTCCAATGTCATGTGAGAATGGCATTATGCAAGTTTTGCATTATGCTCCCGTCATGGACATGACTCTCTTCCGCGATCTGGAACGCCTGCGCGAAACCGGAAACTTCTCTCAGGCGGCTCAGGCGGGCAACCTTAGTCAGCCCGCTTTTTCCCGCCGCATCAAGGGGTTGGAGGCCTGGGCGGGGGTGCTTCTGGTGGACCGGTCGCGCCAACCGGTGCGGCTGACCGAGGCGGGCGCGCAGATGCTGGAAGCGGGGCTGCAGGGCCTCGCCCATATCGAACATGCGCGCAGTCAGATCCGCGAAGCCCAGGCGCTGCCCGATCAATATGTGGTCACCTTCGGGGCGCAGCATTCCATCGGCTGGCGGTTCTACCCGGCCTGGCTGCAGGCGCTGGAGGAAGCCTATGGTCCGATTCTGTCGCGGCTGCGGGCCGATGATCTGCCGAATTGTCTGCAGGATCTGGCCGAAGGGGATGTGGATTTTGTCGTCGCCTATGGCGCTGAAACCCGGGGTTTTTCGTCCCTGCTGATTGGCCGCGACCGGCTGATCCCGGTGAGCAAGCCGGGGCCCGATGGCGCGCCGCTGCACCGGTTCGGCGACACCCCCCTGCCCTTTCTGCGCTTCGGCTCCTCGGCACCGATTTCCACGCTGCTGGAGCCGGTCTTCACCCGCCACGGGCTGAACGACCGGCTGCAGGTGGTCTATGAAAATTCCATGGCCGGCGCGCTTCGGATGCGGGCTCATGCGGGCGATGGTGTGGCCTGGCTGCCCGAAAGCGTGGTGGCGCCCGATCTGGCGGCAAAGCTCCTGGTGCCGACAGGTGATCCGGCCTGGGATGTGCCGCTGGAGATCCGGCTTTACCGCAACGAGGCGCGGAGCAACCGGGTGACGCGGAGCCTCTGGGGCTTTCTCGAAACGCGCGGCGGGCTTTTGACGGGGTGAGCGTGTCATGCGCGCGCCCTTTCCCGTTTCGGATCGATGAAGGGCACTTCGCACAATGTGGCGGGCAGGCGTTTCATGTGACCGTCCATCATGCCGACCTCGAGTGTCGCGCCGGGTTCGGCATGCTCCACCGCAAGCCGCGCCATGGCAATGCCGCGCCCGAGGCTGGGGGAGCGGGTGGCGGAGGTCACATGGCCGACCGGGCGTTCGCCCGCAAAGACGGACGCACCGGCGAGCGGCACGTCATCGCCTTCAAAGAGCAGCCCCTTGAGCAGGCGACGCGGATCGCGGGCATTGCGTTCGAGCGCGGCGCGCCCGGTGAAAGCGGGTTTGCGCAGGTCGACAGCAAAGCCGAGACCGGCCTCATGGGCGTCGATGCCGGGGCCAAATTCGGCGCCCGCGGCGGCCAGCCCGGCTTCGATCCGGATGGTTTCGAGCGCGGCACCGCCCATGGGCGAGATGCCATGGGCCGCGCCCGCCACCATCAGCGCATCCCAAAGGGCAAGGGCATCATCACGGGCACAGAAAAGTTCGTATCCGAGTTCGCCCGTGTAGCCGCTGCGCGACAGCATGAAGGGCAGCCCTTCGCGGTCGTTCAGCCGGGCGATGGTGACGCCGAACCATTTCATCTGTTCGAGCCCCGGCACATGGGGTTGCGTGAAGGTGATTTCTGCCAGCACGTCCCGTGACTTCGGCCCCTGCAGGGCGAGGTTCACCAGCGCTTCGCTCATGTCGGTGAGCCTGGCCTGGAGGCCCTGGGCCTCGGCCAGCGCCTCGATCCGGCGGGCGCTTTCTTCCGAGCCGCAGCACCAGCGGAAGAGGTGCGGTGCAAGCCGGAAGAGCGTGCCGTCATCGACCACCGCGCCGGTGTCGTCGCAGATCAGCCCATAGGTGCCGCGCCATTGGGCGAGGCGGGAAAGATCGCGGGTGAGGAGCTGTTGCAGCAGCGTTTCGGCGTCGGGGCCTGCGATGTCGTATTTGCGCAGGGCGGACATATCCTGGAGGGTGACGCGCTCGCGGCAGGCCCAGTATTCGCCCAGCGTGCCGGTGGCGGGATAGCTTTGCGGCAGCCAGAGGTCGCGGGCGGGGGCGAAATCCCGGGTCAGGGCGGAGGTGCGGGGATGGAAGGCGCTTTCGCGGCTCAGTTTCATCGCGGCATCCTCTTTCACGCGGTGGGCGATGGCGCGGGGCGCCTGCAGGGCGGGGGCGTAGATCCGCACATGCACGTCAGTGGGGTTCCAGCCATTGATCGGGTCGATATCGTCGGGACAGGCGGTGGAGACCGCGACCAGATCCTCGAGCGCGCGCATCAGCACGTAATCGCCGGGGCGGGAATGACTTTCCTCGGTCAAGAGGTGGTGTGTCTGCGGATCGACCCAGGTGTTCCAGAAGAAATTGATCGCAGGCCAGGCCGGGCGCGCGGCGATGCCATGGGGGGCGAGGGCCATCGAGATATTGTCGGAGCAGTTCACATGGCCGGGGAAGCCGCGCTCTTCATAGCCGCGCGCGGTGCAGGCCAGCCCGAACGTGTCATGGCGCCCGCAGGTGTCCTGGATGACCTGCAGCATCGGGCCCATGTCGCGGTCGTAGAACTTGTCGAACAGGCCGGGGCCGGGATAGGCGCGGCGCACCATCGAGCGGGTGGCGGTGGCGTCGATCATCGAAGCCTGACCCTCGGCCAGGGCGCGGGCGGAAAAGGCGGTGAAGTCGGAGCATTGCTGACCTTCGACATCGATGATCTGCAGGTATTGGCCCTTGGCGAGGGGATAGGCGCGGGCGGTGCCGCGCGGGACGGTGAATTCCTCGAGAACCGGACCGAGCGGGTCGGGCAAATGCGGGCCGGCGCTGGCGCGGCTGATCTCGAGCCGGGCATCGCCGGTGGGAACGCCCGCGACCGGATCGGCGGCGGGCAGCAGCGCCCAGATGTGCAGCGGCGTGGCGGATTTGAAGACAAGGGGCGCTTCGGCGGGCAGCAGGGCGGCGCGGAGGGTGTCGGGATCAAGGCCGCGGGCCCGGGCCCATCCGGCGACCGGGCCGGTGTCGGCGGGAAGTGCACTCAGGGGCTGGTCGGCGGTGAGGCCGAGCGCGGGTGCGGCCTCCCGCCCCTGCCCGTCCCGCACAATGAGGGCGACGGGGCCGCCGGTGACCGACAGGAGGTCGCCCGGCTCAAGCCGGAAGCTCAGCGCGCCGCGCGGCGGCAGCCGGTGGCGTTCGACCTGAGCGTCGGGGAAGCCGGGAAAGGACCGGGCCCGTGTGCGCGCCCCGACATTCGTGAATTCCAAGCGCGGCGCCCCCAGCAGCATTTCCGGCAACTTTCCCTGATGTAACCTGTTACATTCTGATTGTAACCGGTTACACATGTCAAGAACTTCCGCTATAGAGAGAGGCATGGGGCTGGACGAGACCAGAAAGCGGGCCAATCTGCGCGATGTGGCGGCAAAGGCCGGGGTCTCGGTCGCCACGGTCAGCCGGGTGCTGAACGCGCCCGAAAAGGTGGCCCCGGAGACCCGGCACCGGGTCGAGACGGCGATTGCGGAGCTGAAATTCTTCCCTTCGGCGGCGGCGCGGGCGATGAACCGGGGCCGCTCGGGCACGGTGGCCGCTTTGCTGCCCACCCTCGACAATGCGATCTATGCAAGGGTGGTCAACGGGCTGGAGGCGCGGCTGGCCGAAGAAGATCTGTCGCTGATGGTGGCCCAGACCGGCGATGATCCCGAGATCGAACGGGACCGGGCGCAACAGATGGCGGAACTGGGCGCCGAGGCGCTGGTGGTGGTCGGGCTGACCCATGATCCCGAGCTTTACGATCTGATCGACCGCACCCAGATCCCGGTGGTGGCGATTTCCGCCCACGATCCGCAGCATGTTCTGCCGACCATCGGTTATGACAATGCCGCCGCTGCCCATCTGGCCGCCGATTACCTCGCCGGGCTGGGCCATCGCCGGATCGCGGTGCTGCACGGGCCGGTGGCCCAGAACGACCGGATGCGGTTCCGCAAGACGGCGCTGGAGGAGCGCGGGGACGATCTGGAGTTCCATTATATAGAGACGCCGCTGTCGACCGAGGGCGGCTATCGCGGCATTGCCCGGCTGCCGGAGGGCGGGGTCGGCATCAGCGCCGCCCTGTGTTTCTCCGATGTGATCGCCCATGGGGCGCTGAGCGGGCTTTTGGCGGCGGGGCGGCGGGTGCCCGGGGACATGTCGGTGATCGGCATGGAGAACCTGCCCGGCTCGCGCTTCACCGCACCGGCCCTGACCAGCGTGCGGCTGAGTGTCGAGGACATGGGCAATCGCGCGGGGGCCGCCCTGGTGGAATGGCTGCAGAGCGGCATGCGCCCGGCTTCGGTGGCGCTGCCGGTGGAGATCATCGAGCGGAAGAGCTGCGACCAAGCCACGGAATAGGCGGGGGATTCGGGCAGAATTGCGCGCTTGACGTCGGCGGAACGTCCACAATTCGGCAGGATTAAGGCACTGTTTCCACAAGCGAAACGAATTTACCGTGAGTCAGGGGTTTTTACAGGATTTGCTTCCCGCAGGGGCCGCGACTCACTACAAGTTGCTCACCCGGAGTTGATCCGGACCCCAAGTGAGTAAAGATTGGATCAGTATCATGCGTTTCGCAAAAACCATCGCCGCCGCGTTCGTTGCCACCGTTGCCCTGTCCGCCGGTGCCGCGGAAGCCAAGACCGTTGACCTGGACCGCCAGGTTTCCGGCAACACCTATGGCTCGGAAAACTGGAAGTCCTACATCACCCGCGTGATGGGCGGCACGACCTACAAAGGCACCGCCGGCGCGTTCCGCCTGACCGACAGCATCAATGATTTCATCACCTTCTGCATCCAGCCCGGCGTGTTCCTGGACCTGAAGAAGGATTTCACCGTGACCGAGAAGGCCAGCGTTTCGGCCAATATCGACAAGCTGTTCAACGCCGCCTATGGCGAGGTGAAGGATGCCAAGACCGCCTCGGCCTTCCAGTTGGCCCTTTGGGAAGTGATCGCCGAAACCGGCAACACGTTCAACGTTCTGGACGGCTATCACAAGATCACCCGCGCCCAGGTGGCCGGCGTGTCCTCGAAGAAATACAACACCACCGCGGATGTGACCGGCACCGCCAATGACTACCTGCTGCGCATGACCTCGGCGCCGACCGGCAACTACCGCTACACGATCTTCTCGAACAGCGGTCAGGACCAGATCACCGCCTCGCCCGTGCCGCTTCCGGCCAGCGCGCTGCTGCTGCTTGGCGGCCTGGGTGGCATGGCTGCGATGCGGCGCAAGAAAGCCTGAACCACAGGTCCATGACCTGCCCTGGGGCGCCCAAATCGGGCGCCCTTTTGCATGCGCACAGTGTTGCAGCGCGGACTCAACTTCTGTGCGCTGTCGCTCGCGTTAACCTTTTTCTTTGAACGCCGCGCCAAGGTGGATAGCTTTGGGCAAAAGAAAACAAGAAACGATCGAGGCAGGGTATGAAGACGGCGACGGGCCCCCAGGGCACGTTTGTCATTTCCTGGTCGCAAACCGAAATCAACAGGCTGTCCGGCGCGCCGGTCACAGCCCTTGAGGAAGGTGCGATGTGGATCTGGCGCGGCACTCCGGTACAAATCGATGGCGCTTTGGGCGGCTTGTCGGGCCCCACCGCTCCGCGCGGGGATTTTCGAACCCGGGCTGCGGCCAGTGCGCGGCGCATCGTCGCCCGGGCCCTGGTCCAGGAAGGCGTCCGCATGCCCTTTGCCGACGACCGCACCGAATTCGACCGGGCCTTCACCCTGACCGATGGTGAGACCACCTGGGTGGCGACGCTGATCGAAATGCCCGAGATCGCGCGCCCGCTGTTGATGTTCACCGGCGGCATGCCGCCCCCCGACCAGCCGGTTTTCGTCGATCAGGGGCTGAGCGCGCCGACCCTGCCCACACGGCTGATGGAAGGCACCGAAGGGGTGGTCTGTTTCACGCCCGGCACCACGCTGGAAACCCCGCAAGGCCTGCGTGCGGTCGAGGATCTGGTGGCCGGCGATCAGGTGATCACCAAGGACAGCGGCGCCCAGCCCGTGCTTTGGGTCGGCAGCCGCAATGTCTCGGGCGCCCGGCTTTATGCCATGCCTGATCTGCGCCCGGTGCGCATTCGCGAAAACGCTTTGGGCGGCGGTCAGCCCGGCTGCGATCTCCTGGTCTCGCCCGATCACCGGATGCTGGTGCAGGGCGAAGCGGCGCAGGCGCTTTGGGGGGAAGACGAGGTGCTGGTCGCTGCGCGCGATCTGGTCAACGGCCATGGGGTGGCCCGCGACATGGGCGCGAAATCAGTAACTTACGTGCATCTGATGCTGGAGCGGCACGAGATCCTGGTGGCCAATGGGGTGGAGACCGAGAGCTTCCATCCCGCCGCTGCCAAGCTGGATGCCCTGGCCGAGGAGCAGCGCCAGAAGCTCTTCGATGTGATGCCGGACCTGAGCTATGATCCGCAGACCTACGGGCCGATGAGCCGCCGCGCCCTGACGCGCGCCGAGGCCGCCCTGCTGCCCCGGGTGGCGTGACCCCGCTGCAGATCGGCAACAATTGGCGAGACGTCACGGAACTGTCGCCTGCGCCCTGATTTTGCCCAAATCCTTTGGGAATTCCTGCTTCAGAAGATCTGAAGTGAGACCCCGATGCTCGATATCCCGTTTCCGCTGGAAACCGTGCCTGCCAAACACGCCGACGCTGCCCTTGATGACATGATTGCCGAATGCGACGGGGTGACCCCGGTCTATCTTGGCGACCGTGACGTGTTTTCCACCGAATGGGCGGAATATGTCGATGTGTTCGAGAACCCCCGCGCGATTCTGGCGGAGGCGCGGGCGCTGGATGCGGAAAGTTGGTTTGCCAACCGGATCGCGCGCAAACATCCCCGCGAAGTGGAACTGAGCGCCCCTCGGGTGATCAGCCGGGTGCTGCAACTGGTTGCGGCGCCTTTCGAAAAACTCGGCCGTGGGGAAAGCTCCGAAGCTGACGGCGCCCCGGACGAGGCGTTTTCGCTGGCCGAGGAATTGCGCGCGCAACTGGCACAACTGGACCGCGCGGGCACCGCCACGGCGGCCGAGCTTGACGAGATGCGCGCGGTGATCCGGGAGGTCGAGGCCGGCGCGCTGGACGGGCTGTTCCCCGATCCGGTGGATTACATCACCCCGCGCCGGGGGCAGGATCTGGCGGCCGCCATGATCGCCACGAAGGAGCCCTGGGAAAGCGCCGCCTGGTTGCAGCATGGCGCCTATGCCGCCTGTGCGCCCAATGCGGTGTTTGTCGCCCATTGCCGATGGATGTGGCAAAACCATGGCGCGCGGATCATCACCGCCTCCACCAACCACGTGGGGTTTCAGATGGCCGCCCCGATCAACACCGCCGCCCAGGCGCTGGACATGTTGCGCCGGTTCGAACTGCTGGGGGCTGCGGCGATCAATGGCGACGAGATCACCGGCGACGGGGCCAGCCTGATCGGCGCGAAGCGGCTTTGGGTCGGCTGGGACTGAGGAGGATGGCCGCGCCGTTGATTCGGCGATTTGCGCGATCGCGCAGCCGCGACTGCGGCGCTCCTGCCATTTGGCAAAGCGAAAATTTCACCCCTTGCGGCGCCCGCTCAACCCAGCGCCGATCCTCATAAACCGTTGTGACCCCCGTCAGTCTCTGGCGCGGGGCACAGCGCCCCACGCCCTTTTCGGAATGAAAAACCCACCAGAAAACAATTGATTACCGCGAATCTTCCTGTTTGGCTCTTCATTTATCGACCGAAAGATGGCCCGAGGGGCCGTTAAGATGGGGGACATGTTATGGGTCATGGGGTTTTGTCACAGGCGCCGGTTCTCGCCGGGGCTTTGGCCGCGCTGACAGCGCTGGGGGGATGCGGTGTCGATGCCAATGGCCAACCGCGCTATTGCGAACGCAATCCGGAGATCTGCGCCCTTGCGGCCATTGTGATCATCGGCGGCATTACCGCCTCGGATGGCGGTGGCGGCGGAAGCACCAGCGCCGGGGCCGGTGGTGGCGGATCCGGCGGCAGCGGCGGTTCCGGTGGCGGCTCAGGTGGCGGAGGCGGCAGCGTCAGCAACGCTTCGGACCCTGCGCTCAAGACCGACATCCAGTATCTGGAAACGCTCGACAACGGCCTGAGGCTCTATGCGTTCCGGTATCACGGACAGGCGGAGGGGTTTGTCGGCGTGCTGGCCGATGAACTGGTCGAAGATCCGCGTTTCGCCCATGCGGTGGTGCCCCATCCGGCGGGCTATCTGTTGGTGGATTACGAACGTCTTCCGGTGACGCTGGTGAATTATGCGGCGATGCAGGCGGCCAGCGACCGGGCACTGGCGGCAGCAGGCAGCTAAGCCGCCCTACCCGATCGAGAGCACCTCTTTCAGCGCGCCCCAGGTCGCCCGTGTTTCGGAATCCCAGACTTCGGCGCGGGTCTTGAAAAGCGCGGCCTGGGAGGCCAGCACCAGACCGTCATCGAGCACCCGGAGGTGGTTCGCGGTCAGTGTCGCGCCCGAAGAGGTGATGTCGGCAATCGCCTCGGCGGTGAGGTTTTTCACCGTGCCTTCGGTGGCGCCCTGGCTGTCGACCAGTTGATAGTCCGACACCTCGGCACCGCGCAGGAAATCGCGGATCAGCCGGTGGTATTTGGTGGCGATGCGCAGCCGGTGGCCGTGGCGGGCGCGGAAGGCGGTCGCCACCTCGTCGAGATCGTCGAGCGTGGTCACATCGACCCAGAAATCCGGCACCGCGATCACCAGATCGGCATGACCGAAACCCAAGGGTTCGACCTCGGCGACGCGCTGGTCCCAGAAGGCCAGTTTTTCGCGCACCATATCCATGCCGGTCACACCCAGATGGATGCGACCTGCGGCCAGTTCGCGGGGGATTTCGCCCGCCGACAGCAGCACCAGTTCGACACCGTCGACGCCGTCGACCCGGCCGGCATATTCCCTGTCGCTGCCCGCGCGCCCGAGTGTGACACCGCGCGCCCCGAACCAGTCGAAACATTTGTCCATCAACCGGCCCTTGGAGGGCACGCCCAGTTTGAGGCTCATGACGCGCCTCCCAGATCGATCAGAAGACCCGGACGGATGACGCCGCCCACGGCCGAGACACCCTCGCCGCCGCCGATGGCGCGGGTCAGCGCGTCATAGCGGCCGCCGGTGGCGACGGGGGGCAGATCGGGGCGGCTTTCGGCGTAGAAGCCGAAGACGAAACCGTCGTAATATTCGAGGGTTGTGCGGCCATAGCTGGCCTCGAAGGCAAGCTGGTCGACATTCACGCCGGCCTCGCTCAGCGCGTCGAAGCGGGCGGACAATTGGTCGAGCGCGGGGGTGATCGCGGGCAGGTCGACGGCGATGTCCTGCAGGAGCGAGAGCGCGCCGGGGGCCTGTTC